>DATEOK010000268.1:0-4046 GCA_035274225.1 Dongiaceae bacterium
GCGACCGAGCGCGCGCTGAAGCGCGCCGGGCTCACCATCAAGGACATCGACATCATCGAGCTGAACGAGGCCTTCTCATCGCAGGCGATCGCCTGCATGCGCGACCTCAAGATCGACCTCGACAAGACCAATCTCGACGGCGGCGCCATCGCGTTGGGTCACCCGCTCGGCGCCACCGGCGCGCGCATCACCGGCAAGGCGGCTGCCCTGCTGAAGCGTGAGAGCAAGCAGTTCGCGCTCGCCACGCAATGCATCGGCGGCGGCCAGGGCATCGCCACCATCCTGGAGGCGGCATGACGATCCAGAAAGCCTGCGTCGTCGGCGCCGGCGTGATGGGCAGCGGCATCGCCGCCCAGATCGCCAATGCCGGCGTGCCCGTGCTGCTGCTCGACATCGTGCCGAAAGATGCGACCGACCGCAGCGCGATTGCCAAGGGCGCGATCGACAAGCTGCTGAAAGCCGATCCCGCACCGCTGATGTCCAAGACCGCCGCCAGGCTGATCACGCCCGGCAATATCGAGGACGACCTGGGACAGCTTGCCGACGTCGATTGGATCGTCGAGGCGATCATCGAGCGCGTCGACCTGAAGCAAGACCTCTACAAGAAGCTCGACGCCAAGCGGAAGAAGGGCTCGATCGTCTCCTCCAACACCTCGACCATTCCGCTGGCGCAGCTGACCGCCGGCCTCCCGGACAGTTTCGCGCAGGATTTCTGCATCACGCACTTCTTCAATCCGCCGCGCTACATGCGCCTGCTGGAGGTTGTCGGTGGGGCGAAGACGCGCCCCGCGGCGATCAAGGAGATTTCCCAGTTCGGCGACGTCATGCTGGGCAAGGCGATCGTGCATGCCAAGGATACGCCGGGCTTCGTTGCCAACCGTATCGGCGTCTACTGGATGCAGGCGGCGGTCACCGCGGCGCTCGACTTCGGCCTCACGGTCGAGGAAGCGGACGCCATTATGGGCCGCCCGATCGGCGCGCCGAAGACCGGTATCTTCGGACTCCTGGATCTGGTTGGGCTCGACCTGATGCCGCATGTCGACAAGAGCATGGCGGCGTCGCTGAAGCCCGACGATGCGTACGTGACGTTGCGCCGCGATTGGCCGCTGCTGACCAAGATGATCGCCGACGGCTACACCGGACGGAAGGGCAAGGGCGGCTTCTATCGCCTCAACACCGAGGGCGGAAAGCGGGTCAAGGAATCGATCGACCTCAAGTCTGGCGCCTATGCGCCGTCGACCACCGCGCGGCTTGAATCCGCCGATGCCGCCAAGGGCGGGCTCAAGGTTCTGGTCTCGCACAAGGACAGAGGCGGGCAATATGCCTGGAGCGTGCTGTCGCGCCTGCTGACCTACGCGGCCTCGCTGGTGCCGGAGATCGCCGATAACGTGGTCGAGGTCGACCAGGCGATGCGGACCGGTTTCAATTTCAAGCGCGGGCCGTTCGAGATGATCGACCAGATGGGCGCGGCCTGGTTCGCCGAACGCCTGCGCTCCGAGAAGATGGACGTGCCGAAGCTGCTTGAGACGGCGGCCAAGGCCGGCGGCTTCTACAAGGTCGCTGGCGGCAAGCTCAATTACCTCGGCACCGATGGGGCCTATCATCCGGTCGAGCGCGGGGAGGGCGTGCTGCTGCTGTCCGACGTCAAGCTGACCGCCAAGCCGATCCTCAAGAACGGCTCGGCTTCGCTCTGGGACATCGGCGACGGCGTCGCCTGCCTCGAGTTCCACAGCAAGATGAACGCGCTCGACCAGGATTCACTCAGCCTGCTGAAGCAGGCGCTGGATCACGTCGGCAAGAAGATGAAGGCGCTGGTCATCCACAACGAAGCGGAGAATTTCTCCGTCGGCGCCAATGTAGGCCTCGCGCTGTTCGCCGCCAATGTCGGGCTGTGGCCGATGATCGACGACCTGATCGGCCAGGGCCAGGCGGTCATGAAGGCGATGAAATACGCGGCCTTCCCTGTCGTCGCCGCGCCCAGCGGCATGGCCCTCGGCGGCGGTTGCGAGACTGTGCTGCATGCGGGCGCGGTGCAGGCGCATGCCGAGACCTACATGGGTTTGGTCGAGGTCGGCGTCGGCGTGGTGCCGGGTTGGGGCGGCTGCAAGGAGATGCTGGTGCGCAACCAGCCGGGGCCGAAGGATCCCAAGGGTCCGATGCCGCCGGTCGGCGCCGCGTTCGAAGCCATCTCCCTCGCCAAGGTCGCGAAGTCCGCGGCGGAGGCGAAGGAGTTCAAGTTCCTGCGCCCGACCGACGGCATCAGCATGAACCGCGATCGCCTGCTGGCGGATGCCAAGGCACGCGCGCTGAAGATGCTGGCCGACGGATACCAGCCGCCGAAGCCGCCGGAGCTGCGCCTGCCGGGGCCGAGCGGCAGGACCGGCTTAAACCTAGTGGTGCACGGCTTCGCGCAGCAGGGCAAGGCGCTGCCGCACGATGTCGTGGTGTCCGACGCGCTGGCCGAGGTGCTGAGCGGCGGCAAGACCGACCACACGGAAGTCGTGACCGAGGACCACGTGACCAAGCTCGAGCGCGCCGCCTTCATGAAGCTGGTGAAGACCGAAGGCACGCTGGCGCGCATGGAGCACATGCTGACGACTGGAAAGCCGCTGAGAAACTGAGCGCTGCAACTTCCCCCACCCCACACGGCAATCCCCTCCCCTGAAGGGGGAGGGTAGGGCGGGGGAAGCGAGCGAAGAAAGAAGACGAGAAGATGCCGACCTACACCGCACCCTTGGATGACATCCGCTTTGTCCTGTTCGACCTGTTAAAGGCCGACACGCTCGCCGAGCTGCCGGGCTTCGCCGATGCGACGCAGGACGTGGTCGAGGCGGTTCTGGAGGAAGCCGGCAAGTTCGCTGCCGGCGAACTGCAGCCGATCAATCACTCGGGCGACGAGGAAGGTTGCCGCTACGAGAACGGCACGGTGACGACGCCCAAGGGCTTCAAGGAAGCCTACGCCAAGTTCATCGAAGGTGGCTGGCCGGGACTTCCGTGCGATCCGGAGTTCGGCGGGCAAGGCCTGCCCAAGGTGATCAACTTCGCGGTCGAGGAGATGATCTGCTCGGCCAACCTCTCATTCGGCATGTATCCCGGCCTCAGCAACGGCGCGTACAACGCGCTCGCGCTGCACGGCACGCCGGACCAGAAGGCGACCTACCTGCCGAAGCTGGTCAGCGGCACCTGGTCCGGCACCATGTGCCTGACCGAGCCGCATTGCGGCACCGACCTCGGCCTGATCAAGACCAAGGCCGAGCCGGACCAGGACGGCAGCTACAAGATCACCGGCACCAAGATCTTCATCTCCGCCGGCGAGCATGACCTGACCGACAACATCATCCACCTGGTGCTGGCGCGCCTGCCGGACGCGCCGGCTGGCATCCGCGGCATCTCGCTGTTCGTGTGCCCGAAATTCATTCCGAACACCTCGGGCGAGGCCGGTCCGCGCAACGCCGCGCGCTGCGGCTCGATCGAGCACAAGATGGGCATCAAGGCGTCCGCCACCTGCGTGATGAATTTCGACGGCGCCACCGCCTGGCTGGTGGGGCAGCCCAACAAGGGCATGTCCGCCATGTTCACCATGATGAACGCGGCGCGCCTCGCCGTCGGCATGCAGGGCCTCGGCATCGCCGAAGCGGCCTATCAGGGTGCCGTCGCCTACGCCAAGGACCGCCTGCAGATGCGCTCGCTCAGCGGCGCCAAGTTCCCGGAGAAGGCCGCCGATCCGATCATCGTGCATCCCGACGTGCGGCGCATGCTGCTCACCATGCGCGCCCTGACCGAAGGCTGCCGCGCGCTCAGCTACTGGGTCGGCATGGAGCTCGACATCTCGCACCACCATCCGGACGAGAAGCGCCGGCAGGAGGCGGGCGACCTGGTCGCGCTGCTGACGCCGGTGGTGAAGTCGTTCCTGACCGACCACGGCTTCAACGCCGCCAATCTCGGCGTGCAGGTGTTCGGCGGCCATGGCTACATCCGCGAATGGGGCATGGAGCAGCTGATTCGCGACGCGCGCATCACGCAGATCTACGAAGGCACCAACGGCA
>DATEOK010000269.1:0-28762 GCA_035274225.1 Dongiaceae bacterium
AGCATCGTATCTGCGATCCTGGCATCCAAGAGCTCGAAGGCGGTGACGGCGCTGGCGTGGCGCGCCAACCTCTCGATGCGCCAGGCGCTGCAGCTGCAGCTGCGCATCGCGCACATCCCACCCACCGCCGCCCTCAACCCGCGCGGCGGCACCGACTATCCGCTGACCCCGGCGGAAATGGAGTGGCAGCTGGGGCTGTTCGGGACGGCTTAGTCACGACGCGCCGGAGTGCCGGCGTCTCAACCTCTCCGTCATGCCAGTGCTTGGCACTGGCATCCACGAGTTTGCCTGCAATCGCGCGGTGTTGCCTCACGAGACTCGTGGATGGCAAGGCCAAGCCTTGCCATGACGGGATGAGGACGAGCGCGGTCAGCCCTTGGTGATCAGCGTGCCGACACCCTGGGGCGTGAAGATTTCCAGCAGCATCGAATGCGGCACGCGGCCATCGAGGATGACGGCGGCTTCGACGCCGCGCTCCACGGCCATGAGGCAGGTCTCGAGCTTCGGGATCATGCCGCCGGAGATGGTGCCGTCAGCGGCGAGGGCGCGCACCTGGCTGGCGGTGAGGTCGGGAATCAGCTGGCCCTGCTTGTCGAGCACGCCGGGCACGTCGGTCAAGGCGAGCAGGCGCGCCGCGCCGACCGCGCCGGCAATGGCGCCGGCCGCGGTGTCGGCGTTGATGTTGTAGGTCTTGCCGTCAGGACCGAAGCCGACCGGCGCAATCACCGGCACGATGCCGGCCTGCTCCAGGTAGGTGATGATGCGCGGGTTGACCTTGTCGGGCTCGCCGACGAAGCCGAGATCGACCTGCTTGCCGTCCTTCACCAGCTGCGCGGGCTTGGCCAGCAGCAGGTTGTCGTCCTTGCCGGAGAGGCCGACAGCGTGGCCGCCTTCGGCGTTGATCGCCGCGACGATCTGCTTGTTGATCGAGCCGGTCAGAATCATCTCCACCACTTCGACGGTGGCGGCGTCGGTGACGCGCAGGCCGTCGACGAAGGTGCTCTCGATGCCGAGCCGCTTCAGCATCTGGTTGATCTGCGGGCCGCCGCCATGGACCACGATCGGCAGGATGCCGACCTGGCGCAGCAGCGCGATGTCCTCCGCGAACACCCGGCTGAGCTCGGCGTCCACCATGGCATGGCCGCCGAACTTGATGACGAAGCGGCGGCCAGCATACTTCTGCATGTAGGGCAGGGCGTCGGTCAGCGTCCGCGCGGTGCGCAGCCAGTGCTTGGTGTCGGTGTAGTTGATCTGTGACATCGCGCCTTCAGGCCCCTCCAGGAAAAAGCGCGGAGACCATGGGGATTCCGCGACCGGAAATCAAGCGGCCAACTGGCCTAGCTTGTAAATGCGGCCCCGCCGCCGTCAGGCGGCAAACGCCGCCAGCGCCTGTCGCAATTCCGCAATGCCGGTGCCGGCGTCCGCGCTGGTCGCCGGGATTTCCGGGTGACAGGCCGGGCGCTTGCGCACCTGGGCAGCTAGCTTGGCGCGCATCTTCTCCAGCGCCGCCGGCTTCAGCCGGTCCGCCTTGGTCATCACGATCTGGTAGGAGAGGCCCGATTCGTCCATCAGGTCCATCAGCGTCTCGTCGGCGTCCTTGGTGCCCACGTTGGCGTCGACCAGCAGCAGGATGCGGCACAGGTTGGGCCGGCCGCGGATGTAGGAATCGACCAGGCGGGTCCAGCCCTTGACCTTGGACTTGGAGACCTTGGCATAGCCGTGGCCCGGCAGGTCCACCAGCATCAGGTGACTGCCGAGATCGAAGAAGTTGATCTGCTGCGTCCGGCCCGGCGTGTTGGAGACGCGCGCCAGGTGCTTGCGGCCCGTGAGTGCGTTGAGCAGGCTCGACTTGCCGACGTTGGAGCGGCCGGCGAAGGCGACCTCCGGCAAGCCGGGCGGCGGTAAACGGTCGAGCGTTTCCGTGCCGGCGACAAAGCGGCATTCCTGCGCGAACAGCCAGGCACCGTCGCTGGCCTTGGCCATCGTCAGGGCTTCACGCCCATGCGCCACATGATCAGGCGCTGCTGCGCGATCGAGAGGGTGTTGTTCCACGCCCAATAGATTACGAGGCCGGCCGAGAACGGCGCCAGCATGAAGGTGAAGATGATCGGCATCAGCGCGAAGATGCGCGCCTGCACGGGGTCCGGCGGCGTCGGGTTGAGGCGCATCTGCAGCCACATGGTGAAGCCCATGATCAGCGGCCACACGCCGATCGAGAGGAAGTGGAGCAGCCCGCCGATCACCGGGATCGCGAGCAGCACGTGATAGTCCCACGGGATCAGGCCGAACAGGTTGAGGACGCTGGTCGGATCGGGCGCGGAGAGGTCATGGATCCAGCCAAAGAACGGCGCATGCCGCATTTCGATGGTGGTGTAGATGACCTTGTACAGCGCGTAGAACACCGGAATCTGCACGACGATCGGCAGGCAGCCGGCGGCCGGGTTGACCTTCTCGCGCTTGTAGAGCGCCATCATCTCCTGATTGAGCTTGGCGCGGTCTTCGCCATGCTTCTCCTTCAGCTCCTTCATCTTGGGGCCGAGGATCTTCATCTTGCTCATCGAGCGGTAAGACTTGTTGGCAAGCGGGAACATGACGGCCTTGACGAGGACGGTCAGGCACAGGATGGCGACGCCGAAATTGCCGACGAAGCGGAAGATGTAGTCGAGGATCTTGAACAGCGGCTTGGTCAGGAAGAAGAACCAGCCGAAATCGACGGCGCGATCGAACAATGGAATGCCCAGGCGGTCGCTGTACTCGTCCAGCATGTTGACGACCTTCGCGCCGGCGAACAGATGCTGCTGTCGGGTCACGCTGCCGCCGGCCGGTACCTGGCGCTTGGCGGCAGCAAAATCCACCTGATAGAAATCGCCCTTGGGGTCGTAGAAAATGCTGCCCGTCAGGGTTTCATCCTGTGGCGGAATCTGGCTGACCAGCCAGTATTTGTCGCTGATGCCCATCCAACCGCCGGTCGAATTGGGATAGACGAACTTGCCGTTGTTCTCCGGTTCCTCGGCCTGCGATCTGGCAGACTTATATTTCTCTTCTTTCAACGATCCATCGTATACGCCGATCGGGCCTTCGTGGAGCACGTAGGTCTGGCTGGCATTTGCCGGCGTGCCGTAGCGGATGACGCGACCGGTCGGAGCCAGTTCCACGGATTGCGACCCTGAGTTGGCAACGGTGTCGGTGACGGTGAACATGTAATTCGAGTCGATCTCGAACTTGCGCGTGAAGGCGAGGCCGTGGCCGTTATCCCAGGTCAGCGTCACCGGCTTGTCGGGCGACAAGGTAGTGCCGTCGGCCTGCCACAATGTGTCGCCAGTCGGAACGTCGGTCTCGCTGCTGTCGGCAGTCCAATAGAGATTGGCGAAATAGGCGTCCTTGCTGTTCCTGGGCGAGAGCAGCACGACGTTCGGGCTGCTCGGGTCGGCCGTCTCGCGATAGCCCTTCAGCACCAGGTCATCGAGGCGTGCGCCCTTGAGCGCGATCGAGCCGCTGAGGCGCGGCGTGTCGATCGCGACACGCGGACTCTCCTTCAGCGCCTCCTCGCGGCTCACCACCTTGCGACCGGTGTCCTGCGCCGCCTGCTGGGCCTGTTGCTGCTGTTGCTGGGGCTGCTGCTCCTGCGTCTGCTGCGGCTTTGGCGCCGGCGCCGGAAAGAAGTGCGCCTGGAGGAATGTCCACCCGATCAGGATCGCAGCGGACAGGACGATGGCGAGGATGACGTTCTTGTTTTCCATGGCGCTTCGGAATCTTCGTTGTTGGGCGCGGCTCCGCGCCGGTCTTAGTGGGAATGGTGGACGGTGTGATGACAGTCGTTGTGCAGGGCCGGCACCGGGTCGTAGCCGGAGCCGCCCCACGGGTGGCAGCGTAGGATCCGCCTGAAGCCGAGCCACAGGCCGCGCACCGCACCGTGGGTCGCGATCGCTTCGATGGCGTAGGCCGAGCAGCTCGGCGCGTAGCGGCAGTTGAAGCCGACCAGCGGCGACAAAGTCCACTGATAGAGCCGGATCGGCGCGATCAAGGCGGCGCGCAGGATGGTCATTGCGGCTCGCTCCGATAGAGCTTGAGGCGCTTCAACCCCGCGACCAGATCGGTGACCAGTGCTTGGTAGTCCCGATCCACGGTGGCCGGCCGCGCGATCAGCACGAAGTCGTTGCCGGGCTCGGCGTGACCGAGGACCTCGCGCGCGACCGCGCGCAACCGACGCCTGGCGCGATTGCGCGCCACCGCGTTGCCGACCTTGCGGCTGGCGGTGAAGCCGACGCGTACAGGCTCAAGACGCGCGGCACGCGGCGCGTCTTCATTCTGTGATTCGGTGGAAGGCTGGCGGCGGACCTGAAGGATCAATCCGGGGGCGACCCACTTGCGATTTGCCGCCGCCACCTGCAGGAATTCGGCCCGCCGCTTCAGGCGGCCGATCACGGATCAACGCTCAGGCGCTGAGGCGCTTGCGGCCCTGGCGGCGCCGGTTGGCCAACACCTTGCGGCCACCGACCGTCGCCGAGCGCGTGCGGAAGCCGTGGCGGCGCTTACGGACCAGTGCGCTCGGCTGATAAGTGCGCTTCACGACAAAACTCCCTTGATTTCCAAATGCTTCGCAAATTGCCGCGGGTGTATAGACATTGTGTGCCCCTGAGTCAATGCGGCTGACTGCGGCAACGTTCACCGCGACGGCTTGGTCCGGAGGGGGTAAGCCCCTGTTTCCTTTATGCTTTCCAGAACCACAGAGGACCGGATATTGGCCACTTCCGGCGCCTTCATCAGATGCTCCGACATGAAGTCGGAGAACCGCTTCAAATCCGCCACTACGATCTTCAGCACATAGTCCGCTTCCCCGGTCAGGGACTGGCATTCCATGACCTCCGGCAGGCTCCGCACCCGCTCGTGGAACGCCACCATGGAATCCCCCGCGTGGATCTTCAGCGTGACCATGCAATAGACGGTGAGGCCGAGGCCCAATTTCTGGCGGCTCAAGACCGCCTGGAAGCGCTCGATATACCCCTCCTCGACCAACCGCTGCACGCGGCGCGACACCTGGGAGGCCGAGAGGTGGACCCGCTCACCCAGCTCGGAATTGGTCAGCCGCCCATCTTGTTGAAGCTCGGTCAGGAGCTTGAGATCGAAGGGATCGAGACCGGATGCATCAATCATGCGTCAGTTCCCCTATTTCTGCGCGACTCGTGTGATGCCTCGAACAAAATCGCTTCAGAATACACAAAAAGCGCATGGAAAATGCACTAGAATATTCCCATGTGAATCAAGCGTTCCGGGAGTTCGCGATGGCTGACCAAGACTTCAACCCGATGGGGACCCGCGGCTTCGAGTTCGTCGAGTTCACCGGACCCGACGTCTCGGCGTTGACCCGGGTGTTCCAGTCTCTGGGCTTCGCGCCCGTTGCCATGCACCGCTCCAAGAACGTGACCCTGTTCCGCCAGGGCGGGATCAACTTCATCCTGAACGGCGAGGGCAAGGGCTTCCCGAAGGACTTCCGCGATCAGCACGGCCCCAGCGTCTGCGCCATCGCGATCCGCGTCGATGATGCAGCGAAGGCGATGGATCGCGCGCAGGAGTTGGGCGCCAAGGCGCTGCTCAACCAGCCGGGTCCGATGGAACTGGCACTGCCCGGTATCGAGGCGATCGGCGGCAGCCGGATCTTTTTCATCGACCGCTATGACGAGACCGGCTCGATCTATGACATAGACTTCAAGGCCATCAAGGGCGCCGACCAGCATCCGCAGGGCGCCGGCCTGGTCGAGATCGACCATCTCACCAACAATGTCTATCGCGGCCGGATGGATCACTGGGCGCAGTTCTACGAGACGCTCTTCAACTTCCGCGAAATCCGCTACTTCGACATCGAGGGCAAGCTGACCGGCCTCAAGTCGCGCGCCATGACGTCGCCCGACGGCAAGATCCGCATCCCGATCAACGAATCCTCGGACGACAAGTCGCAGATCGAAGAGTATCTGCGCGAATACAACGGGGAGGGCATCCAGCACATCGCGATGTCCACCACCAACATCTACGAGACCGTGCGCCGCCTGCGCGCCAGCAACGTCGAACTGATGGCGCCGCCGCCGGAGACCTACTACGAGATGCTGGCGGAGCGCCTGCCCGGTCACGGCGAAGACGTGGCGAAGCTGAAGGAGCTCGGCATCCTGCTCGACGGTTCGCCCACGCATGACGGCAAGGGCGGTGGCCTCTTGCTGCAGATATTCACCCAGACCATGGTCGGCCCGATCTTTTTCGAGATCATCCAGCGCAAGGGCGACGAGGGCTTCGGCGAAGGCAACTTCCGCGCGTTGTTCGAATCGATCGAGCGCGACCAGGTGAAGCGGGGGGTCTTGAAGGACACCGCAGCATGAGCCGCATGGAAAAGAAAAGCAGCGAGCCCGCCTTTACCGTCGCGACCACCAGCCACGAGCTCCGCGGCGACTACTCGAAGGCGGCCGCTGATTTCACCATCCACCAGGACTGGAGCCAGTACACCGAGGCCGAGCATGCGCTGTGGCGCAAGCTCTATCAGCGCCAGATCGCGTTGATGCCCAAATACGCCGCCAAGCGCGTGCTGGATTCGCTCGACGAACTCGACTTCAGCCAAGCCGTCCCCAACCTCGAGAAGGTGTCGCAGAAGCTGCAGGCCGCGACCGGCTGGCGCATTGTCGCGGTGCCGGGCTTCATCCCCGACACGGCGTTTTTCGCGCATCTGGCCGAGCGCCGCTTCCCGGTCACCATCTGGCTGCGCAAGCCGGAGGAGATCGACTATCTGGTCGAGCCCGACATCTTCCACGATTTCTTCGGCCACGTGCCGTTGCTGTTCGATCCCACGTTCGCCGACTTCCTGCAACTCTATGGCATCAAGGGCCAGGAGGCCGAGCGCCTCGGCATGACGCAGTACCTGGCGCGGCTCTACTGGTACACCGTGGAGTTCGGCCTGATCCGCGAGGGCGGCCAGATGAAGGCGTATGGCGCCGGCATCCTCTCGTCCTTTGCCGAAACGTCGTTCTGCATCGACGATCCGAGCCCGAACCGCATCGAGTTCGACCTCGAGCGCGTGATGAACACGCTCTATCGGATCGACGATTTCCAGGAGACCTATTTCGTCCTGGAGAATTTCGCCGAGCTGTTCGCCGCGTTGAAACAGGACCTCCGCCCGATCTACGGCCGCGTCAAGGCATTGCCCGATCACAAGCCGGATGACGTGCTGTGCAAGGACTGCGTCTACTGGCGCGGCACCGGCGCCTGGAAGAAGCGCAAGCAGGCAGGTTGAGTCAAGCCGCGGCGGTAGTCGTCACTCGGCGAACGGCGATTTGCTCTCCAGCTTCCATGTATTTGAATACGTCGTTATAGTCCCGGTGGATTGGCCACCGATCTAAGAGCTTGTCTTCCAGTAAGCGCTCGCAAACCAGTACCTGCCCATCTGCGAGACCAGTCAGCAGATCAAGGTAGGTCAGCTCAACGTAATGGCCTCGCCCGTCCACAAATGTCAGATCATCGTGTGTGTGCCATGGAGTTCCGCGAAATCCGATCAAGCAGTCTGCGTCGTCTTCGGCATTCTGAAAGCAAAGCAACCCGGAAGGGCCGAGGTCGACTTCCACGCATTGCTCACCGTGAATGCGAGCGCTTAAGCCAAGCTCATTGCATAGTTCGCAAATGACATTGAAATCGTAGCGCATCAGCCTCCTCGCACGTTGTCCACCGCCACTATGGTTTGGGCGGGAGGAATGAAGGCGCGCCGCCGGGCGAGGTCTTCGCTGTTTCCACCACGCTGAGGCGAGGCGGCAGCGCAACAGTTCGCTACGGCTTCTTCACCGACTTCACGAAATGCACCAGGGTGCCGCCGCCCTTGATCGGCTCTTCTTTTTCGATCGCGTAGCCGAGCTTCTCATAGAACTTGAGATTGCTGTCGAACGCCTTGTTGGTATAGAGCCGCACCTTGCTGAGGCCGCGCGCGCGGGCCATCGCTTCGACCCGCGCCATCAGGCGGTGACCGAGGCCCTGGCGCTGATGTGCCGGCGTGACCGCGATGTTCTCCAGCAGCAGATGGTCGGCGGCGGGAATGATCTCGATCAACGCCACCAGCGTGCCGTCCTCATAGGCAAGCTCGATCAGGTGGCTCTGCACCGCCTGCTCGTAGTCGACATTCATCGGCTTGGGCCGGCGACCAATGATCGGCACCCACTTGGCATAGGCGGCGTGGGTCAAGGTGCGGACGGTCTCGGCGTCGTTCTCGCCGGCGCGGCGGAAGATGAGCTCGCTCATTTGACCTCCAGCACGGGCTTGCCCAGCACCTCGAAGCGCGGTTTGGTGCCGAGGCCGGGCTGATCGGACGCCCGGGCGCGGCCCATCTGGCGCTGCGGCGCGCCCTCGGCGATGGAGCGGGTGACGTAGGAGTTGAAGTCGGTGGCGGAGAACAGGAACTCCGGCGGCGTCGAGTGCGCGAGATGCGCGATCGCCGCGGTCACGATGTCGCCGCCCCAGGTGTCCTCGATGGTCATGGCGATGCCGAGCGCGACACACAGGTCGCGGATCTGCCGCGCCTTCGTAAGTCCACCGACCTTGGATATCTTGAGGTTGATCACGTCCATGGCGCGGTCTTCATGGCCGCGCAGCACCGCCGACAATGAGTCGATTACCTCGTCGAGGATGAACGGCCGCTGCGTGCGCTCGCGGATCGCGCGGCATTCCTCGTAGCTCATGCACGGCTGCTCGATATAGACGTCGACGTCCTTGACCGCGTCGACCACGCGCGTCGCCTGGTGCATCAGCCAGCCGGTGTTGGCATCGGCGATCAGCACGTCGCCCTGCTTCAGCTCGCGCGAGGTGGCGCGGATGCGCTCGATATCGACGTCGGGATCGCCGCCGACCTTGAGCTGGAACTTGGTGTAGCCCTCGGCGCGGTACTGGTGCACGCGCTTGGCCATGTCCTGCGGGCTCTCCTGCGAGATCGCGCGGTAGAGCAGGAAGTCCTCGCCATAGCGCCCGCCCAGCAGCGTCACCACCGGCTGCCCCGTCGCCTTGCCCAGGATGTCCCAGCAGGCGACGTCGATGCCGGATTTGACATAAGGGTGGCCGCGCAGCGCCTGGTCCATGCGCCGGTTGACGACGCCGAGGTCGCGCGGATCGAGGCCGAGCAGCTTCGGCCCGATCTCCTTCAGTCCAGTGCGCACGCCCGCGGCGTAGGCCGGCAGGTAGGCGGGGCCGAGCGGGCAGACCTCGCCATAGCCGGTGATGCCGGCATCGGTTTCCACCGCCACCACCGTCGAGTCGAACACCGTCACGACATTGCCGCCCGACCATTTGTAACTGCCCTCGTGCAGCGGGAGGTCAACCTGGTAGGCGCGGATGGACGTGATTTTCATTTGTGCACGGCGTCGGGTTCGGGAAGGATGGGCGGAGAGTGCTGCCTTCCGCGGACCGCTGTCAATCGAACGCCGCGGCGCTTTTGAGGATGATTTTATGCGTTGGTCTGTGACCCTCTGCCTGCTCTCCCTCGCCGCCATGCCGATCTCCGGCGCGGCGCTCGCCGACGACAAGCAGGTCGAGCAGCTGTTCGTCGACACCTGTCTGGTCAATGAATCGGGCTGGATCGGCAAGGACCAGAAATCGGTCGCCGCCAACTGCGCCTGCAAGGCGAAGACCGAGGTCAGGCTGGCCGACCCTGCCTTCAAGCAGGCTGTCGCCAAGAAGCAGCCGTACGACAAGTTCCCGTTCGGCGATCCCGCCAACTACCAGCGACAGGTGCTGCAGGATTGCCCTGCCATCCGGCCGCAGATGATTCAGGCGATGTGCAACGATCCGGCCGCGCCGCCGGATGCCTGCGCCGCGGTCAAGGACATGGTCAGCAAGCTGAAATGACGGCGCCTGCCTCGCGCGCAACCCCGCGGTCGCCGCACTTGTCCGAAGACGCAGTGCTTTTTGAGGGTGCCGGGCACATATAGTAGTATGTAGTTCTGACAGAAAATTATCACAGATCCACTCACCAAAATGTGGCGTGATCGCCATCACTTGTGCAGATCATGTCATGCCGCTACCTTTCGGTCTGTGACTTCGTTCATCGTTCGGACAGCCTTGCATCTTGCGTTCGGCGAAGGGCAAGGCGATCTTGATGGACCCGCCCACAGCGCCTGATTGGATGAGAAATCCAACATGGTTCCGCCTAAAGGGACCGGCGCCGGAAATAGCACCCCAAGGGACAAGTGCCCGGCACGGCTGCCGGCTTCACCCGCTGAGGAGGGCTGACTCCCCATGGCTGTTATCAATGGCACCAAGAACGACGACAACCTCGTCGGCACCGCCGGCAACGACACGATCAAGGGCGCTGCGGGCAACGACACGATCGACGGTGGTCTCGGCAACGACCTTGTGGTCGGCGGGCTGGGCAATGACAGCATTCAGCTGGGCGATGGCGACGACGTGTTCCAGTGGAACCAGAAGGACTGGAGCGAGAACGTCGAAGGCGGCAGCGGTCTCGATCGAGGCGAGATCATCGGCGTCGCCGGCGTCGAGAGCATCGGCGTCAACGTCAACCTGAGTGGGCTATACATTGCCGACTTCACCGGCTTCGGCGGACCCATCGTCACCCTCAACGATGTCGAGCAGCTGGTGCTCCGGCCGCTCGGCGGCGCCGATTTTGTCCATGTCT
Organism: Dongiaceae bacterium; assembly: GCA_035274225.1. Taxonomy (GTDB): domain Bacteria; phylum Pseudomonadota; class Alphaproteobacteria; order Dongiales; family Dongiaceae; genus Dongia_A. The sequence continues at coordinate 10,649 of DATEOK010000269.1, forward strand.
CGGACACCACCGGCACCGATCTCCAGCAAGTCACCATCGACTTGGCGGCGACCGTCGGCGGCAAGGCCGCCGATGTGCAGACCGACACCGTTGAGCTGATCGGCGGCCTTGGCGACAACACGATCGCCGCCACCCTGGTCAATGGCGCGATTGACGTGACCGGCCTGCCGGTGGCCACGACCGTCACGCATTTCGGCAAGACCGATATCCTCTATATCGACGGCGGCTCCGGCAACGACACCATCGACGCCAGCAAGCTGCCGGCCGGCAAAATAAGGCCGGCACTCTACGGCAACGGCGGCGATGACGTGATCTACGGTACCGAAGGCGACGATGTCGTCGACGGCGGTGCCGGGAACGACATCGTCTTTCTGGGCGGCGGCAACGACCGGGTGGCCTGGGGCGCCAAGGCCGGCCAGGACGTCATCGAGGGCTATGCCGGTACGGACACCCTGCTGCTCAATGCCGACGACGGGTCGATCGACATCTTCGCCCTCGGCAGCCGGGCACGCGTTTTCCGCAGCGACGGCTCCATGCTGCTCGACACTGGTGGCATCGAGCGCATCGAGTTCCATGCCGACGAGTTCGGCGACTTCGTAGCCGTGAACGATCTTACCGGTACCGACGTCAAGGAGGTCTCGATCGATCTGGGCGTGGGCGGTGGCGGCAACGGGGCGAGCGACTTCGTGTTCCTGGCCGGCGGCGTGGCCAACAACGCCATCACCACCAAGGTAACGGCCGGCGCGGTCTCCATCAGCGGCCTGCCGACGCTGTTGACCATCGCGCGCGCCGATGGCGATCGGGTGGCGATCGACAGCGGTGCCGGAGACGACAGCATCAACGCCTCAGCGGTGCCAACCAAGATCATTGGCCATTTCGACTTGTTCGGCGCCGGCGGCAACGACACCATTCGCGGCAGTGTCGCAGCGGACAATCTCGCCGGCGGCGACGACAACGACCTGCTCCTGTGGAACCACGGCGACGGCAGCGACACCATCACCGGCGGAGCCGGTTTCGACACGCTGCGCCTGACCGGCGCGGCGGTGAACGAATCGATCCTGCTCGGCTCGATCGCGGGCCAGACCAGGCTGATCCACGGTCCCGATGCCGCTAGCCTGCTGCTGGAGACCGTGGAACGCGTCGAGATCAGGACCCTCGGCGGCGCCGACGTCGTCTTTGTGCAGAACCTCGAGGGGTTGGGCATCGCAGAGGTGGCGGTCGACCTTGCCGCGACCGTTGGGGGCAAGACCGCGGACACCAAGACCGATGCCGTCGCCTTCAGCGGCACGACCGGCGGCGACAACATCTTCCTGCAGATGGTCGGAAGCAAGGTCATCGTCAACGGCTTGGCCGCCGCGGCCTCGGTCGATCATGTCGGCAAGACCGATATCATCACCCTGATCGGCGGCGACGGTCACGATTCGATTTCGGCCGGCGCGATCGCCGCCGGCAAGGTGGTGCTGCAGATCGTCGGCGGCGACGGCAACGATGCAATGCTTGGCTCGAAGGGCAACGACTCGGTCATTGGCGGCGTGGGCGACGACACCGTCAACCTCGGCGACGGCAACGATATTTTCGTGTGCGCGACCGGCGATGGCGACGACGAGGTCTATGGCGGGGCGGGCAACGACACCTTCAAGTTCACTGCGACCGCAGCCGGCATCGTCAGCATCCTTGCCAACGGCAGCCATGTCGAGATGCACCGCAATGCCGACGGCGCCGATGTGCTGATGGACGACGTTGAGCGCATCCAGATCCAGGGCAGAGTCGGCACCGACGACATCCTCTCCGTGCAGAATCTCGCCGGAACCGATGTGAAGCTCGTCTCGATCGACCTGGGGAGCGCCGGCGGGACAAAGGGCGATTCGTTGTCGGACTCGGTCGGCGTCATTGGCACCGACGGCAACGACAATATCACCTTTGCCTTGTCCGCCGGGTCCATCTCGATCAACGGCCTGACGGCTCAGGTGACGATGCTCCACTACGACGCATCCGATTCGCTGGCGCTGTCTGGCAAGGACGGCAACGACACCATCAACGCCGCTGCGGTGCCCTTGGTCACACTCTTCCTCAACGGCGGAGCAGGCAACGACAAGCTGACCGGCAACGCCGCCTATAGCGAGATCGACGGTGGTGCCGGCAACGACACGCTGGGCGGCGGCGGCGGCGACGACCGCCTCGAAGGCGACACCGGCAACGACCGCATCGACGGCGGCACCGGCAACGACCGCGTGTTTGGCGAGGCCGGCAACGACTACCTGATCGGCGGGACCGGTAACGACATCTTTGTCGGCGGCGAAGGCAACGACACGATCACCGGCGGCGCGGGGAGCGACACCATCTACTACCTGAACGTGCTTGACGGCCATGATGTCGTCCTTGCCTTCGACGGCAATGCAGCCGGCGGCCAGGATGTGCTCGATCTGGATAGCCTGTTTGCCAGTCTCTCGGTCCCGGTCGGCGACCGCGCAGCCCGGGTGTCCATTGTCGATAACGGCGCATCGGTGGAGATCGCGGTCGACACCAACGGCGATCTAAGCTTCGACCTCGCCGTCGCCACGCTGAAGACCGCGGACGCGATCACCGTGGGCCAGGACATCTTCGTCGGACTGTGACGCGTCGCGTTCGGGATAACCGGAGCGGATCGCTGTGATCCACTTCACTGAGGATGTGGGCAAAAGGAGCTAGGGTAGGGGGCGCACTTCACTCGACTCAATACCATTCAACAGCGGCGCCGTCTCCATGGCTGCGTCTGAACGCGCTGCATTTGTCAGAATGCTAGAGGGAGCTCGACTCTGATGGCTGTCATAAACGGAACCTCGGCAGGCGAAACGCTTCCAGGCACCGCCGCCGCCGATACGATCACCGGTGCGGGCGGCAACGACACCGCGCTGATGGGCGGCGGCAACGACGTCTTCGTGTGGAACGCCGACGACGGTGACGACACCGTCGAGGGCGGCGCCGGCAACGACACACTCCGTTTCAACGGCACCAACGTCAACGAGCTGCTCTCCGTCGGCGCCCTCGGCGGCGGCGCCGCCGGAGCCGGCCGGAACATCGGCGGCGGCGGTGTGATAATGAATGACGTCGAGCGCATCGAGCTCCAGGCCCTCGGCGATTCCGACACCGTCCGGATCCACGACCTCAGCGGCACCGACGTAAAGCAGGTAGCGGTCGATCTGTCCAACGGAACCCCCGGTGTCGGCGATGGCGCGATCGACAGCATCAGGATCGAGGGCAACAACGCTGGCAACGCGATCACGGTGACCCAAGTAGGCGGTGTCATCTCGGCCGCGGGCCTTGCGGCGCAGATTACCCTCGCCGCAGCCGAGACTAGCGATTTCCTCGAGATCAAGGGCCTGGGCGGCAATGACAAGATCAATGCCGCGGCGCTGCCCGCGTCTGTGCTGCTCACGCTGGATGGTGGAGAGGGCAACGACACCGTTACCGGCGGCGCCGGGAACGATACGCTTCTCGGCGGTAACGGCAACGACACCGTCAGCGGCGGGGGCGGCGACGACACGGTCGACCTTGGCGCCGGCAACGACCTGTTCGTGGCAAATGCCGGCGACGGCGAAGACAAGGTCGACGGCGCGGATGGCATCGACACGCTGCGCTTCATCGGCAACGGCGGAGATGAAACCTTCATCGCGACCTACAACGGCGGACCGGCCACCCTGAGCCACGATAAGGACGATTTCATCGGTCTCGACAACATTGAGCGCATCGAGTTCAGGCCGCTCGGCGGCGAGGATACGGTCAGCATCAATCCGCTAGGGGGCACGGACGTGGCCTCGGTTGTCGTCGACCTCGCGGCGACCTCGGGCGGCGCCACCGGCGACAAGAAGCTCGATGAGGTCAGCGTCGATGGCACTGGAGATGACGACAGCATCAAGATCGCTTCGGTCGGCGCCCAAGTCATCGTCAGTGGGCTGGCTGCGCAGGTCAGCGTCGTTCACGCCGACAAGATTGATATCCTGACCATCTTCGGCGAGACCGGCAAAGACACCATCGACGGCACCAAGCTCGCAGCCGGCAAGCTGGCGCTGCAGATGTTCGGCGGCTTCGACGACGACAAACTTCTCGGCAGCGCCGGCAACGACTTCGTCAACGGCGGCCAGGACAACGACGTTGCCCTGCTGGGCGCGGGCAACGACTTCTTCGAATGGAATGCCGGCGACGGCCACGATGTGATCGAAGGCCAGGCCGGCACGGACACCGTCCATGTCACCGGCGACGGCGGCGATGACGCGTTCGTTCTGGGGGCCAACGGCGCACGCGGCCTTCTGGGTCATAACACCAACGACGGCAAGCTGGACCTCAACGATGTCGAACGGGTCGAGATTCAGGCCGTGAACGGCGACGACGAAGTCACGGTGAACAACCTCACCGGCACCGACATCAAGCTGGTGGCGGTCGATCTCGGCGGCAACGACCTCGCGTTCGACAACGTCACGGTCAACGGCACCAACGGCAACGACAAGGTCACTGTTTCCTTCCCTGGCGCGGTCCTTTTCGCGGGGATGCCGTACCTGGTGGGAGTCTCCGGGGCCGAATCCGACAAGGACAGCATCACCTTCAACGCTCTCGGCGGTAACGACACCATCAATGCGTCGAAGCTGCCGGCCGGGATTGCTTCGGTCGTTCTGGACGGCGGAGTCGGCAACGATGTCATCACCGGCGGCGCCGGCGAGGACGTGGTATTCGGCGACGACGACAACGACAAGCTCGCCGGCGCGGCCGGCGGCGACGCGCTGCTTGGCGGCAACGGCAACGATGCCCTCGCGGGCGGCGCCGGCGACGATGAGCTCTTCGGCAACAATGGCGATGACACGGTGACGGGCGGGACGGGCAATGACATCGCCGGGCTGGGCGCCGGCAACGATCTCTTCATCTGGAACGTGGGCGACGGCAACGACACCGTCGACGGTGGCATCGATTTCGATACCTTGCGCCTGCTTGGATCAATTGCGGGTGACGCGGTCGCCATCTCGGCCAACGGGTCGCAGACGGTGTTGACCGCACCGGGCGGCGCTACGCTCAACCTCAATGCCGAACACATCGATATTCGGGCGCTGGCCGGCGCCGACACCATCGACATCGGCGACATTACCACCACCAATACTGAGAACGTGACCGTGGACCTCGCCGCGACCCTGGGCGGCAAGGCGGCGGATACCAAGGTCGACACGGTGGCCGTGTCTGGCACGAACGGGGTCGATACCATGGTCGTCGAATCGACCAAGGATGGCAGGGTCATCGTGCACGGGCCGACCTTCGACGTCAGCATCGCTCACGCCGGCAAGACGGATCAGCTGGTCATCAACGCCCTCGGCGGCGCCGATCTCATCGACGCTTCAGATCTCGCCGCCGGCAAGATCGCCTTGGCGATCAACGGCGGTGCCGGGGCGGATACACTTGCCGGCAGCGCGGGCAATGACACGATCGTTGGCGGCGACGGCAACGACACCGTGATCGGCGCCGCCGGCAATGACACCTTCATCTGGAATCCCGGCGACGACAAGGACGTCATCGACGGTGACGCCGGACTCGACACGTTGCGCGTCAACGGCGACTCCAACTCCGAGACCACCAGCATCTCGGCCGCCGGCGGGCACGCCCTGTTCTCCCAGATCGGGGCCAATGCCGTCCAGGACCTCGACAACGTGGAGCGGATCGAGTTTCACGCCGCGGATGGCCTCGACATCATCACCGTCAATGACCTCTCGGGCACGGACGTCAAGCAGGTCGCAATCGATCTTGCGACAGGCGGCCTCAGTTTCGGCGATACCGTCAACACCGACGGCAGCGCCGGCAACGATGTCATCAAGGTGGCGGTGGCTGGTGGCATTGCTTCCATAACCGGCCTTTCGGCGCAAGTGACGGTCGTGCATGAGCTCTCGTCGCTCGGGATAGAGATCGACGCGCTGGGCGGTAACGACAATGTCAGCGGCTCCACGCTGAAGCTGAACTCCATCCAGTCGCTTGCAGTGGATGGCGGCGCGGGCAACGACACCCTCTCGGGCGGTGCCGGCAACGATGGCCTGCATGGTGGCGACGACAACGACAAGATTCTGGGGGGGGCCGGCGACGATGGCCTGTTCGGCGACAACGGCAAGGATGTCCTGGACGGCGGCACTGGCAACGACTCGCTCACCGGCGGCGCGGGCAATGATGTCCTCACCGGTGGCGTCGGCGACGATGCTTTTACCGGCGGCGGGGGCGACGACACGATGACCGGCGGCACCGGCAAGGACGAGCTGCGCTACACCAGCGTCCTGGACGGCCACGATGTCTTCATCGGCTTCGACGGCAATGCGGTTGGCGGCCAGGATGTGCTGGACCTCAATCTGCTGTTCGACAGTCTCAACGTGCTCACGGCCGACCGCGCCGGGCGTGTTTCGATCGACGACAACGGCGCCAGCGTCGATGTCTTTGTCGACACCGACGGCAACCTCTTCAACGGTTACGAACTCACGGTCGCGACTCTGAAGACGTCCGATGCGATCACGGTTGGCCAGGACGTGCTCGTGGGAACCGGATGAGCGCTCTCGATGAAGGAATAAATTTCGTCGATGCCGACGGCATTGCCGGCTTCGAGCTGGCCGTCGACACCTTGAAGACCGCCGACGCGATTACCGTCGGCCAGGATGTGATCGTCGGGTTTTAGAAAATTATATATTTATTACAATAGCTTGATGGCTTATCGGCGACTGAAGAATTCGTTAAGCTTTGGCCGCTAGACTGCCCGCCATATTGGATCAGGGAATAGGCATATGGACGTCTCCTCGCTTGGCACTGCCGCGCAATCGGCGATCGAGGGCCTGAAGAGGGCCGAGGCAAAGACGCTCGAGGCTGCTGAGAACATCGCGTCGGGTTCGCTTAATCCCGAGGATGTTGTCTCGCTCTCGCTGGCCGCGCTCGACTTCAAGGCCAACGTCGCGGTCCTCAAGAGCACCGACGAGCAGACCAAGTCGCTGCTCGACATCATGGCCTAACGGACGGAACAAGCACACATGGACATCGCCGCCGCCGGCGCCGCCGCCGCTCAGGTTTCCGGCGCCCAACGCAGCCAGCAGGCCGCGCTCTCCGGCATCAAGTCGGCGCAGGTGCAGTCGCAGTCGCTGATCTCCATGCTGACCCAGGCGACGGCCCAGACCGCGCAGACCCAGACCGCGGCGCAACCGGTCACCACCACCGGCGGTACTGCCAACGGCGCCAGCGCCGACAAGAGCCTGCCGCGCGGCTCGATCGTCAATATTCTCGCCTAGGCCGACCTTCCAAATTCGTTTTCCAGTGCCATCGACGCGATCCCTCCACTAGGATCGCCCCGGACGCTGTTGTGGAATTTGCGGATCTGGGGGATTCGTGGCGACACCGGAGATCTTGCAGGCGGCCCTGACCGCCCTTTCCGAAGGCCGTATCGACGAGGCGCGCCAGGGTTTCGAGCGCGTGCTGGCGGCGGAGCCCGACAATCCCGCGGCGCTGCACTGGGTGGCGGTGATCGCCTATCAGCAAGGCGCGGCGCCGGACGCCATCCTCGGCCAGATCGACCGCGCCATCGCCCTCGATGGCGAGCAGGCGCTGTTCCACAACTCCCGCGGCGCGCTGCTCTATGCCCTGGGCCGCGACCTCGAGGCGGCGGAGAGTTTCCACCGCGCGGTCGGGCTCAACGACCAGGACGGGCCGGTGTGGAACAACCTCGGCAATTCGCTGCTGCGCCTCAACCGGGTCGAGGAAGCGGAGAATTGCTATCGCCAGGCGCTGGCGGTGGCGCCGGGCCTCATCAGCGCCATCAACAATCTCGGCGTCGCGCTGAAGCGGCGCGGCCGGCTGGACAAGGCGCTGATCTGCTTCCGCGAAGCCATCCTGCACATGCCGGACTTCCAGGACGCGCACTTCAATCTGGGCGAGCTCTACTACCACCTCGACATGATCCAGGAGGCGGAAGCGGAGTTCCGTCGCTGCATCGAGCTCAATCCGGATTTCCGACAGGCGCATGCCTCGCTGGCGCAGTCCCTGCATGACCAGGGCAAGCGCGACGAAGCGATGGAGCTGCTGCGTGATGCGCACGCAAAGTTCCCGGAGGATGAAGACATCGACTTCATGCTGCGGCTGCAGTTCTCCTCGATCGCGCCGGCCTGGCATATCCCGATGGTCAACGACGAGGAGCGCAACCAGGCCTACGACCAGGCGCTGCGCCGCGCGGTCAAGCCGGGCGACACGGTGCTGGAGATCGGCACCGGCTCGGGCTTGGTCGCGATGATGGCGGCGCGCGCCGGCGCCGGCAAAGTCGTCACCTGCGAGGTGCTGCCGTTGATGGCCGACATCGCGCGCGAGGTGATCGACAAGAACGGCCTCTCGGAACGGGTCACGGTCCTGACGCGCAAGTCGACCCAGCTGCAGGTCGGGACCGACCTGCCGGAGCGCGCCGACGTGTTCGTGTCGGAGCTGATCAACATCGGCATGCTGTCGCCCAACATGATCCCGGTGCTGCAGCACGCGCGCGAGGCGCTGCTGAAGCCGGACGCCAAGATCATCCCGGCGGCGGCGGTTGTGTATGGCGCGCTGATCGAGGCGCCGCAGCTGGCGCGCATCAACCCGGTGCGGCAGGTCTCCGGGTTCGATCTGAGTCCGCTCGACAAGCTGCGCTCGCCCGGCTATGCGCAGATCGACCTTGCCGCCGATCTGGTGCGCCAGGTCTCGCAGCCGTTCAAGGCGCTGGAATTCGATTTTCGCCGCGACATGCCGGAGCGCGACGCCCGCATCCTGCAGGTGACCGCGACCAGCGCCGGCATCGCCCACGGCATCGCTTTCTGGTTCGACCTCATCATGGATGAGGAGACCGTCTATTCCTCGGCCAGCACCACGCGCACCAACCATTGGAAGCAGGCGGCGGAGTTCTTCCCGCAGCCGATGGCGGTGCAGCCCGGCGACCGCTTCATGGTCATCACGGGCTACGACAACACCCGCATCTTTTTCAAGAGTGCGGCGCTGTGACCGGGCGCGTCCTGGGCCTGCTGCACACCGCCGAATCGCACCGTCCGCGATTCGACCGCCTGCTGACGGAGCTGGCGCCGGAGACTGTCGGCTGGGTGCATTGCGTGCGCGAGGTGCTGCTGCGCCAGGCGCTCGATACTTTCCCGGTCAACACCATCGCCGCCGGCATCGAAGCGGCACTCGCCACCCTGCAGAGCCAGGGCGCGAGCCAGGTGCTGTGCACCTGTTCCAGCGTCGGCGGCATGGCGGAGCAGGTCGGCCGCCAGATGGGGCTGCCGACCCTGCGGGTCGACCGGCCGATGGCCGAGGCAGCGGTCGCCGCCGGGCGACGCGTGCTGGTGGCGGCGTGCGTGCCTTCGACGCTCGGACCGACCACCCAGCTGCTGAACGAAGTGGCCTATGCGCAGAACCGGCAGGTCGAGATCGAGACCCTGCTGATGGAGAATGCCTGGCCGCTGTTCCAGGCCGGCGACGAAGCGGGGTTCGCGCGCCACATCGCCGGCATCATCGAACACATCAGGCCGCGGCCCGATGCCATCGTGCTGGCGCAGGCTTCGATGGCGGGCGCCGCTGATCTGCTCAAGCAATCGCCGGTGCCGGTGTTTGCCTCGCCGCGGCTCGGCGTCGCATCGTCACTCGGCCGGTTGACCGCGCCGGTCGGACGGGCCGACAAGGCACGCATGGAACAGGGACGGATGGCATGAAGGGCAAAGTGGGCTGGGTCGACGGCGGGCGGTTCCTGGCGGAAAGCGGGACCGGCCACTCGCTGCCGATGCACGCCAGGATCCTGGGCGACGAGGTGACGACCGCACCCTCGCCGATGGAGTGGGTGCTGCTCGGCACCGGCGGCTGCAGCTGCGTCGACGTGGTGCACATCCTGAGCAAGGGCCGCGCCGACGTGCGCGACTGCGTGGTCGAGCTGGATGCCGACCGCGCCGAGACCGAGCCGAAGGTCTTCACCCGCATCCACATGCATTTCGTCGTGACCGGCAAGGGCCTGAAGCCCGACGCGGTCGCGCGCGCAATCGAGCTGTCGGCGGAGAAGTATTGCTCCGCCTCGATCATGCTGGCGAAGACCGCGAAGATCACGCACGACTTTGAGATCAAAGACGCGGACTGAACGCGTCGGCTATCCCGGCGCTGATCAGCGGGGTTCTGCTCCGTGATAGAGCTGCCATAGCCATCGCCCGTCACGCCGCACGAGGACACCGGTGATCCGGTACGGTCCGCTCCGCTTGCTGGTAGACATGTGAGCGTCGACTTCGGCGGAAAACCAACCCGTGTCGCCGTTGATTGATGCGCGGCGGGATCGCCAAGTCACCGAGAAGGTCGAGGGCCGCGCGAACATGCCGACGAAAAAGCGTCTGAGCGCTGCGGGCCCCAATGCCTCCTCACCAGCCTCGGAGCCGATCAGGGTGCAGTCCGGCTCACCCGAAAAGGCTGCCAGTGTCTCCTCCAACCGCTTGGCGGCGACAGCCTCCATGAAATGATCAACGGCAGCGAAGATATCCTTCGCGTCATCATCATCGGCCCACATTCGGCTCACCCGTTTCTCGGCCAGGCCGACTTTGCACGGCCTAGGCGTCGAGCATAGACACCAAGTCGCTCATTTCACAGATTGGGTGATGGGGGCGCCGCTACTGCTGCAGCCAATCCACGTCTTCGGGATCGGGCGGGACTACCTGTTCGGCCTTGAACTTGTTGGCGCGTTTCTGCGCGGCTTCGACCTGCGCGGGGGTGAGGGCGCCTGCCACTTCCTCGCGCCGCTCCATCATCTGGGTGCGCTCCGAACTGTCGGGCAGCTGGGCGGCGGCGATGTTGTACCAGTAATAGGCCTTGCTGGGATCGGCGGGCACGCCGAGGCCCTGGACATACATCTGCGCGGTCGGCGCGAAGGCGGCGAAATAGCCCTGCTGGGCCGAGGCCTCGAACATCGCCTGGGCCTTGGCATAGTCCTTGGGGACACCCTGGCCAAAGAAATAGATGTTGCCCATCAGCCATTCCGCCACCGGATGGCCGACCTCCGCCAGGCGCGCGAATACCGGCACAGCCTTTGGGAAGTTGCCGTCGCGATAGGCCGCCCACGCGACATCGGTGCCCTTTTCGAGCGGGGCCCAGGAGCGCGCCTCGCCGTCCACGATCACGACCAGGGACTGCAGCGGCTGATCCGCCTCGGTGGCCATCGCGGGATTGGGAATCTCGAAGGTCTTGTTCGAGCTCGGCGGCTCGGTAGACGCGGTCTCTTCGGCCGCGGCGGGCAAGCCGAGGGCGCAGCAAAGACAGGCGGCGAGGAGCGGGCGCAACATAGGCCAGAGGCTAGGAGAACTTGGTTAATGAAACCTTCACCCCTAGCGCCGGAGGGGTCTTGCATCGTGGCCGCGGCGGGCCATATGGAAAACCCATGGCCCAGGATTTGACTCCCGCCGAGGCGGACAAGATGAACAGCGACCGGCACCGGGTAGAACGCGACTTCTGGCAGAAGCTGAAGGCGGCCGCCCGCAAGATCCCGTTCGCCGACGACTTGGTCGCGGTCTATTACTGCGCGCTCGATCCGGCGACGCCTCGGCACGTGAAATACACGCTGTTCGGCGCGCTGGCCTACTTCATCATGCCGTTCGATCTGGTGACGGATTTTCTGCCGCTGCTCGGTTTCGGCGATGACGCGGCCGTGCTCTATGCCGCGATCCGCATGGTCGCACCGCACATCAGGCCCGAGCACCGGGTCCGCGCCAAGGAAGCGCTGGACAAGGTGTTGCAGAGCTCCGTCAGCTAACCCGACCTAGTCAGCCGCAAAGCAATAGAAGTAGCCGGCGCCGCCGGATTTCGGCAGGTCCTCCGCGTTGCAGCCGCGCGACGGGTGCGAGGCATTCCACGACTTCGACGGCGCATCGTCCTTGAGCCCAATCCGGTCGTGATGGCCGACAAACGCCTTGCTCGTGCTGGCGTTGCTGGTCCAATCCTCGCAGGTCATGCCCGCCGCGACCGTGCCGTCGGCGTTCGAGCCGGTTAGGATGTCGTGCTGGTTCGGGGTGTCGCCGCGCCCGTTGATCACATCGCCCTTTTCGGTGAGTGCAGTCTGCTTGCTGATCTTGTTGGCGTCGCCGTGGAGCTCATCCACCGTGTTGGCGATCAGCTCGCCCTTGGCGTTGTACCAGGGACCATCGCCGATACGATCACGGGCGTTGACCGCGCTGGTGCTGAGATAGGCGCGCCAAGTCTTGCCGCCGACGCCCGCAGCGTCCGCCAGCTTCCCGCACTGCGCGTCTGCGCCGTCGAGGCCGCCAAGGTTGCCTCCGTCACCCGGGTTCGCGCCGACGAAAAAGCTTATGCTGGTGTCCTGCGCCTCGGCGGCTGCGGTGCCCAGGATCAAAGCGAGACAGGCCAGACTGCCAAATAGCGCCTTCATGAAATCCTCCCATCTTTTTTGAAGGGAAGGATCATAGGCCTCCCGGGCCGGCGGCCTCGGATCACAAGACGGTGAGGTGCTACCTCAATTGGGCCTCGCGCCGCGCGATGTAGATGGTGCTGGCGACAATGAGGGCGGCGCCGGCGAGGGTCCAGGCATCCGGCACTTCCGCGAAGAAGACGAGGCCGAACAGGGCCGAGAACAGCAGCCGCGAATAATCGAATGGCGCCACGGCCGACGCTTCGCCGGCGCGGAACGCCATGATCCACCAATATTGCGACAGCGCTCCGGTGGTGCCGATGGCGGCCAGCAGCATCCAGGTTTGCGCGCTGGGCCAGGTCCAGTGTGGAACCGCCAGCATCAGGGCAATGGGCGAGGACACCAGTCCGAAATAGAACAGCATGGCCAGCGGCCGCTCGTAGGCCGGCAGCTTCTTCAAGACCGTGATCAGGATTGCGATGGACAAAGCGTCGCCCAACGCGAACAGGCCGTTGGGATCGAACGCCTCGGTACCCGGACGCATCATCACCATGACGCCGAGGAACCCGAGCAAGGTCGCGGCCCAGCGCCGCCAGCGCACCTCCTCCTGCAGGATGAAGACCGCCAGCACCACCGCGAACAGCGGCTTGGAAAAGCTGAGTGCGTTGTAGGTGGCGAGCGGCATGCGGCTGAGGCCGAAATAGGCGCAGCCCATGGCGGTCGCGCCCAGGATGCCGCGCCAGGCGTGCATGCCGAGATGCTTGGTGCGCAGCGATCCGATGCCGTGCCAGGCGATCACCGGCGCCAGCACCAGCAGGCCGACGAAGCAGCGGAAGAAGGTGATCTCGAACGGGCTGACCTCGCGCGCGGCGAACTTCACGAAGGTCGCCATCACTGAAAAGCCTAAGCAGGACAGCAGCAGCCACAGCGCGCCCTGCAGGTTGGGGCTGAGCTTGGAGAAGCGTTCGCGCGGCAGGGCGAGGGTCACTCGGCGCCCCGTTCCGTGGTGCGCGCAGGATCGCCCGAAGCCGCGACCGCTTCGTTCGCCGCGCGTTGGTTCACCATGGCCTCGCGCCGCGCGATATAGATGCCGGCCAGAACGATGATGGCGGAGCCGATCAGGGTGTAGCGGTCGGGCTGTTCGGCGAAGGCCAGGATGCCGATGATGATGGTGAAGACCAGCCGCAGATAATCGAACGGCACCACCACCGAGGCATCGCAGATCGAGATCGCGCGGGTCCAGCACACATGGCCGACCGTGCCGGCAAGACCCATGCCGATCACGAACGGCCAGTCGGAGAGGGCGGGCCAGCTCCAGAAGGGCAAGGCCACCACCAGTGCCATCGGCGTCAGCAGCAGCACCATGTAGGCGACGATGGCGTTGCTGGGCTCGGTGCGCGACATCTGCTTGACCACGATGATGACCAAAGCGGTCAGGAACGCGGCGGTCAGCGCCAGCATTTCGCCGATCCCGATCCCGTTCAAGCCGGGCCGCAGCACGATGAGGACGCCTAGGAACCCGACCAGGGTCGCGGACCAGCGCCGCCGGCGCACCGTCTCGCCCAGCACCAGGGCGGCCATGATGGTGGCGAACAAGGGCGCGGTGAAGCTGAGCGCGGTGGCGTTGGCGAGCGTCAGGTAGCTCAGGGAGGTAAAGCCGAACAGCATGGAAACCAGGCTCAGGGCCGAGCGCAGGGTGAACATCCGGATGCGGGGCCAGCTGAGTTCGCCCAGCCCCTGACGAAACAGCCAGGGCAGCATGAAGAACAGCCCCCAGAAATTGCGCCAGAAGGTGATGACGAAGCCGTGCAGATCGTTGGTGAGGTACTTGACCTGGGCGCTGAGCCCGGCGAAGCACAGACCGGCGAAAATAGTCAACCCGGCGGCGATCAGGACATGGTTGGACCCGCCCCGCGCTTTAATCTTGTCAAGGAACATGATGGGTCGGCACATTAGAGACAAAGATGTGCCGCCGCCACTGTCGAGCCGGAATTGGGCCCATGCGGTGCATGCAAAGGGGCGGTGGGCGCAAAGGGAGGTTAAGTCTCAAGATGGATCAACCGCTGTGGCGGCCGTCGCCCGCCGCGATCGCCGATTCGAACATGGCGAAGTTCCGCGCCAGGGTGGCGCGCGACTGTTCAGTGGAGTTGTCTGATACCGACGCGCTTTGGCGCTGGTCGGTCGACGATATCGAGCGGTTCTGGCTGACGCTCTGGCGCTTCTGCGACGTGATCGGGGACACCGGGTCGGTCACCCTCAAGGACCGCGGCAAGATGCCCGGCGCCCAGTTCTTCCCCGACGGCCGGTTGAACTATGCCGAGAACATGCTGCGCTTCTCTGCTACTGGCGGCGAGGGCGATGCCATCGTGTTCTGGGGCGAGGACAAGGTGAAGCGCCGGATCTCCCATGCCGAGCTGCACGACCGCGTCAGCCGCCTCGCGCAACATCTGCGGTCGCTGGGTTTGAAGCCGGGCGACCGGGTCGCCGGCTTCGTGCCGAACGCGCCGGATGCGGTGATCGGCGCGCTGGCCACCGCGGCGATCGGCTGCATCTGGTCGTCCTGCTCGCCGGATTTCGGCGTGCAGGGCGTGCTCGACCGCTTCGGCCAGATCGAGCCCAAGGTGCTGCTGACCGCCGACGGCTATTGGTACGGCGGCAAGCCGTTCGATTCGATCGCCCGGGTCGCGGAGTTCTCCGCCAAGCTGCCGAGCCTGCTTGAGATCCTGGTGTTCCCGTATCTCAGCGACAAGCCGGACCTCTCCAAGCTGCCCAAGGGCAAGCTGCTGCCCGAGGCGCTGGCTGCGCATCCGGGCGGTCCTATCCGGTACGAACGCGTTCCGTTCAACCATCCGCTGTTCATCATGTTTTCCAGCGGGACGACGGGCGTGCCGAAGTGCATCGTGCACGGCCAGGGCGGCACGCTGCTGCAGCACCTGAAGGAGCATCGCCTGCACGGCGACGTCAGGCCGCACGACCGCGTGTTCTATTTCACCACCTGCGGCTGGATGATGTGGAACTGGTTGATCTCCGGCCTCGCGTCGAATGCGACGCTGCTGCTGTATGACGGTTCGCCGTTCGCGGCCGGCGGCAACATCCTCTATGACTATGCCGAAGCGGAGCGCTGCACCTTGTTCGGCACCTCTGCGAAATACATCGACGCCTGCGCCAAGCAGGGCCTGGACCCGATCCGCACCAACGACCTCGCCACCGTGCGCATGATCACCTCGACCGGCTCGCCGCTCGCGCCGGAAGGATTCGACTGGATCTACCAGCATGTGAAAAAAGATGTGTGCCTGTCGTCGATCTCCGGTGGGACCGACATCATCTCCTGCTTCATGCTCGGCAACCCGACCGGGCCGGTGTGGCGCGGCGAGATCCAGATGCGCGGCCTCGGCCTGAAGGTCGAGGTGTGGGACGACAACGGCAAGCCGGTGACGGGCGAGAAGGGCGAGCTGGTCTGCACCGCGCCGTTCCCCTCGATGCCGGTCGGCTTCTGGAACGACCCCGACGGCAAGCGCTACAAGGCCGCCTATTTCGAGACCTATCCGAACATCTGGCGCCACGGCGACTATGTCGAGCTGACCGAGCATGGCGGCATCGTGGTCTATGGCCGCTCCGACGCCGTGCTCAATCCCGGCGGCGTGCGCATCGGCACCGCGGAGATCTACCGCCAGGTCGAGCAGCTGCCGGAGGTGGTGGAGAGCATCGTCATCGGCCAGGACTGGGACAACGACGTGCGCGTGGTGCTGTTCGTGCGCCTGCGCGAGGGCGTGACCTTGGACGCGGCATTGCAGGACAAGATCAAGAAGCAGATCCGGGCGAATACCACGCCGCGCCACGTGCCGGCCAAGATCGTCCAGGTCGCCGACATCCCGCGCACCAAGTCCGGCAAGATCGTCGAGCTCGCCGTGCGCGACGTGGTGCACGGCCGCCCGGTCAAGAACAAGGAAGCGCTAGCCAATCCGGAGGCGCTGGGATTGTACGAGGGGATCAAGGAATTGCAGTCGTGACCGCAGAAATCTCCGGCGAGAGCCACCCACTCCACCGTCATCCCAAGGCTTGGCCTTGGGATCCACGAGTTGGTCTGCGGCAGCTCGATTTCGCACAACGAAACTCGTGGATGGCAAGGCCAAGCCTTGCCATGACGGAATAGGGGCGGATGCAATGAGTGACGTTGCAGCTAACGCACCCAACTACCGCGTCAACACGCTGCTCGCCGGCGTTGCCGAGCCGGCGATCGCGGAGGCGCAAGGCTGGATCGCCGGCCGCACCTTCCCCAAGGACAAGCCGCTGATCGACGTGTGCCAAGCGGTGCCGGGCTATCCACCGCCGGCCGCGCTCACAGACCATCTGGCGCGCATCGTCTCCGAGCCAACGTCGTCGCGCTACACCGACATCTGCGGCCTGCCCAAATTGCGTGCTTCGCTGGCCGAGGACATGACGCGGTTCTACGGCGGGCGAATCGAACCGGCGCAGGTGATGATCACCGCCGGCTGCAACCAGGCCTTCTGCCTCGCCATGATGAGCCTCGCCCAGGCCGGCGAGGAGATCGTCATGCCGGCGCCGTTCTACTTCAATTACGAGATGTGGCTGCAGATGCTGGGCATCCGCCTGGTGCCGCTGTCGTTCCGCCCTGAGGCCGGCGGCGAGCCCGACCTCGCCGAGGCAGCGCGCGCCATCGGTCCCAAGACCAAGGCGATCGTGCTGGTCTCGCCCAACAATCCGACTGGCGCGGTGTACAAGCCGGAAACGCTGCGCGCGTTCCTCGCCTTGGCGCGCGAGCGCGGCATCGCACTGGTGCTGGACGAGACCTATCGCGACTTCCTGCCGGCTGACGGCGCGCCGCACGACCTGTTCGACGATGGTGCGTGGTCGCGGACTCTGATCCACCTCTACAGCTTCTCCAAGGTGTTCGCGCTGACGGGCTACCGCGTCGGCGCGATCGTCGCCGGCGCCGGCTTCATCGATCACGCCGCCAAGGCGATGGACTGCGTCGCGATCTGCGCGCCGCGCATCGGACAGGAGGCGGCACATTTCGGTCTCGGCCACCTCGCGGACTGGCGTCAGTCCAACACCCGCATGATGCGCGATCGCCGCGCGGCCCTGCTGAAGGCGTTCGCGCGCAACGACCTCGGCTATGAGCTGATCTCCGCCGGCGCCTACTTCGCCTACGTGAAGCACCCGCACCGCGGCCGCAAGGCGGCGGAGGTGGCGAGGCGTCTGGTCGATCGGCAGAACCTGTTGGCGCTGCCGGGCAGCGTCTTCGGTCCTAACCAGGACGACTACCTGCGCGTCGCCTTCGCCAACGTCGATGCCGCTCTGATGCCCGAGATCGCCGCACGGCTGGCGGCGGACGCGGCGGATCGCGGGTAATGTAGCGGGACAATCCAGGCGCTCTCTCATTCTGTCATCCCGGGCACGCGCAGCGTGACCCGGGACCCATGCCGCCCTTCCACAACGCTGACGGATCGCATGGGTCCCGGCTCTGCGCCACTTCGTGGCTTGGCCGGGATGACAGTTAGGGGACCAAACAGATCGGAGCGCACTCATCCGCATGCCCCCCATGCGCGTCTTTGCGATTGTCTCGCACCGTCTGGCCCGATAGCTTCCCGCGCATGCCGACCTGGGTTCTTTACACCGTCACCGTCGCCGTCTGGGGCGTGTCCTGGAGCGCCATGCTGTATCAAGTCGGCGTGGCGCCGGAGCTGTCGATCGCCTATCGCTTCGTG
>DATEOK010000270.1:0-5013 GCA_035274225.1 Dongiaceae bacterium
CGCTCCAGATGGCTATTGCCCGACGCTTATCAGCTTGGTCGGATGGACGTCGAGGATATTGTCCTCCCACCCTTTCACCGACGGCTTCACGAGATGGCGCGACGTCGTGACGTCGAGCGGCGTGACGAGGTAGTAGTCGAGCAATTCCTTCTCCGCCTGCGCCAGGATCTCGTAGCGCTTGGTGATGTCGGCCGCCGCCTGCGCCTCATCCATCAGCGATTCAAACTTGTCGTTCTTCCAGTTGTAGCCGGATTCGGCGCTCGGACGCATATAGATGAGGTGCGACTCCGGTCCGGGCATGTCGCCGATCAGGTTGTCGTTCAGCACATCCCAGCCACCGGCATAGAAGGTGTCCATCCAGGCCTGGAATTCCTGGGCATTCACCTTGGCGTCGACGCCGAGGTTCTGCTTCCACATCAGCGCGACACCTTCCGCCAGCTTCTTGGAGGTGTTGTCGGTCGAGCTCTCGATCGTCACCTTCAGCGGATTGTCGGGGCCGAAGCCAGCCTCGGCCAGGAGCGCCTTGCCTTTCTCGGCGCGCTCTTCCTTGGTCATGTTGCATTCCGGCACTTGCGGCTGCTGGTAGCGCGGGTCGTTCGGCGGCGAGTAACCGCAGTTGAATTGGTATCCGGCCTTCAGGATCTTGTCCTGGAGCAACTGCCGGTCGATGCCGATCGCCAGCGCCTGTCGCACCTTGACGTTGTCGAACGGCGCCTTGGTGATGTTGAAGGAGATGTACTGCGATTCAAGGTACGGCGTGATCCGCACCTCCTTGCCGAACTCCTCCTTCACTCCGTCGAGCTGGTTGCTCGGAATTTCGTTGGTGGTATCCAGTTCGCCGGCCTTGTAGCGCTTCAGCTCGGTCTGGTCGTCCTCGGTCACCACATAGGTGACCTTGTCGATCTTGACGTTGGCGGCGTCCCAATAATTCTCGTTCTTCACCAGCGTGACGTGGGACTGCGGCACTAGCTCCGTCATCTTGTACGGGCCGTTGTTGACGATGTTCTCCGGCTTGATGAAGTCGCCGCCGAACTTGTCGAAGCTCGGCTTGTGCAGCGGCGGAATGTGATAGGACTCCACCAGATAGAGCATGTTCGGCTGCGGCGCCTTGAGCTTCATGACGATGGTCCGGTCGTCCGGCGCGCTGATGCCGACGCTCTTCGGATCGCCGCCTTCCTTGGTATCGTTGAACTCCTGCCCGCCGACCAGCGGAATGAGCGAGCCGAAATAGTAGGCGCGCGGCGACGCGGTCTTGGGGTCGAGCTGGCGGATCACGCCATTGACGAAGTCCTGCGCCACCAGCGGATCGCCGTTCGACCACTTGAGACCATCGCGCAGATGGAAGGTCCAGGTGAGGCCATCGTCGCTCGCCTCCCACTTCTCGGCAGCGCCGGGGCCGATCTCGCCTTTCGCGTTGGAGGCGGTCAGGCCCTCGTACATGTCGTCCTGGATCCAGCCCTCGCGCGCCCCGAAATTCATGTGCGGGTCGAGCGTGTCCGGCGATGCGCCGAAGCCGCGTTTAAGCACCGTCTCGGCCGAAGCCGGTGTGACGGCAATCGCGGTCGCAATGATCGCCGCGCCCAGCAATGCCTTGCCGAGCCCGCGCGCGAATAGATTTCCCATGGTACCCCTCCCTGTGGTTCCGATCTCTTGCCGGGTCGGGCCTATGTTGCCCTTGTACGTTTTTCCGGCCAAGCTCCTGCCGATTCCGGCGCGAAGCTGTATACAGGTTCGAGACTAACTTACGGCCCGCGCCGACGGCAAGGCCAATCCTAACAGGACTAACTTCCATGAACATCAGCTTAGAGAGTGCGCTGGACGAGGCGGAGACTCGCTACGTCGCCGACAACCCGAAAAGCGCGGCGCGTCATTCTTCGGCACGATCGTCGATGCCCGGCGGCAATACGCGCACGGTCCTGCATTATTCCCCCTTCCCGCTCGCCTGGGCCAAAGGCGAAGGCGCGCACCTGACCGATCTCGACGGCCACTCTTACATCGACTTCCTCGGCGAATATTCGGCAGGGCTCTATGGCCACTCCAATCCGGTGATCCTGGAGGCGATTCGCGGCGCACTCGAAAGCGGCATCGTGCTCGGCGGACCCAATCAGCATGAAGCCGATCTCGCCGCCGCGATCCGCGACCGCTTCCCATCGATCCAGCTGCTCCGCTTCTGCAACTCCGGTACCGAAGCGAACGTATTCGCGATCCAGACCGCACGTGCCGCGACCGGCAAATCCACGATCCTCACTTTCGAGGGCAGCTATCACGGCGGCGTGCTCTATTTCCGCAAAGGCGGCGCACCGCTCAACCTGCCGATCCCGACCGTCACCGCGACCTACAACGATGTCGACGGCGCCGAGGCGAAGATCAAGGCGCATGCGCACGAGCTGGCGGCCGTGATCGTGGAGCCGATGATGGGCGGCGGCGGATGCATCCCGGCCGAGCGTGACTTCCTGGTCGCGCTGCGCCGCGCCTGCACCGAGCACAACGTCATCCTGATCTTCGACGAGGTGATGACCTCGCGCCTGTCGACCGGCGGCTACCAGGCGATGGTCGGCGTCACGCCCGACATGACGACGCTCGGCAAGTATCTCGGCGGCGGCATGAGCTTCGGCGCGTTCGGCGGGCGCATGGACCTGATGGCGCGCTTTGATCCCGACCGTGCCGATGCCTGGCCGCATGCCGGCACCTTCAACAACAACGTGCTGTCGATGGCCGCCGGACTGACCGGCCTCAAGAAGATCCTGAACGCCGCCGCCATTAACAAGCTCAACGGCAAGGGCGAGAAGCTGCGCCAGGCCATCAACACGGTCGGACAGCGCCACGACGTCGCGCTGAAGGCGACCGGAGCCGGCTCCTTCGTCGGCATCCACTTCACGCGCAACGACATCAAGCGTCCCGGCGACCTCGATGCCGCCGGCGCCGAAAAGCGCACCAAGCTGCAGAACCTGATGCACCTCGACCTGATCGCCGCAGGCCAATATTACGCGCGGCGCGGCTTCATCGCGCTGATGCTGCCGGTCACGGATGGCGAGGTCGATACGTTCGCCGGCGCGGTCGAGGAGTTCGTCACCTCGCGCAAGTCACTGCTGCAGTAGGCACGCCTGGCGCACGATGAAGGGCGCATCATCCCTGTTGTGCGTGCGTTGCTTCCGAGATAACTTATGCGGGATTATCGTTGCATGTCATAAATCGTTGGGAGAGCAGCATGCCATCCAGCATTTTCGGAGACAGCATCGACAGCGTATCGCAGATGATCGCCGCCATCGCGGGCCTGGGCATGGCGGCATATGGACTGGTCGACGCCAGCAAGTTCCTGCGCGGCGGAGTTTCGAACGTCGGCTACAGTCACATCCGCACAAAGCTTGCGCCATTCGACGCGGCACTGACGACCATCATGGGCAATGCCGCGTGGGACACGATCTACGCCAACTGGGTCAATGGCGTTTCCACCCCCGACCAGAAGGCCGCAGCGAAGGCACTGATCCGCCTCGGTCTCACCGCGGCGAACGCCCCTGACCTGGCGAAGGTCGCCTCGCTCGATCCGGATGAATTCCAGACGACAATCGCCAAGGTCCAACATGGGGCCGATCTCGAGCCAATCGATCTCAACCTGCTCGGCCAGTTCGACGCATTCGTCAGTGCCATGCTCGACGCCGCCTACGAGCGCGCCGATCAGCAGTATCGCAACTCGGCAAAGGCCTTGGCTGTCGTCGTTGCGGTCGTTCTCGCGGTGTTCGGAGGCAATATTCTCCGCGCCGACGACACCGCTCCTTACTACTTCGTTTCAAAGGAGTTCTGGGCCGCCGTCCTGATCGGAGTGATCGCCACGCCTCTGGCGCCGATCGCGAAGGACTTGGCAACGGCTCTCACCAGCGCCGTGCAGGCGCTGCAGGGCAAGCGGTAGATCATGACTCTCTTCATCGACTTCCGCACCGCCGGAGTCGGTGGTGCTGTCGGGAACGCGAAGACGCTGGAAATCGCGCCGGCTTCGTGGCCTCACGTCAGCCCCCCTCTGGGCGACACGGCGATCGCGAAACGTGTCGAGGGCAAGAACCTGCTGTTCGCCACGCATGGCTTCAACGTGCACCGCGACGAAGGCGTGCGGGCACTAGGCCGGCTCGACAGTTATCTGCGCAATGGTGGAAAGCTGTCAGGGGCCGACGTCTTCATCGGCGTGCTCTGGCCGGGCGACTTTTGGATTCCGGCCATCAACTATCCATTCGAAGGCGACGACGCCATCGATTGCGGGAAGCGCCTCGCCGCCTATTGCGCCAGGCAGCTGAAATCGGCGCAGAGCTATTCCTTTCTGTCGCATAGTCTCGGCGCCAGACTGGTCCTGGAGGCGGTCAAGCATCTTCACATCCCCGCCAATTCGGTGTGCTTGACGGCCGCCGCCATCGATCGCGACTGCCTGCGCCGGGAATATGCGAAAGCCACCGGGAATGCCAAGAGCATCTCCATCCTGGCTTCGCACGAAGACGAGGTCCTGAAGCTGGCATTCCCAATCGGCAACCCGATCTACCGGTGGTTCCAGGACGCGGGGGACCACTTCCAGCTCGCACTCGGCTATGACGGCCCGCCACGCCCGGCCGCGCCTCCGATCAATGCGCCATGGCAGATTCCGGACGGCGACAAGTACGGCCACGGCAGCTATCTGCCGCCCAGCAGCCAGGTCCCACCGCCGCCGGAACCTGACCCGCCACAGTGGCACCAGGTTGCCGATTTCATGGCCAACGCCTTCAATCGGCTGCCGCAAAGCTGGCCGCGCTGAGCGCGATCGGCTCAACCTCCGAGGTAGTTGCGCACATCGGGAACCGCCGATTCCAGCACGTGCTCTGTCTCATCCACCAGCAGCACGCGCCCGGCCTGCACGAATGCGGTTCGGCCGCCGGCGTGGCGGGCATCGCCTGGATCGTGCGTCACCATGATCACGGTGAGGCCGAGGCGCGCCTGCAGCGCGCGCACCAAGTCTAGCATCTCACGGCGGAGACCGGGGCCGACCGCGGCGAA
>DATEOK010000271.1:0-7571 GCA_035274225.1 Dongiaceae bacterium
CCGGCATGGACTGGATGCAGTCGCTGATCGACAGCACGCAGAACGTCGATCTTTTTTCGCAAGAGCATGACGACCTGACCGCTTCGCTGTTTGCCGATGCGAAGCAGCTGCCGTTCGACGGCGAAGGGCGCATCATGCTGCCGGAAGCCTTGTGCGCGCACGCGAAGCTGACCGAGGCGGCGGCGTTCGCAGGGCGCGGCCGCTATTTCGAGGTCTGGGAACCGCAGGCGCTCGAAGCCTACAAGGCGGAAGCGCGCCAGCGCGCCGCCGACAAGCAGCGCACCTTGCGCCAGCAAGGTCCCGAAGGAAGCAACAGATGAGCGAGACGGCGATGGATAAGACGCCGCATCGCCCCGTTCTGCTGACGGAAGTGATCGAGGCGCTGGCACCGCGCGACGGCGCGATCTATGTCGACGGCACCTTCGGCGCCGGTGGCTACAGCCGCGCTTTGCTGGAAGCCGCCCACTGCACCGTCTTCGCGATCGACCGCGATCCCGACGCTGTGAAAGGTGCGGCGCCGCTGCTCGACCGCTATGCCGGCCGCCTGCACATCGTGCAGGGCCGCTTCGGCGACATGTTCGAACTTCTCAGCGCGCGCGGCGTCGATTCCGTGCAGGGCGTCACGCTCGACCTCGGCGTCTCCTCCATGCAGCTGGACCAGGCCGAGCGCGGCTTCTCTTTCCGCTTCGCAGGCCCGCTCGACATGCGCATGGAGCGCGCGGGCCAGAGCGCGGCGGACCTCGTGAACGAAATGGCCGAACGGCCGCTCGCCGACCTCATCTTCACCTTCGGTGAGGAGAAGAAGGCACGCCGCGTCGCCAAGGCGATCGTGGCGGCGCGCGCCCTCGCGCCGATCAGCACCACCCAGCACCTGGCGGAGATCGTGCGCCGCGCCATCGGCCCCGCGCATGACCGCATCGATCCGGCGACCCGCACCTTCCAGGCGCTGCGCATCGCAGTGAATGACGAGCTGGGTGAGATCGACCGCGGCCTCGCTGCCGCAGAGCGCCTGCTGGCGCCGGGCGGCCGCATGGCGGTGGTGTCGTTCCATTCGCTGGAGGATCGCCGGGTCAAGCAGTTCCTGCGCGACCGCTCCGGGCGCAACCCCAGGGCCTCGCGCCATCTGCCGATCCAGGACATCGAGGCCAAGCCGACGCTGCGCTTGATCGCGCCCGGCGGCATCGAGCCCGGCGAAGCCGAGGTCAAGGCCAATCCGCGCGCCCGTTCGGCCCGCCTCCGCATCGCGGAGCGCACCGAGGCGCCGCTGGAGGACGCGGCATGATCCGGATCAGCGCCATCGTCTGGGTGGTCGTGCTAGCGCTGCTCGGCATCGGCCTGTTCCAGGTCAAATACAATGTGCAGAGCAAGGAGCGCGAGCTGCGCGAGGTGCGCCGCCAGATCGAGGCGAACTATAACGCGATCCACGTGCTCGACGCAGAGTGGAGCTATCTCAACGATCCGCTGCGCCTTGCCGACCTGACGCGGCGCCATACCGGGCTGGTGCCGACGACGCCGGGCCAGATCGGCGATTTCGCCAGCCTGCCGCTGCGCATCGAGGATCTGCCGCTGTCGCCGGAAGTACCGGCCGAGCCGCAGCCGCCGCTGGTCTCGAGCGCGCCGCAAGCTCAGCCCGCGCCAGCCACCACACCGATGGTGCAGGTAAAGGCCGCGGATCAGGAACAGCAGCAAGCGCCGGCACCGCAAGCGAAGCAGGAACCGAAGCCGCTGAAGCCGAAGGACGAGCAGGCCGAGGCCGACGCCATGATCGACGCCATCCTGGCCGACATGGAGAAGGCCCAGGATCAACCGGCCAATGACGGAGGGACGCAATGACGCGCCGCCCCCTGCCCGACATCGTCGCGCAGCGTCCGCAGCCGGTGATCAATCCGATGTCGCTGGAGATGGAGCCGGATGGGCCGCGCAAGCGCGCGCTCGAGGTCAGCCATAGCCGCGTGCTGCTGGGCGCGAGCCTGTTCGCGGTGGTGTTCGTGGTGATCGCCGTGCGCCTGGTCGCCATCACGCTGCTGCCCGATAGCGCCGACGCGGCGGTAGCGCCGCAGGCCAAGGTCAAGACCGCCGACCGCGCCGACATCGTCGACCGCAACGGCGTGGTGCTGGCGACCAGCCTCACCACCGCCTCGCTTTATGCCAATCCGAGCCAGGTGCAGGAGCCCGACGAGACCGCGCAGATGCTGAACTCGGTGCTGCCGGACCTCAACATCGCCTCGACCGCCGCCAAGCTCGACAGCGAGCGCGGCTTCGTGTGGCTGAAGCGCAACCTGACGCCGCGCCAGCAGCAGGCGGTCAACCGCCTCGGCATTCCCGGGATCTATTTCCAGGCGGAGACCAAGCGGGTCTATCCGCAGGGCAACCTCACCGCGCACCTGGTCGGTTACACCGACGTCGACAACCGCGGGCTCGCCGGCGTCGAGCGCTCGTTCGACGATCTGTTGCAGGGCGGCGAACGGCCGCTGCAGCTCTCCATCGACGTGCGGGTGCAGCACATCCTGCATGAGGAGCTGAACCGCGCCATCGCCGATTTCCACGGCATCGGCGGCGCCGGCATCATCATCGATTTGAAGACCGGCGAAGTTCTATCGCTGGTGTCGCTGCCGGATTTCGATCCAGCGCAGCCGGGCGAAGCCAGCGACGACACGCGCTTCGACCGCGCCACGCTCGGGCTCTACGAGATGGGCTCGGTCTTCAAGATCTTCAACACCGCGATCGCGCTCGACAGCGGCAGCGCGACCCTGGCTGACGGCTTCGACGCCAGCAAGCCGATCAAGATCGGCGGCTTCCGGATCGACGACTACCACGGCAAGTACCGGTTCTTGTCGATCCCCGAGATCTTCACCTACTCGTCGAACATCGGCTCGGCCAAGATGGCGGACGCCTTCGGTTCCGAATTGCAGCAAGCCTACCTCAAGCGCTTCGGCCTGATGGACAAGTCGGCGATCGAGCTTCCGGAGGTCGGCCAGCCGTTCTATCCCTCGGCGAAGAACTGGAAGCGTATCAACACCATGACCGTATCGTACGGTCACGGCATCTCGGTGAACGCGATCCAGCTCCTGACCGGCGTCGGCGCGGTGGTCAATCACGGCATCCTGCGCGATCCGACAATTCTCAAGCGCGAGCCCGGCGAGGTGTCGGAGGGAACGCGCGTGATCAGCGAGCAGACCTCGGCGGAGCTGCGCCAGCTGATGCGCCTGGTGGTGCAGATCGGCACCGGCAAGAAAGCGAACGCGCCCGGCTACCTGGTTGGCGGCAAGACCGGCACCGCCGACAAGCAGAAGGGCCGCGGCTACGCGACCAACTCGCGCCTCGCCACCTTCGTCGCCGCCTTCCCCATGA
This sequence comes from Dongiaceae bacterium, assembly GCA_035274225.1. Lineage (GTDB taxonomy): Bacteria > Pseudomonadota > Alphaproteobacteria > Dongiales > Dongiaceae > Dongia_A. The sequence continues at coordinate 3,352 of DATEOK010000271.1, forward strand.
ACGATCCGCGCTTCGCCATCCTCGCCATGGTCGACGAGCCGAAGCCGAACAAAACCTCCTATGGCTACGCCACCGCCGGCTGGGTGACCGCGCCGGTGGTCGGCGCGGTGGTGCAGCGGATCGCGCCGCTCTACGGGCTCAAGCCCGTGCCGGACGATGCGCCGGAAGCGCAGAACCCGCTGGTCGGCATGGTCGCGGACTACGATTCGCCAACCTCAAAAAAGGCGCAATCCAAGCTCAAACAAGCGAGTGCACCGGCACCGACTCCGTTCGGCGCCGGTGCGGCGCCGACGCCAGTGGCAGTATCGGCGCAACCCGTTTCCATTCCGGAGGCGCCGCTTGAAGCTGAATGAGTTGATTCTCGGCATCGACGACCTGCGCCTGCAATCCGGCGACGCGGCGATCGATGTGCGGGACCTGGCGCTGGATTCGCGCCGGGTGAAGGCGGGCGCTTTGTTCGCCGCGCTGCCCGGCAGCAAGGCCGACGGCCGCACCTTCGTCGCCGCCGCCGCGAAAGCCGGCGCATCCGTCATCCTCGCGCCGGAAGGCAGCACCTTCGCCGACCTGCCGGCGGGCGTTGCCGTGCTCGGCGCGAAAGAACCGCGGCGCGCGCTTGCGCAGCTGGCCGCGCGTTTCTTCAGCAACCAGCCGCTGTGCATTGCCGCGGTCACCGGCACGGGCGGCAAGACCTCGACCGTCGCTTTCGTGCGCCAGCTGTGGGCGCTGGAGGGGCGCGAGGCGGCGAGCCTCGGCACCCTCGGCATCCTCTCGCGCAAGCTGAACGATCCTGGCTCGCTCACCACGCCCGATCCAATCGCGCTGCATCGCATCCTCAGTCAGCTGGCGGACAACGGCGTCACGCACCTCGCCATGGAAGCGTCGAGTCATGGGCTCGACCAGCACCGGCTGGACGGCGTGAAGGTGACGGCGGCCGCCTTCACCAACCTGTCGCAGGATCACCTCGACTACCACGCCGACATGGCGAGCTATTTCGAGGCCAAGCTGCGCCTGTTCTCCGATTTGCTGCCGCAAGGCGGCACGGCGGTGGTGAACCTGAAGCTGGCCCAGGCGCCGCGCGTCATCGAGACCGCTCGAGCGCGCCGGCAGCGCCTTATCACCTTCGGCAACAGCCAGGCCGACATCAAGCTGCTGAAGCAGAAGCCGACGTCGCAAGGCCAGTTGCTCGAGCTTGGGCTGTTCGGCGCGCATCACGTCGCCGAGTTCCCGGTGGCGGGCGGCTTCCAGGCAGAGAACCTGCTGGCGGCGATCGGCCTCGTGATCGGCAGCGGATCGGATGCCAACAAGGTCGCCGGCCTGATCGGCAGCCTGACCGGCGTACCCGGCCGCATCGAGCATGTCGCAGACACGCCGGCCGGCGGCGCGGTCTATGTCGACTACGCGCACAAGCCCGGCGCGCTCGAAGCCGTGCTGACGACGCTGCGCCCGCATGCCGCGCGGCAGCTGGCCGTGGTGTTCGGCTGCGGCGGCGACCGCGACCGCGGCAAGCGCCCGATGATGGGCGAGATCGCGACACGCCTCGCCGACCGGGTCATCGTCACCGATGACAATCCGCGCAGCGAGCAGCCGGCGACGATCCGCGCCGAGATCCTGGCCAAGGCGCCGGGCGCGATCGAGGTCGGCGACCGCGCCGAGGCGATCCGCGTCGGCATGAGCGAGCTGCGCGCGGGCGACCTGCTGGTGATCGCCGGCAAGGGCCACGAGACCTATCAGATCGTCGGCGACAAGACTTATCCATTCGACGATGCCGAAGTGGCGCGCCAGATCGCCGCCGAGCTGGGCGGCGCACCGGTGAGGCTGGTGCGATGAGCGCGCTCTGGACCGCCGCCGAGATCGCCGCCGCCGTCGCCGGCCAGGCTTCGGGCGACTTCGCCGTGACCGGCGTGTCGATCGATTCCCGCAGCCTGGAGACGGGCGACCTGTTCGTGGCGCTGCAGGGTCCGGCCTTCGACGGGCATGACTTCGCTGCCGCCGCCTTGCAGCGCGGTGCTGCCGGCGCGCTGATCCATCGCCGCCCGAACAACCTGCCCGCGGGCGCACCGGTGATCGAAGTGGTCGACACCATGAAGGCGCTGGAAGATCTCGGCCGCGCCGCGCGCGGGCGGACCAACGCCGAGGTCGCTGCCGTCACCGGCAGCGTCGGCAAGACCAGCACCAAGGAAGCGCTTCGCTCCGTGCTGGCGCTGTTCGCACCGACCTTCGCCACCACCGGCAATCTCAACAACCAGTGGGGCGCGCCGCTGAGCCTTGCACGGATGCCGCGTGAGGCCCGCTATGGCGTGTTCGAGCTTGGCATGAACCACGCCGGCGAGATCTCGCCGCTGTCCCAGATGGTGCGCCCGCACGTCGCCGTCATCACCACGGTCGAGCCTGTCCATATCGAGTTCTTCGCCTCGGTGGCGGACATCGCCGACGCCAAGGCCGAGATCTTCGACGGCCTGATGCCCGGCGGCGCGGCCGTCCTGTCGTTCGACAATCCGCATTTCGACCGCCTGGAGGCCAAGGCCAAGCGCATGGGCGCGCGAGTCCTAACCTTCGGCACCAAGGACGGCGCATGGGCCAAGCTCATCGATTGCCAGGTTATGCCGGACGGCAACGACGTGACGGCGGAGATCGGCGGCAAGAAGCTGCGCTATCGCATGGCGGCGCCGGGCAGGCATCTCGCGCTCAACTCCGTCGCGGTGCTGGCGGCCGCGTTCGCGCTCAACCTCGATCTCGATCACGCGCTGCCCGCGTTCACCGCGGTGCAGGCGCTGAAGGGCCGCGGCAAGCGCGAGCATCTCGACATCGCCGGCGGCAACCTCGAGCTGATCGACGAAGGCTACAACGCCAGCCCGGCCTCGGTGCGCGCGGCACTCAATCTCCTCGGCACGCTGCCGGCCGCATTCGGCGGCCGGCGCATCGCGGTGCTGGGCGACATGCGCGAGCTGGGCAGCGCCGCGCCGGAGCTGCACCGCGGCCTGGCGCCGGACCTCTCCGCTGCCAAGGTCGATTTCGCCTTCCTGGTCGGGCCGCACATGAAGGGGCTCTACGACCTGCTGCCGGATGCGATGAAGGGCGCGTATCGCGCCACCTCGGACGAGATGGTGCAGCCGCTGATCGCCGCGCTCCAGCCCGGCGACACCGTGCTGATCAAGGGATCGCTGGGCACGCGCATGGCGCCGCTGGTCGAGGCGGTGCGCGGGCTCGACCGCAACGCAAGCCGGACCACCGGCAACGGTCACTAGGGGAGAAACCGGGGGATGCTGTTCAACCTGCTGGCGCCGCTGTCTGACGAGCTCAATCCGCTGAACGTCTTCCGCTACCAGACGTTCCGCGCCGGCAGCGCCATCCTGTTCGCCTTCTTCCTCACGCTGCTGATCGGCCCGCGCATCATCAACTGGCTCAAGGTCAAGCAGCGCGAAGGCCAGCCGATCCGCACCGACGGCCCGGAGTCGCACCTGCTGACCAAGAAGGGCACGCCGACCATGGGCGGCCTGATGTTCCTCATCTCCGCCTGCACCACCACCATCCTGTGGGCCGACGTCAGCAACCCGTACGTCTGGGTCGTGCTGCTGGTCACCGTTGGCTACGGCGCGATCGGCTTCGGCGACGATTTCCTGAAGCTCACCAAGCGCAACACCAAGGGCCTGCCCGGCCGCTTCAAGCTGCTGGCGCAGTTCGTGATCGGCATCATCGCGACCGCGGTGGTGATCTGGGTCCAGGAGGAGCCGCTCTCGACCGGCCTCGCGGTGCCGTTCTTCAAGGAAGTGCTGATCCCGCTCGGCTGGTTCTTCCTGCCGTTCGGCATGCTGGTGATGATGGGCGCGTCCAACGCCGTCAACCTGACCGACGGTCTCGACGGGCTCGCCATCGTGCCGGTGATGATGGCGGCGGCGACCCTTGGTTTCATCGCCTATCTCGCGGGCAACGCCAACTTCTCCGAATACCTGCAGCTGCACCACATTGCCGGCGCCGGCGAGTTGGCGGTGTTCTGCGGCGCCCTGTGCGGCGCGGGCCTCGGCTTCCTGTGGTTCAACGCGCCGCCGGCCATGGTGTTCATGGGCGACACCGGGTCGCTCAGCATGGGCGGCGCGCTCGGCGCCATCTCGGTCATCACCAAGCACGAGCTGGTGCTCGCCATCGTCGGCGGCGTGTTCGTGCTGGAAACCGTTTCCGTCATCGTGCAGGTCGTGTCGTTCAAGACCACCGGCCGCCGCGTG
>DATEOK010000272.1:0-17613 GCA_035274225.1 Dongiaceae bacterium
TTGATGCCGGCCGCTGCCAGAATTCTATGCAACCCACCCCTCCCAACTTTCATGCTGGTCGCAGCATGTCGTGTCGTCTATCTATGGCAAAGCCCTCTCCGGGAAAAGACCATGGCTGAAAGCCCCATCCTGCTCCAGCGCGACGGCGCGATCGCGCGCCTCACCCTCAACCGGCCGGACCGGCTGAATGCCCTGACGCTCGCCATGCTCGGCCAGCTGAGCGCGGCGTTGAGTGACATCGACGGCGATGAGACGGTGCGGGCTGTCATCATGACCGGGAGCGGACGCGGCTTCTGCGCCGGGCAGGACCTGACCGACCACGAAGCGGTCGACGACATGCGCGCGATCCGCTCGGTGGTGGAGCGTCATTACAATCCCGTGATAAGGCAGATCCGCGCGCTGCCGCAGCCGGTGATCGCGGCGGTCAACGGCATTGCCGCCGGTGCGGGCTGCTCGCTGGCGCTGGCCTGCGACATCGCGATCGCACCCGAGAGCGCGAAGTTCAGCAACGCGTTCGTCAATATCGGCCTCATCCCCGACGGCGGCGGCAGCTATTTCCTGCCGCGCCTCGTGGGCCAGGCGCGCGCGCTCGGCCTGTCGCTGCTGGGCGAAGCGATCGAAGCCAAGGTCGCGGCGGAGTGGGGCCTGATCTGGAAAGCGGTACCGGACGCGGAGTTCGCCAGCGCGGTCGATGCACTGGCGCGGCGGCTGGCCGAGATGCCGACTGCGGCGATCGGCCTCATCAAGCATGCGATCAATGTCAGCGGTCATCACTCGCTGGAGCAGCAGCTGGCGGTCGAGGCCGAGCTGCAGGCCCAGGCGGCCGAGACCGAGGATTACCAGGAAGGCCGCGCGGCTTTCCTCGAGAAGCGCAAGCCGCGCTTCATCGGCCGATAACAACGCACGAAAGAGCTGGATGTTGACCCTGGCGCAACTGGCCGAGCAACTAACCGAGGTCGCGCGCAGCGCCGGCGCGGAGATTCTCAAGATCTACGCCGCCGACTTCACCGCCACGCGCAAGGCCGACCAGTCGCCGGTGACCGAGGCCGACGTGGCGGCGGAAGCGGTGATCTTGGCCGCCCTGCGCCGCCTGACCCCCAACATTCCGGTGATCGCCGAGGAGCAGGCGCAGGCGGAGGGCCTGCCCACGGAGGCGGCGCAGCGTTTCTGGCTGGTCGATCCGCTCGATGGCACCAAGGAGTTCGTCGCGCGCAACGGCGAGTTCACCGTCAACATCGCGCTGGTGGACGCTGGCGAGCCGGTGCTCGGCATCGTGCATCTCCCGGCGCTCGATGAGACTTATCGCGGTCATTCCGGCAAGGCGGAGCGCAGCATCAAGCGCGCGCCGTTCGAAGCCATCGCCGCGCGCACGCCGCCGGCCAAAGGCTCAGTCATGACCATCAGCCGCTCGCATGCCGCGAAGGAGCTGGTGAAGGCCGAAGAGATGGGCGAGCGCATCCAGGGCACCATCGTCGCCGGCTCGTCGTTGAAATTCTGCCGGCTCGCCGAAGGCGTCGCCGATCTCTATCCGCGCTTCGGCACCACGATGGAATGGGACACCGCGGCCGGTCACGCCGTCCTCGTGGCCGCGGGCGGCTCTGTCTCCACGCTCGACGGCGCGCCGCTGACCTACGGCAAGGCCGGCTTCCGCAACCCGCATTTCATCGCGCGCGGACGCCGTGGCTAGGCGCATCCAGCCGAGTTTGAGCGAGATCGGCGACGCGGCCCGCGCCTTGCGCCAGGGCAGGCTGGTCGCGTTCCCGACCGAGACGGTCTATGGCCTCGGCGGCGATGCCACCAGCGACCGCGCCGTCGCCGCGATCTTCGCGGCCAAGGGCCGGCCGAGCTTCAATCCCCTCATCGTGCATGTCGCGAACATCGCGAGCGCCGCGCAATATACCGAGCTGTCGGCGAAGGCACAGACCGTCGCGCGCGCCTTCTGGCCCGGACCGCTGACCTTGGTGCTGCCGCGCCGGCGCGATTGCAAGATCTCGCTGCTGGCGACCGCGGGGCTCGACAGCGTCGCGATCCGCGTGCCGGCGCACACCATCGCGCAGACCCTGCTGATGATGGCCGGCCTGCCGCTGGCGGCGCCGAGCGCCAATCCCTCCGGGCGCCTCTCTCCCACCACCGCCGACCACGTGCTGGCGGACCTCGGCGGCAAGGTCGAGTTCGTGATCGATGGCGGCGCCTGCCCGGTCGGCGTCGAATCCACCGTGCTCAGCCTTCTGGAGGACCGCCCGCGCATCCTGCGCCCCGGCGCGGTCACGGCCGAGGCGCTGTCGGCCGCGCTCAAGGAAGCGGTCCCGATCGAGCAGGGCGCCGAAGATGCCGCCGCCCCGCGCTCACCCGGCCGCCTCGTCAGCCATTATGCGCCGAGCCTGCCGGTGCGTCTCGGCGCCGCGGCGGCCGAGCCGGGTGAGGCGCTGCTCGGCTTCGGACCGGCGGCGCCCAAGGACGCGCTCAACCTCAGCCCCACTGGCGACCTGCAAGAGGCCGCCGCCAACCTGTTCGCCATGCTGCGCCAGCTCGACGACCCCAGGCACCGCGCCATCGCCGTGATGCCGGTGCCGGATGCGGGGCTCGGCATCGCCATCAACGACCGCCTGCGAAGAGCCGCGGCGCCGCGGTAACTGCTGCACAACCCCTATCCCTCCCTCCACCGCAAGAGTAGAATTTGTGCGCGTCCGGACTCGGCCGGTCGGCCAACGGCGGGCCTATTGCTCCCGGGCGCAATTGCACCTAGTCCGCCGGGATCACCTGCCTCGGTTCAATAGTCAACCAAGATGGAGGTGGCGAGATGACGTGGATTTTCATCATCATTGTTGGTGGCATCCTTGGCTGGATTGCCAGCAAGATCATGCATACCGATGCACAACAAGGCATCATCCTGAATATCGTGGTCGGCATTGTGGGGGCCGCGCTGGCGGGATACCTGCTCTCCCCGCTGCTCGGCATTCCGTCGATCAACTCGGGCGATTTCTCGCTCGGCGCCTTGTTGATTTCCCTTGTGGGTGCGGTCGTCCTGCTCGCGATCGTCAACCTGTTCCGTCGCGGCCGGGTACGCTGAATTTCGGCGCAGGCCATTGATCTAGGGGATCGCGTGGCGATCGTTGCGCTCACCTGATAGAGCGCAGCCAATCGGGGCCTAGGGCCCTCGTCACCCATTCTGGCCGCCCTGAAACGGGCGGCCTTGGGGAATGGGATGTTGTTTCGAACACAAACGTGACCAAAAAGCGGGTTCCCCGGCCCTCCATCTTGTCTATCATGGGCGATCGGACCGGGGCGGAGCCATAATCCGCCGGCAACAAGATCGAAACGGGGAGTAGTCATGCGTCTCTCTCGCCTTGCCATAGCGGCCGCGGTCGCCCTGTGGACCCTGCCCATGACGGCCCGGGCCGACACCAACATCGGCAGCCTAGTGTGCAACGTGTCGTCGGGCTTCGGCTACCTGATCGGCTCCAACCGCAACGTTAGCTGCGTATTCAACCGCTCCAACGGCACGGTCGAGCGCTACACCGGCCAGATTCGCGACTGGGGCTTCGACCTCGGCTATTTCCACGCCGGGTCGATCGTCTGGGGCGTGATCGCGCCGGGCGACAACGTCGCCCCGGGATCCCTGGCAGGCGACTACACCGGCGGCGGCGCCGGCGGGTCCGCCGGGGTCGGCGTCAAGGTCAACCTGTTGTTCGGCGGCGATGGCGGCAAGATCTCGCTGCAGCCCTTGCAGTTCGAAGGCAATGTCGGAATCGGCGCCAATGTCGGTGTCACGCGCCTTACGCTCACCTACGGACAGTAACGGAGCCGTCGCATGGACCCGCTGATCGCGGGTCTGCAGGCGATCGTCGGTCCACGCTATTGCTTGACCGAGGCGGAGGCGCAGGCGCCGTTCGTGACCGATTGGCGCGGGCTCTATCATGGGAAAGCGCGCGCGGTCGCGCTGCCGGCCACCACCGCCGAGGTGCAAGCGATCGTGCGCCTTGCGCGGGAGCAGTGCGCACCGATCGTGCCGCAAGGCGGCAACACCGGCCTCGCCGGCGGCGCCACGCCGGATGACAGCGGCAAGGCGATCCTGCTCAGCCTCAAGCGCCTCGACCGCGTGCGCGCAGTCGATCCGCTCAACAATTCGATGGTGGCAGAAGCGGGCTGCATCCTCGCCAACCTGCAGCAGGCGGCGAGCGAGGCGGACCGGCTGTTCCCGCTCAGCCTTTCCGCCGAGGGCACCTGCCAGATCGGCGGCAACCTCGCCACCAACGCCGGCGGCCTCAACGTGCTGCGCTTCGGCAATGCGCGCGACCTCACCCTCGGGCTCGAGGTGGTGCTGCCGGACGGCGAACTGGTCTCCAACCTCCACGCCCTGCGCAAGGACAATACCGGCTATGACCTGCGGCACCTGTTCGTCGGGTCGGAAGGCACGCTCGGCATCATCACCGCCGCCGCGCTGAAGCTGTTCCCCAAGCCCGTGGCGCGCGCCACCGCGATGGTCGCCTTGTCGGAGCTCGAGATCGCGCCGGTGCTGCTGGCACGCTGCCGCGCCGGCCTGGCCGATCAGCTGGTCAGCTTCGAGCTGCTGCCGCGCTTCGGCATCGAGCTGGCGCGGCGATTCTCGCCCGGCCTCACCTGGCCGCTGCAGAGTCTCGCCGACTGGTCGGTGCTGATCGAAGCCAACACCAGCGCGACCGCATTTGACATTCGCGCCGCCATGGAGCGCTGCCTCGGCGAAGCGCTGGACGCCGGCGAGATCGCCGACGCCGCGGTGGCGAGCTCCGAGGCGCAGTCGCTTGCGATGTGGCACATACGGGAGGCGCTGCTCGAAGGCCAGTTCAAAGTCGGCGCCGGCATCAAGCACGACGTCTCGGTGCCGGTGGCGCAGGTGCCCGCCTTCATCGAGACCGGAATCGCGGCGGTGGTAAAGGCCTGGCCGCAGGCGCGCATGCTGGCGTTCGGCCATATCGGCGACGGCAACATCCACTTCAACCTGACGCAGTTCGAGGGCGAGGATAAGGAGCGCTTCATCGCGCGTACCGAAGCGGTCAACACGGTGGTGCACGACGTGGTGCAACGCTTCGGCGGCTCGATCAGCGCCGAGCACGGCATCGGCCAGCTGCGCCGCAATGAGCTGCACCACCGCAAGCCCGGCGCCGAGCTCGACCTCATGCGTCGCATCAAGGAGCTGATCGATCCGGACGACCTGATGAATCCGGGGAAGCTGATGTGAGTCTCCATCCGGAGGTCGCGCCGTACGAGCATGGCATGCTCGCGGTCGGCGACGGGCACCATGTCTATTGGGAAACATGCGGCAACCCAGCGGGCAAACCGGCTATCGTCCTTCACGGCGGGCCGGGCTCCGGATGCACGCCGGGATGGCGCCGGTACTTCAACCCCGACCGCTATCGGATCGTCCTGTTCGACCAGCGCGGATCGGGACGGAGCACGCCGCACGCGAGCCAGCCGGACACCAACCTCTCCACCAACACCACACACCATTTGCTGGCCGACATCGAACTCTTGCGGCGGTACCTCGGCATCGAACGCTGGCTGCTGCTCGGCGGCTCGTGGGGAACCACCCTCGCGCTTGCTTACGCCGAACAGCATCCCGGCCGTGTCACCGAAATGGTGCTCGAGGGCATCGCCACGACCACAAAGTGGGAAGTGGATTGGATCACGCGCGGCGTCGGCGCATTCTTCCCCGACGCTTGGCAGCGCTTTCGCAGCGGCGTGCCGGAGGTGGAGCGCGCAGGCAGCCTAGTCGATGCCTATCATCGCCTGCTCATGCATCCTGATCCCGCGATCCATCAGAAAGCCGCGTGCGACTGGTGCGCCTGGGAAGCCGCCATCGTCGCGCTGCATACCGACGAAGCGCCCAATCCGCGCTATGAACAGCCCATGTTCCGCCTGGGCTTCGCGCGCCTGGTCACGCACTACTGGCGGCACCATGCCTGGCTGGAAGACGGCGTGCTGGTCCGCGATGCGCACCGGCTGTCGCGGATTCCGGGCGTCCTGATCCACGGGCGAATGGACCTCTGCAACCCGCTCCTCACGCCCTGGCGCCTGGCCCAGCATTGGCCCGGCAGCGAACTCATCGTCGTCGATCGGGCAGGCCACGATGCCGGCCACCCTGGCATTGCCGACCACATCGTTGCTGCGACAGATCGTTTCGGAGCGAGATAGTTCCTCCCCCGAGCCGGGGGAGGGTTAGGGTGGGGGCGCTGCTTCCGCTCGACTCAGTCTTCGGTGGAGAGAACAACCCCCACCCCAGCCCTCCCCCAGCTTGGGGGAGGGAGAAATGTGTTGCGCATTGCCTTACGCACTGACCGCGGCCTTGCCCGAACCACATCCGTGACAGCCAGATGAAAGGTTGCGGACTCGGGCAGGTTTGTTGAAAATCGCCGCTCCCGCGACCTATCCGATTGGTTCCCATGAGCGAGCAGATCCGCAAAGTCCTCCACATCAGCGTCGATCAGTGGCGCGGCGAGTGCCTCGGCGCCGTCGGCCATCCGCTGGTGAAAACGCCCCATCTCGATGCCCTCGCCGCCGACGGCATGCTGTTCAAGCGGCACTACACGGTCTGCGCACCGTGCGGGCCGGCGCGCACCAGCCTGCATACCGGGCTCTATCTGATGAACCACCGCTCGGGACGCAACGGCACTCCGCTCGACGACCGCTTCACCAACGTCGCGCTCGAGGCGCGCAAAGCCGGGTTCGATCCGACCCTGTTCGGCTACACCGACACCAGCATCGATCCGCGCACGCGCGACCCCGAGGATCCCGCCCTCAAGACCTACGAAGGGTTCCTGCCGGGCTTCACGGTTCAACAGCCGCTGCCCGAGCATATGGCGGACTGGATCGCCGACTTGAAGGTGCGTGGCTATGACCTGCCCAAAGGCCGCGGCGACGTCTACAGGCCGCGGCCCGGATTCCAGAAGCCGGCCAACCGCGGCCACACTTTCACACCGCCGGTGTTCACCGCCGAGGAGAGCGAGACCACCTTCATGGCGGACGCGATCTTGCGCTACCTGTCGGTGCGGCGCGACGAGAACTGGTTCGTGCATGGCGTGTTCCTGCGCCCGCATCCGCCGGTGATCGCGCCCGAGCCCTACAACGCGATGTACGATCCTGCCGAGGTCCCCTTCCCCAAGCGCAAGCCGACGCCCGAGCAGGAAGGCGAGCAACATCCGTTCCTGAAGGTGAAGATCGCCGCGCTCGCCGCTTCCAAGGGCGTCGACGAGCACAACCCCAACAACGCGGTGCACATGCCTGAGCTGGAGCTGCGCCAGATCCGCGCCACCTACTACGGCATGATCACCCAGGTGGACGATCAGATCGGCCGCTTGATCGCGCACCTGAAGCAGACCGGCGAATACAACGAGACGCTCATCATCGTCACCTGCGATCACGGCGAGATGGGCGGCGATCATTATTGCTGGGGCAAGGAGATCTATTTCGACCAGAGCTTCCACATCCCGCTGATCATCCGTGACCCGCGCCGCGCTGCCGACCGCAATCGCGGCCGCCAGGTTGAGCAGTTCACGGAATCGGTGGATATCCTGCCGACCATCCTGGAGTGGCTGGGCCGGCCGGTCCCGGACCAGTGCGACGGGCACTCGCTGATGCCGTTCATCGCAGGCGCGACGCCGCCGGACTGGCGCACCGACGTGCATTACGAGTTGGATTTCCGCACCTCGCCCAACTCGGGCAGTATCGATCCGGAAGCGGCGCTTGGGATCTCGCCGGACGAATGCTATCTGACGGTCCTGCGGGACGACCAGTTCAAGTACGTGCATTTCGTGTCGTTGCCGCCGCTTTTGTTCGACCTCAAGAACGATCCTTACGAAATGACCAACCTTGCCAACGATCCGAATTACCGCGACGTACTGCTGACTTACGCGCAGAAGATGCTGTCCTGGCGCATGCGCCATGTCGACCGCACCCTCGCAAACCTGCACTTGAGCCCCGCCGGCGTGACCGATGGGCGCAAGCGCGCCCGAGGCGCGGCATGAGCGTTGCCGATATCACGCGCACCGCGGAATGGGCGGCGCTGAAGCGCCATCGCCAGGCGCTGGCGAAAACCCGCATCGCCGATCTGTTCAGAGAGGATGCGCAGCGCTTCCAGCACTTCTCGCTGCAGCTCGACGAGTTCGCATTCGACTATTCGAAGAACCTGGCGACAGCTGAGACCATGCGCCTGCTACACGACTTGGCACGTACAGCCGACGTTACGGGCTGGCGCGATCGCATGTTCGCCGGCGAGCACATCAACAGCACGGAGGACCGCGCGGTCTATCACGTCGCGCTGCGCAACGTCGGCCGCGACCCGATGGTGGTCGACGGCAAGGACGTGATGCCCGACGTGCGCAAGGTGTGGGAGCAGATGCGCGCCTTCGTCACCAGCGTGCGCGAGGGCCATTGGCACGGCGCGACCGGCGAACGTATCCGGACCGTGGTCAATATCGGCATCGGCGGTTCCGACCTCGGCCCCGCGATGGCGGTGCAGGCCCTTCGGCCGTTCTGCCATCCCGAGATCGCGTTCCACTTCGTCTCAAACGTCGACGGCGCGCATTTGCACGCCGCGCTCGCCCATGCCGATCCGGCGTCGACGTTGTTCATTGTCTCGTCCAAGACCTTTACCACCCAGGAGACGCTGGCCAACGCCAACGCCGCGCGCGGCTGGCTGACGGCGCGCCTCACGCCGAGCGCGGTACCCAAGCACTTCGTCGCGGTCAGCGCGGCGGTCGACAAGGCGAGCGCGTTCGGCATCGCGCCGGAGAACGTGTTCGGCTTCTGGGGCTGGGTCGGCGGGCGCTATTCCATGTGGTCGGCGATCGGCCTGCCGATCGCGATCGCGCTGGGCTGGGAGGGCTTCGAGAAGCTGCTGGCCGGCGCGCATGCGATGGACCAGCATTTCAAGAGCACGCCGGCCGAGCGCAACATCCCGCTGACCATGGGCCTGATCGCGCTGTGGAACATCGACTTCCTCGGCGCCGACGCCTACGCGGTGCTGCCGTACGGGCAGGACCTCGCGCGCCTGCCGGCCTATCTGCAGCAGCTGGAGATGGAGAGCAACGGCAAGACCACGCGCCGCGACGGCAAGCCGGTGAAATGCGCGACCGGCCCTGTCCTGTTCGGCGAGCCCGGCACCAACGGCCAGCACGCCTTCTATCAGCTGATCCACCAGGGCACGCAGCGGGTGTTCTGCGATTTCATCCTGGCGGCGCGTGACCGCTCCGGTTATCCGGACCAGCATCGCCTGCTGACCGCGAACTTCCTGGCGCAAAGCCAGGCCCTGATGTTCGGCAAGACCGCCGCCGAGGCGATGGCCGAGATGCGCGCCGCGAAGATGAAGGCCGGCAAGGCGCGTGCCTTGTCCACGCACCGCAGCTTTTCCGGCGACCGGCCGAGCAACAGCATCCTGTTGGGCGAGCTCGATCCCTACCATCTGGGAGAGCTGGTCGCGCTGTACGAGCACAAGACCTTCGTGCTCGGCGTGCTGTGGGGCATCAATTCCTTCGACCAATGGGGCGTGGAGCTCGGCAAACAGCTCGCCAACGACATCCTCGGCGGAAATGGTGTCGGCCGCGACGGCTCGACAGCCGGTCTGAAGGCTCTTTATGATGCCTGGCAACGATAGCCGGGGAATCGTCATTTATGCTGCCGATCGATCCATCGCGCACCGATCTGTGCGAGGAGTTCAAGCGCAAGCCATTCGGCCGGCATAGCGCTGACCTGCACAAGCTGCTGGACCTGATGCGCTGGGGCTTTGCGCGCGGCAGGACGGTCATTCTCTGCACCGTGCCGCACAAGGAATGGCGCCTCGCCAAGTTCGGCCCGCGCCGCGGCACCCCGATGCAGATCGATTCCCGGGCCTTCACCGCCTACAAGGACGTGGCCTGGGCCTGTTTCCGCGCGCGCTGGAAAGAGATGACCGGCCGCGACTGTCCGGTCGAATAGTGCCAACAATCCATTTGTCGCATCATGCCTGATCGCATTCTTGCCTATACCGACAAGCTGAGCGTTGAACCCGGCGACCTGGTCGAAGTGAAGGTCAGCGCGCCGCGCAAAGGCACCTATCGCGCGTCTCTGGTGCGCGTGATCTGCGGCGACGATTCGCCGGATGGGCCGGGCTACAAGGTGGAGCCGGTATCGGGCGTGCCGGCGACCGAACATCCGGCGCGCTACCAGGCGATCCGCTGCGGCTCCTACGTCGAGATGGAGGACCGCAACGGCTTCGCACTGCAGAGCTTCTCGATCCGCGCCGCCATCTGGCCGACCTGGCTCGACAAAGGCGGCGAGCAGTGCATCATCGGCAATTGGGATGCGGCGACAAAGACCGGCTATGCGTTGTACCTGGATGCAACCGGCCGCCTCGCGCTCCGCATCGGCGACCAGGCGCCCCTGGTGCTGGCGCACCACCTCGTTTCGCGCCATTGGTACATGGTCGCGGTGGCGTTCGATGCCAAGAGCGGGCGCGCCGTCCTCGCCACTCGCCGGCGGATCGCCTATGGGCATTCGAGCAAGCGCCAGTTCACCGAAGGCAAGCTTGCGCCGTCCGCAACTGCCAACCGGTTCCTGATCGCGGCCTGGAATAACGGCAAGGACGTCGCCGCGCATTTCAACGGCAAGATCGATTCGCCGGTCATCTACGGCGAGGCGCTGGAGCCGGCGTCCCTGCTCGCGTTCCCCGGCACGCGCGACGAGCCGCCGCCGGAGCGCGCCATCGCCGACTGGGATTTCTCGCAGGGCGTCAGCGGCGATTGGGTGATCGATTCCTCGCGCAACCGCCGCAACGGCCACACCGTCAACCTGCCGACCCGCGCCATGACCGGCTGGAACTGGGACGGCAGCGAACTGAACTGGAAGCGCAAGCCGGAGCATTACGGCGCGATCCATTTCCACGACGACGATCTCTACGACTGCAACTGGAAGACCGACTTCTCCATCCGGCTGCCGAAAGACCTGAAGAGCGCGATCTACTGCATTCACCTGCAGCAGGGCGACCTGGAGGAGTTCACGCCCCTCTTCGTGCGCCCGCCGAAGGGCAAGCCGACATCGAACCTCGCCTTCCTGGTGCCGACCGCAAGCTATCTCGCCTACGCCAACCACCAGATGGACACCAGCTGGAGCTTCGACGAGCTGAGCTCCGCGCGCTTCACCTCGATCAATCGCACCGACCAGTTCCTGGAAGAGACCTATTCGCTCGGCCTCTCGACCTACGACCTGCATGGCGACGGCAGCGGCGTCAGCCATTCCTCGCGCCTGCGCCCCATCCTCAACATGCGGCCCAAGGCCGACCTGTGGCAGTTCAACGCCGACACCCACATCGTCGACTGGCTGGCGGCCAAGGGCATCGACTGCGACATCATCACCGACGAGGACCTGGACCGCGAGGGGCTCGATTGCCTGAAGCCCTACCGCTGCATCATGACCGGCACGCATCCCGAGTACTACAGCCTCAAGATGCTGGATGCGATGCGGGACTACACCGACGGCGGCGGGCGCCTGATGTATCTCGGCGCCAACGGATTCTACTGGCGCATCGCCTGGCATCCCTCGCTCGAGGGGGTGATCGAGCACCGCCGCTCCGAGGACGGCATGCGCGCCTGGATGACGCAGTCCGGCGAAAGCTACATGGCCTTCACCGGCGAATATTCCGGCCTATGGGTGCGCAACGGCCGGCCGCCCAACGTGCTGGTCGGCACCGCCTTCAGCGGCCAGGGCTTCGACGTCGCGTCCTACTACAAGCGCCTGCCGGCAAGCCGCGACCCGCGCGCCGCCTTCATCTTCGACGGCGTGACCGACGAGCGCATCGGCGACTTCGGATCGATCGGCGGCGGTGCCGCAGGTTGGGAGCTAGACCGCGCCGATGCCAGCTTCGGCACGCCGCCGCATGCTTTGATCGTCGCGACTGCCGACGATTTCCCGGCGAGCTATCACTGGGTCAACGAAGAGCTCAACCACACTCACTCCGCCGTCAACGGCGACACCTGCCCAATGATCAAGGCGGACATGGTGTTCTTCGAGACGCCGAACGGCGGCGGGGTGTTCTCGGTCAGCTCGATCTCGTACGCCGGCTCGCTCGCGCACAACGGCTACAGCAACAACGTCAGCCGCATCACCGAGAACGTCGTGCGCCGCTTCCTCGACCCGAAGCCGCTGTAAGGCGGCGGGCAAAGGCGCTCCGCCATCGTCCCCATTCTCCGTCAGGCCAGTGCTTGGCACTGGCATCCACGAGTTTGCCCGCAACGACTGTGCGTTGCTCAGCGAAACTCGTGGATGGCAAAGCCAAGCTTTGCCATGACGGTGGTGGGTGCAGCGATTTGTTGGCGAGAGCGCGCTCGACCCGAAAACCGCTGTGAGACGGCGGGCAAAGGCTCCGCCATCGTCCCCTTTCTCCGTGATGCCAGTGCTTGGCACTGGCATCCACGAGTTTGCCCGCAACGACTGTGCGTTGCCCAGCGAAACTCGTGGATGGCAAAGCCAAACTTTGCCATGACGGTGGCGGGTGCAGCGATTTGTTGGCGAGAGCGCGCCTTACTCCAGCGGCGCTGTGCCCGGCTGCGTATTGATGTAGTGCGAGTAGACCAGGATGTCGGTGACCGCGACACCGACGTCGGAGAACGGCAGGAACAGCACTTCGGTCGCGACGAAGCGCTTGTCGCTGTTGATGTCGATGGAAAGGTCGAGCAGTCCGTCGCCGGCGGCGACCACGCGGTCGTAGTTCTCCAGCACGAACTCCAGGATGTCGCCCTGATAGCATGCGCGGACCGTGCGGCCGGTTGGGTCGTTGCCGCGCACCTCGCGCTCGCGCGCGCCGCAGTAACGGTAGCGGTAGTCGTGCGTCGCCTCGAGCACCTCGACGATCAGCATCGACGGCTTCAGGTCCGCGATCGTCTCCAGCGGGAAACCGGCAAGCCGCGGCAAGCCCGCCTCCTGGCCGGCCTGTTGCCACAGATCGAACACGCGCCGAGTCTCGTTGCTGACGCGGCCAAGACCTTCGACCACGCTCAGCTTGTCGCCGATGCCGAGAAGAGAGCCATCCGTGCCGATCAATGTGCGCCGGCCGATATGCACGCCGATTGCTTCCATGAAATTACGAATCTTCCGCCATCAGGCGATCGCGCGTCGCGGATACCGCGTTGGCATGGCCGTCGAACCCCTCATAGGTCGCAAGCCTGCCGGCATGGCGCGCGGCGTCGGGATAGCCCAATGTCGTCACGTAGGCTAGCGAGCTTCGCTTCACAAAATCGTAAACGCTGAGCGCCGAACTGGTCCTGGCCGCCCCGGAGGTGGGGAGCACGGCATTCGGTCCCAACACGAAATTGGCCAGGGTATTGGGAGTGCGGTCCCCCAGCAGGATTTCGGCCGCATTGCGGATTTTGCCCAGATAACGCCAGGGATCCTTGGCGTGGATTGTCAAATGTTCGGGGGCGTAATCGTTGACGAAGTCGCAGGCCGCCTCGAAATTGGGGGTCAGCACGATGCCGCCCTGTGGCCCCTTCAGCACGGTGGACGAGAAATCGACCCTTTGGTCTGACATCTGGGCCCAGAAGCCGGGGATCGCCGCTCGCGCCGCCTCCGCCACCGCCCGCGAATTGGTGACCAGGAAACAGGAGGAATCCGGCCCGTGCTCGGCCTCGATCAACAGGTCGAGCGCCGCCAACCGGCCGTCCGCGGTCTCGTCGGCCAGGATGATGGATTCCGACGGCCCTGCCAGGATGCCGGGATCGATGCGATGCGACAGCAGCTTTTTCGCCGCCACCAGATACGGGCTGCCCGGTCCCACCATCTTGAGCACGCGCGGCACCGTCGCCGTGCCATAGGCAACAGCCGCCACCGCCTGCGCCCCGCCGCAGCGATAGACCTCGGTGACGCCGGCAAGCTTCGCCGCCACCAGGGTCGCTGGATCGGTGCGGCCATCAGGCAAGGGCGGCGTGCAGATGATGACGCGCGGCACCTTGGCGACCATCGCCGGCACGGCCGTCATCACCGCAACCGAAGGAAACGACCCCTTGCCGCGTGGGACGTAGCAGGCGACGGAATCGATCGGCGACCAGCGCTCGCCAGCGAAGATGCCGGGGCGCACTTCCTTCATCCACATCTCTTCCGGCAGCTGCGCCTCGTGGTAGCGCCGCACGTTGTCGACCGCATACTCGATCGCCTCGATGACCTCCGGCGCCACGCTCTGCATCGCCGCGTCGAACTCGCGCGCGGGCGTGCGGATCGCGTCCGGCTTGAGGCCGGTGGCGCCATCGAAGCGTGCGCCGAAGCGCGCCAGGGCGGCATCGCCGTCGCGCTGCACCTCTTCGATGATCGGCTTCACCCGTTCTTCGAACACGGCGAGGTCGGCCTCCGAGCGCACCAGCAGACGCTCCCGCGCCTCCGGCGACAGGCTGGCAAGCTCGAACAGGGCGATGGGCCGATCCATGGCAAACTCCGGCTATCCCGGGCCAGAACGCCCGGCGGTCGCGGTTTCAATAGGGAAATTCGGGCGGCGTGACAACTAAGCTCCTCTGCTACCTCGCTTCCCCCCTTGCGGGGGAAGGATGCGCAGCCTTAGCGAACGCAGTGAGCTTAGGCGTAGCTGGATGGGGGGTGTCGCCGCACGAACAGCTGGTGTTGAGCACCACGAAGACGACTTAGAGATCCCGCGATTACTCCCCTCCGCTCGTGCCGCGGCACCCCCCATCCCAACCTTCCCCCACAAGGGGGGAAGGGGCCCATCCAGTTGGTAGTGGGATCGTGCCTACCGGCCACCCTCGGCCAGCTTGCGCATGGGGGCGCCCTGCTGGCCGTAGGTCAGGATGTCGCGCTCCATCCGCTCGTAATCCTCGATCGAGATGGCCCGATTGACGGTGCTGCCGTCGTCGGAGAGGGGGAACAGGCCGAACTCGCACTGGCCGAAATGTCGCGAGCGCACCAGCCAGGCATAGTGGCCGAACACCGGCCGCTTCTCCGCCAGCATGCGGCGGTAGCACTGCTCCATGAAGTCGCGGCCCTGGAACACCATCTCGTCGATGCAGCGGCCGGTGAAATCGAAGCCGGTATATTGCACCACCCGTGTGCCGACCAGGCGATAGCGGAAGCGCGGCGGGTCGCCCAGGATGTCGATCATCATCAGGTTGGGCAGCAGCTCGCGCACATCGACCGGATCGATCTCCGAGCGCGACGGCACCTTGCCCTTGGCCTTGGCCTGCCAATAGTCGTTGAGCTTGCGGATACGCTGGGAGTGGACCAGCAGGACGTCGAGACTGCTCGCCATCTCCTGGGCGGCGGTGGTGACGTCGTCCAGCGGGCGCGGGTCCATCTGGACGTCAGGGCTCGGCTCCGGCCGCGCCGGTTCGTTTCCGCTGGCCTCCGACATGGGATCGATCATCATAGAACCTGCCGCCCGATAGAGCTAATGGCCGCCGGTCCGTGGCGTGACACAATCACTCCTGGCACTCTCCAAGGGTGCGCGAGAATCTAGGAAAGCCTTGCCATTTTTGGCAGGCCCGGTCAACACACCCCTGACATATGGGCTAGCCAACTTAGAGCCGCTCCACGAAGCGCGACACCCGGCGGCACCAAAACATCAGAAAATCACATCCGGTTGCGATGGATCGGCCCTGGTCATACGACCGGCGATCGCTTGCGGCGTCGCAGCTACCTTCGCTAAGCATGCCGCTGCGTCCACCCTGGGAGTAGATCGCAGCGATGTGCGGCCGCTACAGCTTTACCCTCCCGCCCGAGGCCATCCGCGAGTTGTTCCGCGTGGTGACGGTGCTCAACCTGCAGCCGCGCTACAACATCGCGCCGACGCAGATCGTGCCGGTGATCGGGCAGGAACCCGGCGGCGAGCGCGTGCTGAAGCAGTTCCGCTGGGGCCTCATTCCGCGCTGGAGCAAGGAAATGCCGAAGTCGGCGCCCCTGATCAACGCGCGTTCGGAAGGCATCGCCGCCGGCAAGATGTTCGGCGAAGCGTTCCAGAAGCGCCGCTGCCTGGTGCCGGCGGACGGTTTCTACGAATGGCGCAAAGACAAGAGCGACAAGTGGCCGTGGCGCATCGTGGATGCCGAACGGCCGGCCTTCGCCTTCGCCGGCGTATGGGAGGGCTGGCGCAATCCGCAGGGCGAGATCGTGCGCAGCTTTGCCATCGTGACGACCGACGCCAACGAGAAGCTGGCGCCGATCCACGACCGCATGCCGGTGATGCTGAAGCGCGATGAGGAGGATACCTGGCTCGACCCCAACACGCCTGAGCCCAAGCTTCTTTCCCTGCTGGCACCATACGATGCGGCAAGGACGACGCTCTACCGGGTCGACACCAGGGTCAACAGCGTCAAGAACGACGATCCGCAATGTCTTGCGGCAGTGGAGCAATAGACGCGGGACGTGCCTAGCTGTTTGCCGGCTGTTCGGTGAGCCATTTCACGGCCGACACGATATCGCTGTAGAAGACGCGATAGTCGCCTTCGCCGAAGGCGAGCCGTGCGAGATACGCAAGCCGGCTGTTCGGAACGACAATCGCGCGCCGCAATTTGATCGAGCCGAGATCTTGATCCAGCTCTTGCTGGGACAATGGCACGTCCACCGGCGGCGGTTCCATCTCGAGCGTGTCGTAGAGAACCCTGCCCTTCTCGGCATCTTTCACCAGGAAAAGAACCTTCTCCTGGCATTCCCGCAGCAACGCGGCGGTCGGCTCGCCGCGAACACGCGCCAGAACCAGATCGCCAACGAGTTCCACCCACAGCTGACCTTGCAAATTGCCCTCCTGAGGCGCGCGCGGGACGCGCTGCGAACTGTTTTGTCGCTGTGCCACAACACGTTAGCCCGTCTACAGTTCCCGCGAATACCCTGCTAAGGTGCCCCCGAAGGGGTGATCATGGCCATCAACATCATCGATTTTAACGCGCCGGGTCAGGCGCACGTCGACAGCTATTGGGCTTCGACCGCCGGCCCGGAGATCGCCGATGCGGCGCCCGTCGCCGGCGACATGGAGGTCGATATCGCGATCGTCGGCGGCGGTTACACCGGCCTGTCGACGGCGCTGCATCTCGGCCGCAAGTTCGGCCTCAAGTCGCACGTGCTGGAGGCCAACCGCATCGGCTGGGGCTGCAGCGGGCGCAACGGCGGCTTCGCCACCCTCGGCATCGGCAAGACCAGCATGGCCGGCTGGATCAGGCGGTGGGGCGAAGCGGAAGCCCGCCGCATCTTCGATCAATCTGGCGATGCGGTGCGGCTGGTGCGCCGGCTGCTGAGCGAGGAAAGCATCGACGCCGACGCGACGCCGGACGGCAACCTGGAGCTCGCGCACCTGCCCAACCGCATGCGCGGGCTGGAGCACGACCAGCGCTTCCTCGAGAGCAAGTTCGGGGTGAAGTCGCGGCTGCTCGACAAGGCCGAGCTCGAGCGCACGTATCTGATCAGCCGCGAGGCGCACGGCGCCCTGCTGTTCGAGACTGGCTTCGCGCTGCATGCGATGAAATACGTGCGTGGCCTCGCCCGCGCCGCACAGCGCGCCGGTGCGGTGCTGCACGACTCCTCGCCGGTGCAAAGCTGGGCGCGCGATGGCAAGCAGCACGTGCTGACGACGCCGCGCGGCAAGGTGCGCGCACGGCAAGTGGTGATCGCCGGCAA
>DATEOK010000273.1:0-16432 GCA_035274225.1 Dongiaceae bacterium
TGACGTTCTTGACCAGTTGAACCGCAATTCCGCGGCGGTGCGGACGATCATCAGCCATGATTCGTTCTATGACAGGATCTCCTCCCAGGTTCATGCAGCCTTTCCCAACGCCATGGTGTTCCGCGGTACCAAGAATGCCGGCTGGATGCGGGAGCAGGTTGCCGTTGCCGACCGGGTGATTGTGAATCTCGTGGAGCGAGACCTGGTCCGCGCCATCACGGACGGGGTATTGGATTGGAAGGCGAACATTCCATCCGCCATCATCGCGCGGAACCGGCAGGTTGCGGTGCAGTGCAGCTCGTTTGAAGCGGTTGATGCCGGCGTCGCCGGCTCGCCTGTCGATATCCGCAACAAGACCGGCATGACCGTCGCGGTGCGGGAGGTCGAATCACGGGATTTGCCTTGCCTCCGGATTTCCCTCGTTGCAAGTGCTTCGACCACAATCACGGTCGCCTTGCCGGATGTAGACAGCGGTGCGCTCATCCCGGAGCGGTTGATCAAGTTGCGGGTGGAGGCCGGAACCCAGACGGTCGCCCTGGTGCTGCCGCGGTACGCATCGGGGGCTCACATCGGGCTCGGTGTCGCTGGTCTTGGGAAATCAGCCACCATCTCGGGAATCGAAGTAGGCGAGATCGTGCGGCCGCGCCTCGCGATCGCCGACCAGGATGGCGGGACTGGCCCACTTCAGCCATAGCTGGCGGCAGCCTGCGGGCGCTTGGCTTGAAATGCGGTAGCGCCGAATCCGCCGATCTTGCTAGAACGCGTCATGATTGCATGAGGGGCGCTTTCCTTTGGTCTTTTCGTCGTCCTACTTCTTGTTCCTGTTCCTGCCGGTAGCGCTTGCAATCGTGCTGCTGCTGCGGCGCTGGGCCTTCCTGCCGGCGGTCTTCCTGGTCAGCCTCGTCTTCTACTACTGGTCGGAGGGAACGCGCACTCTGATCCTGGTCGCCGTCATCGCCGTCAACTATGCCGGCGCGCTTTGGTTGGCCCGCTCCAGTTCGCGCCTGACCCTGCCGGTGCTGATCCTGATCAATCTCGCGGCGCTATTCTGGTTCAAATACGCGCACTTAGTTTCGGAGAATCTCGACCTGCTGCTCGGCACCCATCTCGGCCGGATCACCCAGCAGATCGCCTTGCCGACCGGCATCTCGTTCTTTGTGTTCCAGGCGATCTCCTACCTCATGGACGTGCGCCGCGGCGAGATCAAGCCCGACCGGAACTTCACCCGCTATGCCGCCTACCAGAGCTTCTTCCCGCATCTGATCGCCGGACCGATCGTCCGGTTCCGCGACGTGATCGGGGACTTCATCCAGCCACGTGTAGCGCTCGATGACTTCTCCGCCGGCGTGACGCGTTTCGCCCACGGCCTCGCCAAGAAGGTCATCATCGCCGACAATGTCGCGCCGGTGGCGGACGCGGTGTTCGGACTGCCCGCGGGCGAGCACGACTTCTGGAGCTCGTGGATCGGCGCCATCGCCTATGCGCTGCAGATCTATTTCGACTTCTCCGGCTACTCGGACATGGCGATCGGCCTGGCGCGGATGTTCGGCATCCGCTTCACCGAGAATTTCCTCAGGCCCTACGCCAGCCGCTCGATCACCGAGTTCTGGCGGCGCTGGCACGTGACACTCAGTTCGTGGTTCCGCGACTATCTCTACATCCCGCTCGGCGGCAATCGCGGCGGCACGATGGCGACCTACCGCAACCTGCTGATCGTGTTCGCGGCCACTGGCCTGTGGCACGGCGCGGCCTGGACGTTCCTCGCCTGGGGCCTGTTCCATGGCGCGTTCCTGGTGCTGGAGCGCCTCGCATTCCGCGCGCCGCTGGAGGCGATGCGCGCCGGCTTCCTGCGCTATGTCTATTGCCTGCCGGTGGTGCTGTTCGGCTGGGTGCTGTTCCGCGCCGATACGATGACGGCGGCGCTCGGGCACTGGTCCGCCATGCTCTGGCCGTTCGAGCCGGTGACCTTCGCGCTGTTGTCGGAGCGGACCTCGATCACGCCATACTCCGCCGCCGCGCTGGCTGTCGGCGCCATCGTCTTTTTCCTGCCGGGCGAGCTGTCGTTCGGGCGCCGGCTGGCGGACTCCTCCACCAGGCGGCCGACCCTCGACCTTGCCTACACGGCGGGCGTGCTGGCCTTCAGCGGCGTCCTGGTCTTGGCCAGCAAATACAGCCCGTTCCTCTATTTCCGGTTCTGACCAGCGATGCGCGTGGCTCATTTCAAAGTTGCCTTGTTCATCCTGTTCACGCTGGCCCCGGTGGCGGCACTGCTCGCTTTCGGCGCCGTCGAGGGCTATGGGCGCGCGCAGACCGAGTTTCCGCCGCTCGGCAAGGTCCTGCGCGGCAAGAAGGGCCTGTTCGACCAGTTCGGCAACGCGGTGCTGGAACGTTCGATCGTACGGAGGATGGCGGTTCAGGTTCGCAATTTGACCGGTTATCGGCTTGTCGGCTTCGTCGACAACGAGCGCATCGTCTCCGGCAACGACGGGTGGCTGTTCTATGGGGGCGAATTCAACAGCGGCAGGTGCATCGACGAACAGGATACTGCCAGGCGCCTGCGCATCGTGGCCGCCGTGATGGACGTCGGCCGCGCAGCCGGCATCGACATGGTGTTCTCGATGTCGCCCAACAAGTCGACCATCTATCCGGAAGCGCTCAACGCCACCGTGCGCGGCTACTGGAGATGCCGGGTCGAGAGCATCGCGGCCCTGCGGCGGCTCATCAGGCGGGAGCTGCCGGGCCTTATCGATCATACGGAACCATTGCTCGCGGAGAAGATGCGCCATCCCGACATTCCGCTCTACTTCAAGACGGACACTCACTGGACGCGCTACGGCGGCGCGATCGCGCTGCGGCAGCTGCTGGCGGCGATCTATCCCGACGCTGACATTGCGGCGCCGCGGCTTTCCGATGAGGTCTTTATCAAGAAAACAGACCTCACGACCATGCTGGTGCTTCCGGCCGACGAACAGGGGCCGGTGGCCGAGCCGTTGCTGGCGCGCGAGCTAGAGCTCCCTGCCGATCGGAAGGCGGTCAAAACCTTGATCGTCCATGATTCCTTCTATGGCACGATCGAGCCGCAGATCCTGGAGGCCTTTCCCGATCCGGTGACGATGCTCAACATCAATGACCCGGGCCGTGTCCGCGTCGTCGGGTTGTCAGCCGACCGCCTGATCATCAATGTGATCGAGCGCAAGTTCCTGCTCGACCGTGACCTGTTGACTTGGGACGAGGACATCCCGATCGCGATCCTGAAGCGCAACATGCGGCGCGCGCAGGATTGCGGCGCGTTCGAAACGGCGGACGCGGCGGCCGGCGGCGAGAAGCTCGACCGGCGCAACGTCGCCATTCGGGCCGTCGCATCGGGCGATCTGCCCTGCCTGCGGCTGTCGATGACGGTGAAGAAGAAGCGGACCGATCTGGAGATTGCGCTGCCCGATCCTGAGACCGGCGTCTTTGAGCCGGGCCGCATCCTCGGACACCGGATCAAGCGCGGCACCCAGACCGTCGCCTTCGTCCTTCCCGCCTACACCGCGGGGTCCAACGTCGAGATCTCGGCGGGCGATGCGACGATTTCCGCCATTGAGGTGGGGGAGATTCCCTCTGCCGGCGACGCTTCCGACCTGCCTTGACGTTGCCGCCGTCTGCCGGGCTCTCGGCGGGCAGCTGTCTCACGCATTATGTCGTGCGAGCGCCGCGACTGTAGGTCGAGATGACCGTATCGTCTCCGGGCTCCTGGTCCCGCGCCACCGGCGTGATTTGCGCCTGGATGCATTTCCAGCTGCCGCGCTCATAGAGGTAGGTGTCGGTGTAGGTTGTCATCGCCGCGGCATCCCGTCCGTCGCGGCGGACGATCTCCTTGTTGGTCGCCCGGACCAGCGCGACGTTTCCAGCCAGCGTGATGAGTTCGTCCCGGACGTCCCAGTGCACGATGACGTGCGGATCGAACCCCGTCGCCCATCGCTCCAGATAGGTGGCTCGGTCCATGCGCGCGCCGTTGCTCCGGACGCAGATGAAATCTGCGTGCAGGATCGCATCGTGCGATTTGACGTCGTTCCTGATGAAATTCTCGATGAACAGCGCGTTGGGCGCGCGCAGATCGTCGATCGCGGCGGGAGAGGCAAGATAGCGGAGAGAGGTTTCGTCGATCATGGTCAGCCATCCGGTTTCTGGACGGCGAACCATGACGGAGCCAGGCTCCCCTGACTGGGGAAAATTGCGGGTCACGGGCTAATCCGACCAGCCTTAACTTTGCCGCCTTCTGCCTGTAAACTCGTCGGCGAAAAGTCGGCGCGATTGCCCCGCTCGGGAGAAATCCCGAGCACGTTCAAAGGCTTGACGCTGCCGGCCAGGAGTTAAGAGTGCTGGATCGAACCCCCGCCGACGGGGCTGACGGACGCGCCAGGGCGCGCGCCGCCAGACCCGGGCAAGTCATGGCGGCCCTTGATCTGGGAACCAACAATTGCCGCCTCCTGATCGCGCGGCAGGGCAATTCCGGGTTCCAGGTCATCGATGCCTTCTCGCGCATCGTCCGCCTGGGCGAGGGTGTGTCGCAGCGTGGCGCCCTATCGGCCGCCGCCATGGATCGTACCATCGAAGCGTTGAAGGTCTGCTCCGCCAAGATGCAGCGGCGCAGCGTCTCGCTGATGCGCTCGGTTGCGACCGAGGCCTGCCGGCGCGCCGCCAACGGCCCGGAGTTCCTGGAGCGCACCCGCGCCGAGACCGGCGTCGATCTCGAGATCATCACCACCTCGGAGGAAGCGAAGCTCGCCTTCTCCGGCTGCATGCCGCTGCTCGACCGCGCTCGGCCCTATGCCATCGTGTTCGACATCGGCGGCGGCTCGACCGAGCTCGGTTGGATCCATCTCGAGCATGGGCGTCATCCGCGCATCATCGCCTGGCATTCGATGCCGCTCGGCGTCGTCACGCTGACCGAGCGCTTCGGCGCCGAAGCCGCGCCAGACGAAAGCGCGATCGAATTCTACGAGCGCATGGTCGAGGAGGTGCAGGACAACCTCGCGCCCTTTGCCCAGGCGATCGGCGCGCACCGCCTGATCGCGCGCAGCCAGGTGCAGTTGCTCGGCACTTCCGGCACGGTCACGACATTGTCGGGCATCCAGATGGGCCTCGCGCGCTATGACCGCTCGGTGGTCGACGGCTCGTTCCTCGAGTTCGGCGATGTCGAACGCATCAGCAAGCGCCTGTCGGAGCAGAATTGCAGCGAGCGCGCCACCAACCCCTGCATCGGCAGCGAGCGCTCCGATCTGGTGGTCTCCGGCTGCGCGGTGCTGTCGGCGATCTGCCGGCAATGGCCGATCGGGCGCCTGCGCGTCGCCGACCGCGGCGTGCGCGAAGGAATTCTCATGAGCCTGATGACCGGTACGGCGCCGGACAACGTCTATCACCGCGGCCTCAACGGATCGCACCTATGAGCCAACGACGCAGCAGCGGCCGCGGTGGCCAGGGCAGCAGTCGGGGTGGCGGCGGCGGAAACGAGCGCAACACGGCGCGGCCGAGCGGCCGCGGCCTCACCGTGCGGGTGAAGACCGCCGGCAAGCGCAGTGTGTCGTCCACCCGTTGGCTGGAGCGGCAGCTCAACGATCCGTACGTCTCGGAAGCGAAGAAACAGGGCTATCGCTCGCGCGCGGCTTTCAAGCTGCTGCAGCTCGACGACAAGTTCCATGTGCTGAAAGAGGGCGCGCGGGTGGTCGATCTCGGCGCGGCGCCCGGCGGCTGGTGCCAGGTTGCTGTCGACCGCGTGGGCGAGCGCGGCAAGGTCATCGGCATCGACCTGCTGCCGATGGATCCGATCCCCGGCGCCGACCTGATCCAGATGGATTTCATGACCGAGGAGGCGCCCGATGTGCTGAAACGCCTGCTCGACGGCGGCCTCGCCACCGTGGTGCTGAGCGACATGGCGGCGTCGGCCACCGGCCATTCGCAAACCGACCATCTCAAGATCATGGCCCTGGCGGAGACCGCCTACGACTTTGCCAAGGATGTCCTCGCCAAGGGCGGGGCCTTCATCTGCAAGGTGCTGCAAGGCGGCGCCACCGGCGAACTGCTGAAGCTCCTGAAGCGCGATTTCGCCGAGGTGAAGCACGTGAAACCGCCCGCCAGCCGCAGCGATTCAGCGGAGATCTACGTGGTGGCGCTGGGCTTCCGCGGCTGATCCGCAAGCGGTTCCAGGCGCGCGATGCGCTGCACCGCGGTCGGATGCGAGTAGTTCACCCAGCTGTAGAGCGGATCCGGCGTCAATGTGCTCGCATTGTCCCGATGCAGCTTCACCAGCGCGCTGATGAGATTCCCTGCCGACGCCTTGGTCGCGGCGTAGTGGTCCGCCTCGAATTCGTGGCGGCGGGACAGCTGGTTGCCGGCGAAGCGGAACCAGTAGGCGAAGGTGGGGATGACGAGCACGAACATCAGGACCGAGGCAAACGGGAATGTCGTGGCGAGCGCCGGATCGAGCAGGAAGATGGCATAGAACCACGTCTGCTGGCTGAGATACCCCATCAGGGCGAAGGCCAATAGACCGATGCCGAGGCTCATGACCAGGCGGCGCGCGATGTGACGGAGCTTGAGATGCCCGATCTCGTGCGCGAGCACCGCCTCGATCTCGTCATCGCTCAGCCGTTCCTTGAGCGTGTCGAACAGGACAATGCGCTTGGCTGGACCAAGGCCGGTGAAGAATGCATTGCCGTGGCTGGAGCGCTTGCTGCCGTCCATGGTGAAGATGTCCTTCAATTCCACCCCGCAGCGTGCCAGCAACGCTTCGACGCGCGAACGCAGCGGCCCGTCGGACAAGCGCTCGAACTTGTTGAACAGCGGCATGATCAAACTGGGCGCGATCACGATCATGATCAGGCTGAAGGCGA
Organism: Dongiaceae bacterium; assembly: GCA_035274225.1. Classification (GTDB taxonomy): domain Bacteria; phylum Pseudomonadota; class Alphaproteobacteria; order Dongiales; family Dongiaceae; genus Dongia_A. The sequence goes on from DATEOK010000273.1 coordinate 6,876, forward strand.
CCCACAGGCCCCATCCCACCAGCCACCAGTGGGCACCGAACGTGCGCAGGGTATAGTCGATGCCGAGCACGATGGGGACCATGAACACCGCGCCGATGGCCCATGACTTGAGCAGGTCCACGACGAAAAGCCCTTTGCTTGTATTGTTGAACCCGAACCGCGCCTCGACGGAGAAGGCCTCATGATAGTCGGATTGGGCCGCCACCAGGGCGTAGAGGAACGCGACAGCACCGGCCAGGGCCAATGAGGCCAAGTAGCCGGTGCCGGCGATGTCTTCGACCGCGGACTGCAGAACCGCGAAACACCCTGCGAAGATCAGACTGCACAGCAAAACAAGATGCAGCAGCTGGGTGACGAGCTTCGAGCGCACGCGGGCAACGGTGTAGTCGGCGGCCTTGCGATGCTCGTCCGGCGTCACGCGGTCGGCGAAGTGGGGCGGCACCTCGTCGCGGCGGGCCCGCACATGGGCGATCTGCCGCCGGTCGAGCCAACACTCCGCGACAAACCGCAGGCCAATCGCCGTCAGGAGCAAGGTGGATATCGCCGTCATGGCCTGCGCTCTCTCCCCCGATCTCGCCCTTCGATGCCGCGGGGGCTTGTGAGGTTAAGACCCTGCAAATGGGGATCCCGCGGCGATTCCGACAGTGGCCAGGTTTCGCCGACCGGGCAATATCGCTCGGAACGAAAGGGCATTCGCGCCTGCTTTTCCCCAGGAATCATTGGGAGATTCCGCCTGCATCCGGCGCATAGCGGCCCCGCGCGAAGCCGCCGCGAATCACCTTGTGGCAAGGCGCTTCCTCTGTATGATGGCGCGCCAACTCAGCCCGGCCCCCGACCCCCTATGGGGCCGCTCGAAACCTAAAGGGGTTGGCATGCAAATCCGCGACGCTTTCACATTCGACGACGTGCTCCTGGAGCCCGGCGCCTCCTCGGTGCTTCCGGCCCAGGCTGACACCCGCTCCAAGCTCACCAAGCGCATCGGCCTCAACATTCCGCTGATGTCCTCCGCCATGGACACGGTGACCGAGGCGCGCATGGCGATCTGCATGGCGCAGCATGGCGGCATGGGCGTCATCCACAAGAACCTCGACATCGCCCGCCAGGCCGAGGAAGTGCGCAAGGTGAAGCGCTTCGAAAGCGGCATGGTGGTGAACCCGCTCACCATCCATCCGGAAGCGACGCTGGCCGACGCCCTCGACCTCATGAAGCGGCACGAGATCTCCGGCATCCCGGTGGTGGAGAAGGGCAGCGGCAAGCTGGTCGGCATCCTGACCAACCGCGACGTGCGCTTCGCCAGCGACATGAGCGAGAAGGTCGCCAGCCTGATGACCAAGGACAAGCTGGTGACGGCCAAGCCCGGCATCGGCCATGACGAGGCGCGCCGCCTGCTGCATCAGTATCGCATCGAGAAGCTGCTGGTAGTGGATGATGCCTATCGCTGCATCGGCCTCATCACCGTCAAGGACATGGAAAAGGCCCAGGCCTTCCCGCACGCCTGCAAGGACGAGAACGGGCGCCTGCGCGTCGCCGCCGCGACCGGCGTGGGCGAGGACGGATTGCGGCGCGCGGAAGCCCTGCTCGAGGCCGGTGTCGACGTGGTCGTTATCGACACCGCGCACGGTCATTCCAGGGGTGTGCTGAACGCCATCGACGCGGTGAAGCGCCTCTCCAACGACTGCCAGGTGGTGGCCGGCAACATCGCGACCGGCGACGGCGCACAGGCCCTGATCGACGCCGGCGCGGACGCAGTGAAGGTCGGCATCGGCCCAGGCTCGATCTGCACCACCCGCATCGTCGCGGGCGTCGGTGTGCCGCAACTGACCGCGCTGGTCGACGCGGTCGAGCGCGCGCATCGCGCCGGCATTCCGGCGATCGCCGACGGCGGCATCAAATATTCCGGCGACTTCGCCAAGGCGATCGCGGCCGGCGCGGACTGCGTGATGGTGGGCTCGCTGCTCGCCGGCACCGACGAGAGCCCGGGCGAGGTGTTCCTCTATAACGGCCGCTCGTACAAGGCCTATCGCGGCATGGGATCCTTGGGCGCGATGGCGCGCGGCTCGGCCGACCGCTATTTCCAGGAAGAGGTCGGCGACCAGCTGAAGCTGGTGCCCGAAGGCATCGAAGGCCGCGTGCCGTACAAGGGCGCAGCCGGCACCGTGATCTACCAACTTGTCGGCGGTCTGCGCTCTGCGATGGGCTACACCGGCAACGCGACGATCCCCGACATGCAGACCAAGTGCAAGTTCGTGCGCATCACCAACGCGGGGCTGAAGGAGAGCCACGTGCACGATGTGCAGATCACCCGCGAAGCGCCGAACTACCGGCAGAATATGTGAGGCGGCGTGCAGGGGCGGTGCGACATCGCTGACGACGGAACACCGAACCCCCGGCCGCAGGCCGGGGTTCGCGATTATGGGGTGGGTGCACGCTTAATCAGCATTCTCTCCCGTCATGGCAAGGCTTGGCCTTGCCATCCACGAGTTCCTATGAGCGAAACTCCGTTGTTGCAGGCAAACTCGTGGATCCCAAGGCCAAGCGCCGTCGGCGAAGGCCGACATTCGTCGGCGGGGATGACGGAGTATTGTTGTGCCAGGGCGGTGCGCCGATGACCCCCGGTGCGCGGCTGCAGGCGGCGATCGATCTCTTGCATGCGATCCACGGCGGCAGCGCGCCGGCGGATCGCGCGACCGCGGCCTTCTTCCGCAACCGCCGCTACATCGGCGCCAAGGACCGGCGCGAAGTGCTGGACCGTGCCTACGCCGTGCTGCGCCGGCGCGCCGCGCTCGACTGGTGGATCGACAAGAGCGGCCAGGCGCCGCAGGACCGCGATCGCGCGCGCCTGATCGCATCGCTTGCCTTGCTCGACGGCTGGACGCCGGACCGCATCGCCGGCTCGTTCGATGGCGTCGACTACCATCCGCCCAAGCTTGACGATACGGAGCGCCGCATGGCCAAGGCAGTGGCCGGCAAGGAGATCGAAGCGCCGGAGCAGCCTTCCGACGTGCGCAATGAGTATCCCGATTGGATCGCGCCCTATCTCGAACGCCGCTTCAACGGCCGGGTCGACGAGGAGATGCAGGCCGCGATCGGCACTGCTTCGACCGACCTGCGCGTGAACACCTTAAAGGCAACGCGCGATCAGGCGATCGCTGCGCTGAAGAAGGAAGGCGTGAAGGCGGAGGCCACCGCGCTGTCGCCGGTCGGCCTGCGCGTTGAGGGCCGCCCGCCGCTCGCCACCATGGCGGTGTTCAAGGACGGCCTGATCGAGGTGCAGGACGAAGGCTCGCAGCTGGTGGCGCTGCTGGCCGATGCGCGGCCGGGCCAGCGCGTCGCCGATTTCTGCGCTGGCGCCGGCGGCAAGACCCTGGCGATGGCCGCGCGGATGAACAACAAGGGCAAGATCGTTGCCTGCGATGTTCTGGAAGGCCGCATCGACCGCGCCGCCGTGCGCTTCAACCGCGCCGGCGTGCACAATGTCGAGCGCCGCGCGCTGTCAAGCGAGCGCGATCAGTGGGTGAAGCGTCACGCCGGTACCTTCGACCGCGTGCTGATCGACGCGCCCTGCAGCGGCACGGGCACCTGGCGCCGCAACCCGGACGCCAAGTGGAAGCTCTCCGCGCAGGACATCGAGGAGCTGGAACAGGTCCAGCGCAACATCCTCGACAGCGCCTGGCGCCTGGTGAAGCCGGGCGGCCGCCTGATCTACGCCACCTGCTCGCTGCTGGCGGAGGAGAACGAGGCGCAGATCGAGGCGTTCCTGGCGGCACATGCCGACTTCAAGCGTGTGCCGGTCCGCGAGGTGTGGACCAGCGCGATCGGCGGCGATTGCCCCACGACCTCGGACACGCTTTCGTTGACGCCGGCGCAGCACGGCACCGACGGCTTCTTCGCCGCGGTGCTGGAGCGGGTGAAGGTGGCGAAATGACCTTCACTGTCCGCCCCGCCATTGCCGCCGACGCCCGCGCCATCGCGGAGGTCCACTTTGCCGGCTGGCAGATCGCCTATGCCAACGTGGTGTCCGACGAGCAGATGGAAGCCAAGCAGCCGGAGCGCCGCATCCCGTTCTGGCAGGAGCGCATCGCCGATCCTAAATGCGTCGTGCTGATCGCCGAGGACAAAGCGGGCAAGGCGCAGGGTTTCGTCTATGCCGGCGACGTGCTCGATCACGATATCCGCACCGGCGGCCTCACCGGCTACGACTGCGAGATCTATTCGCTGCATTGCCGCATCGACGTGCAGGGCCGGGGGCTCGGCCGCCAGCTGATGGCGGAGGCCGCATACACATTCCGGGAGCGCGGTCGCACAGCCCTGATGTTGTGGGCCTACCGCGACAACGCCTATCGCAACTTCTATGAAAAGATCGGCGGGCAGATCATCGCGGAGGGCTTCGACGACGACATCCCCGACGTGGCCTATGGCTGGCCACTGGTGAAATTGATCACGCTCGACGCCAGCGCGCGCACCACGGAGAACACATGACCGACCGCATCCTCGCGCTCGCGCCATCGTGCTCAACGGGAGCAACGTCATGCGGCTCGTGACGGCCATTCTTGGGCTCATTGTGGGCGTCATCGTCGCGGCCGCCGCGATCTTTATCCTTGCAACAGGATCGACAGGACAGGCACGCGTGACCGGGATGATGCTACTGGCAGTCGCCATCCCAATGGTGCTGTTCTCAATCGTCAAGCTAATACGCGGCCCTGCTATCGAGCGCTTGAGTAGGAATGATTCACCGGACAAGACTCTCACCTTTTCACGCACTGAGTCCGAGAGGCTCGCACTCATCGTGTGCGCCGTCAGCATTGCAGTCGCTGCCTATCTCTTCATGCAGCTGCATCCAGAGAGCGCGAAGGTGCGGATTTTCGGTCCTGTCGCGATTGTCATGGGTGTCGTGGCGGCGCTCGGCTTTGCGCTCCGCGCCCCATCGCAGCTGATCTTGTCGCCGGCAGGACTCGAGCATTCGCTGTTCAAAATCGGGACGATCGCCTGGTCGGATATCATTGATGTCCGGCGCAAGCGTCTGTACCGCAGCGACGTGATCCAAGTGGCGATTCGCAATCACAGCCGATACTTCGCTCCGGGCCATTCGAGGAAACTCGACTTGCGCCGGGATCAGGCGGGCAACATCGCTGCCGTATTATCAATCATGCCGCAAATCGTTGGCGCTCCCACCAAGCCGATCCTCGCGGCCATCGAGCTGCGGCTCGCGACTTTCTCCAAGAACGCCACCTCGTTGACTTCTGCTTTGGAAAGACAAGCATGACCGACCGCATCCTCATCCTCGATTTCGGCTCGCAAGTGACCCAGCTGATCGCGCGGCGGGTGCGCGAAGCCGGGGTCTATTGCGAGATCCTGCCGTTCAACGCCGACCCCAAGCGTATCGCCGACTTCAAGGCGAGGGGCATCGTCCTCTCCGGCTCGCCGCATTCGGTGCATGCCGAGGGCGGGCCGCAGGCGCCGGACGTGGTGTGGAACTCGAAGCTGCCGGTGTTCGGCATCTGCTACGGCCAGCAGGCGATGTGCCACCAGCTCGGCGGCAAGGTCGAGCCGCACGAGCATCGCGAGTTCGGCCGCGCCGAGCTGGAGATCACCGAGCAGTGCGATTTGTTCGACGGCTTCTGGACCAAGGGCACCAAGGACCAGGTGTGGATGAGCCACGGCGACCGCGTCACCGCGATCCCGCCCGGCTTCAAGGTGGTGGCGGTGAGCAAGGGCGCGCCGTTCGCCGCCATCGCCGACGAGAAGCGGCATTACTACGGCGTGCAGTTCCATCCCGAGGTGGTGCACACGCCGGCCGGCGCCAAGCTGCTGCGCCAGTTCGTGCACGAGGTATGCGGCTGTAAGGGCGACTGGACCATGCGCGCCTTCCGCGAGGCGGAGGTCGCGAAGATCCGCGCCCAGGTCGGCCAGGGTCGGGTGATCTGCGGCCTTTCCGGTGGCGTCGATTCCTCGGTCGCGGCGGTGCTGATCCACGAGGCGATCGGCAGCCAGCTCACCTGCATCTTCGTCGACCACGGCCTGCTGCGGCAGGGCGAGGCGGAGCAGGTGCTGCGGCTGTTCCGCGACCACTACAACATCCCGCTGATCCACCGCGACGCCAGCGACCTGTTCCTGGGTCAGCTCGCCGGCGTCAGCGACCCCGAGCAGAAGCGCAAGATCATCGGCAAGCTGTTCATCGAGGTTTTCGACGAGGAGGCGCACAAGGTCGGCGGCGCCGAGTTCCTGGCGCAGGGCACGCTCTATCCCGACGTGATCGAGAGCGTCTCCTTCACCGGCGGCCCCAGCGTCACCATCAAGAGCCACCACAATGTCGGCGGCCTGCCGGAGCGCATGAAGTTGAAGCTGGTGGAACCCTTACGCGAGCTGTTCAAGGACGAGGTGCGCGTGCTCGGGCGCGAGCTCGGCCTGCCGGAGAGCATGATCCGCCGTCATCCGTTCCCCGGCCCGGGCCTTGCCATCCGCGTGCCCGGCGACATCACGCGGGAGAAGCTGAATCTCCTGCGCAAGGCCGACGCGATCTATCTCGACGAGATCGACAAGGCCGGCCTCTATGACAAGATCTGGCAGGCCTTCGCCGTGCTGCTGCCGGTGAAGACCGTCGGCGTGATGGGCGACGGCCGCACCTACGACCACGTCTGCGCCCTCAGGGCCGTCACCTCGACGGACGGCATGACGGCGGATTTCTACCCGTTCGACCCGGCGTTCCTCGGCCGCGTCGCCACTCGCATCATCAATGAGGTGCGCGGGATCAACAGGGTGGTCTACGACTACACCTCGAAGCCACCGGGAACCATCGAGTGGGAGTGAGGGGCGTAAACGCTATTTTGAGCGCATGAAGGCGCGCTCTTTCTCTTCCGGCTATGGTTTGCGCCAATGAACAATATGACGGCGCGGCGATAGCACGGCGCACACCGAAACCGAACGCGAGGCAGAATGAAAAAGGTCGGCGTGGGGGTGATCGGCTGCGGCGTGATCTCGGGCTCCTATCTGAAGGCGGCGAGGGGCTTTCCGATCCTGGACATCCGCGGGCTCGCCGACATGGTGCCGGCGGCGGCCGAAGCGCGCGCGCAGGAGTTCGGGCTGAAAGCGGTGAGCGTCGATGCGCTGCTCGCCGATCCGAGTGTCGAGATCATCCTCAATCTGACCGTCCCGAAGGCGCACGTCGCTGTCGGTCTCCAGGCGCTCGAGGCGGGCAAGCATGTCTATTCGGAGAAGCCGCTCGGCGTCGCATTCAAGGACGGACAGAAGCTCATGGAGCGCGCCGCGATGAAGACGCTGCGCATCGGCTCCGCGCCCGACACCTTCCTCGGTGGCGCGCACCAGACCTGCCGCCGGCTGATCGATTCCGGCAAGATCGGCACGCCGGTCGGCGGCACGGCCTATTTCATGTGCCCGGGGCACGAGCGCTGGCACCCGGCACCCGACTTCTACTACCAGACGGGTGGTGGACCGGTCATGGATATGGCGCCGTACTACCTGACCGATCTGGTCAACCTCCTCGGGCCGGTGGCGCGGGTCGCCGCCATGACCGCGATGCCGAAGAAGGAACGCACGATCACCTCGCAGCCGCGCTACGGACAGAAGATCCCGGTGCAGGTGGCGACGCACGCCGCCGGAATCCTCGCGTTCGCGTCCGGCGCGCTGGTGCAGGTCAGCATGAGTTTCGACGTGCCGGCGCACCGGCACCTGCCGATCGAGATCTATGGTTCGGAAGGAACATTGCTCGTCCCCGATCCGAACTGGTTCGGCGGTGAGATCGAGTTCGCCCCGGCCAAGGATCAGTGGGTGAAGCTCGAGACCGAATTCCCCTATGCCGACGCCGACTACCGATCGATCGGGCTCGCCGACATGGCGCACGCGATCCGCGCGAACCGCCCGCACCGGGCGAGCGGCGCACTGGCGCTGCACGTGCTCGAAGTGATGGAAGCATTCGACCGCTCGGCGACGGCGGGCAAGGCAGTCACGATCGCGACGCGGCCGGAACGTCCGGCGCCTTTGTCCGAAAGCCTCGTGCGGCGCGAGCTCGCGGCGTGAGCCGGGGGATAGGGAGAGAGACATGCAAGAAGCACTCATCGTCTGGGGCGGCTGGAGCGGCCACGAGCCGGAGCAGTGCGCCAAGATCGTCTCCGACATGCTCGAAGGCGACGGCTTCAAGGTCCATGTCGAGGCGACGACGGAAGCCTTCGCCGATCCGTCGATCTCTGCGCTGAGCCTCATCGTGCCGATCGTCACGATGTCGAAGATCGAGAAGGAGGAAGTGCAGAACCTCACCAAAGCGGTCGCGGGTGGCGTTGGGTTCGCCGGTTATCACGGCGGCATGTGCGACGCGTTTCGCGAATCCGTGGACTATCAATTCATGTGCGGCGGCCAGTGGGTCGCCCATCCGGGCAACGTGATCGATTATCGCGTGGACATTGTGAAGCCCGAGGATCCGATCTGCTGCGGCATCCAGAGCTTTGCCTACCGGTCGGAACAATACTACATGCATGTTGATCCGACCAACGAAGTGCTCGCGACCACGACGTTCTCGGGCGACCACCTGCCATGGATCCAAGGCGTCGTCATGCCGGTCGCCTGGAAACGGCGGTACGGAATGGGGCGAGTCTTCTATTCATCGCTCGGGCACGTCGCCAGCGAGTTCGAGGTGCCGGAGATGCGGACGATCCTCCACCGCGGCATGCTTTGGGCGGCGCGCCAGGACGTGTGAATAGAGCGTGGAGGGGTTGAGTCCTTATTTCGGATTGGCTTTCCGCCAGGCCTCGTACTCCTCGTTCGCGCTTGGGTGCAGCGGATAATAGCGTTGCAAGGGCGCACCCTCGGTCAGCTTCATGCGCGAGAACACTTCCCATTCGTGATGTTTCTGCGCTTCTTCGATCACCGCCGGCGCCATGGCGACGGGCAGCACGACCACTCCGTCGTCATCGGCGACGATGATGTCGCCGGGAATCACCGTGACGCCGCCACAGGCGATCGGAACGTTGACGGCGTTGGGATAGATGCTGGTCTGCACATGGTAGTTCGGCGTCCAGCCGCGCAGCCACAGGGGCAGGTCGAGCTTCTCGACATTCGGCCGGTCGCGCATGCACCCGTCGATGACGATGCCCGCGCCGCCGCGGCCCTTGAAATAGGTCGACATCATGTCGCCGAACACGCCGGAGCTCATGTCGCCGCGCGCATCGACCACGACCACGTCGCCCTCCTGCGCGTGGTAGAGCACGTGCCGATGAAGCTGCGTCTCCGGATCGGCATATTCACCCTCGTTGAACAGGTCCGGTCGCTGTGGCAGGAACTGGAGGGTCAGTGCCGGCCCGACGATCGACTTCCCATGGTTCTGTGGCAGCGGGCCGACCATGTGCGGGTTGCGGAAACCCATATGGCCGAGCGTGCCGGCAACGGTCGCGGCGCCGATGTCCCTGAGCGCGTCGATCAGGTCCTTTGGTGGCCGCGTAATGTCGGGCGTATGTGTCATTGTGGACTCCAGTTTGAAATGCGTCACCAGTTCGTAACTGAGCCATCGCGGCGTGTCAGGTGCGGCGCTTCCCAGAAGCGGAAGCTCT
>DATEOK010000274.1:0-13901 GCA_035274225.1 Dongiaceae bacterium
CGAGAGCATCAACGCGGTCTATCGGCGCAACATCGGCGGGCAGTATTTTAGCGACGTGTTCCAGGCATCGGAGGTCGCGCTGATGGTGGAGCGCTACACCCGTACCCTGACCGAGCCCTCGATCGTGCGCGCGATCGGCGCAGTCTACGTCGCGGCCGGCCGGCTGATCCAGGGCGAGCGCTTGGCGCTGCCGATGATCGGGCGCGGCGGCCTTACCGACACCATGCTGGGCGCCACCTTCTATGACGAGCGCACAGTCGAGCCGGGCGCGGTGCACGTGCTGCACAACGAGCCGACCTTTTACCCGGTGCGCGCCGGCAACCACCGCCCGCCGCAGATCGCCGGCGGTTGACGGCGCTTGAAAGCGCCGCCCGCACCAAGCGGCGTGACTCGCGTGCGGAAAGGGCGATAGGATGAACCGCAGCACGCAGCCGGAGATGGCGCGGCATGGGGATATCAGGCTTCGAGATCGAGCTTCCGCCGCCGATCGCCGATGCGCGTCTGCGATCGCTGTATCTCTATTGGCGAGAGCTCGCGCAGGCGGCGGGCGGACTGCCGCAGATCCAGGCCTTCGATCCGTTGCACCTGCCGAAGGTGCTCCCGCATATCTGGATCGTGGAGATCGAATCCGCCACGCGACGGTTCCGGGTTCGCCTGGCGGGCGAGAACATCAACGCGATCTATGGCCGCAACATCGGCGGCCAGTATTTCCGCGATGTGTATGACCCGTCCGATCTCGATACCATCGTCGCGCGCTACAGCCGCTGTCTCGCGCAGCCCGCCATCTTCCGCGCCACCGGCTCGGTCTATGCCGCCGCCGGCAGGCTGACTGCGGGCGAGCGTTTCGCGCTCCCGATGCTGGGCCGCGGCGGCGCCACCGACACGCTGCTGGGCGCGACGGTCTATGGCGGGAAGGTCGAGCGGCACGCCGACGTGCTGATCACCGGCGACCTGCCGGAGTTCTTTCCGGTCCGCGCCAGCAATCATCAGCCGCCGGTGATCGCGGGGCCTTGACCACGGATCAGCACTTTGGCGGAAAAATGCCCCGGCTAGCGCGGCGCCTTCGATTTGGGAGCCTGGTAGACCAGAAGGCCGGCGATGCCGGCGGCCACCATCAGGAACACGCCGAACGGGATCGCCATGGGGCCGAAGGCGGCGCTGCCGAGGATGTCGTTGCCGGTGACGGCCGCGCCGAGCAGGACGCCGAGCGTCGACACCCGCAAAGCGGTGCCGCGCCGCACGCGTCCGGTCAGATGCGCGAACAGGAACAGCGAGAAGCACAAACAGACGGCCACCAGGGCAGCGGCACCAATCAAGATCGACGTCAGCATGGGATCCATGAAAACCGTACTCAATCGTCGATCATCTAGCCTACGATGGTTGCGGATTGGTGAACGATGATGTGGATCACAGCTTGGTGTCCCGAGTCGCCGATTTGATCGACCGAACGATATAGACGCAACAATCTGGCGAAACTTAGGCAAGCATCGCTGGCAGCTCGGCGAGGGTGCGGATGCGGCGCAATCCCTGCGCCTCTGGCCAGCGCGCCTGCACCACGCCCCACGGGCCGCGCGCGATGTGGATCGCTTGCAGGCCGGCGGCGAGCGCCGGCAACACGTCGTTGCTGACGCTGTCGCCGATATAGGTGATGTGCGCGGGGTCACAGCCTGCCTCGGCGATCATGCGGCGGAAGAATCCGGCATCGGGTTTGGAAACTCCCCAGCTGGCGGCGGAGCCGATGAAATCCGCCTGGAACGGCAGGGTGCGCAGGAAGGCTTCGGTCTCGGCGCCGGTGTTGCCGGCCATGCCGACGCCGTAGCCGGCCGCGCGCGCCCAGGCCAGCGTCGGCAGGACGTCGGGATAGAGGTCCGCCAGCACGAACGTGTCGGTGATGCCGGCGGCGCGCCGCAGCGCGCGTTCGTGGGCGCGATCGATGTTCGGCTTGAACAGGCGGAACACGTCGTCGTACGGCCGGCGCGCCGCGATGACGGCGTCAAGCTCCGCGAAGAAGGTGCCGCGCGGTACACCGAGCCAGTCGGCCCAGGAGCCGAGCCAGCGCTCCTCGCTTGCCAATGTTTCGCCGACGTCGAACACCAGCATCATCAGACCGACAGCCCGGCCTTGCGCAGGCCGTCAAACAGGCGCTCCAGGCTTGCGGGATCCTTGGCGGGGAAGCGCTTCGACCAGAAGCGTCGCCAACTCTCGGCATCGTCGGCCGATGGACCAGTCCGCTCGGCCTGCAAACGGGCGCGAAATTCCGCCAGCGTTGCGCGGGCTTCGGCGGCGCGATCGAGGTTGGCATAGCAGGCCGCGATCCAGGCCAACATCAGCGCCGGCGGATGCAGCATCCGGCCGAAGGTCGCGATCGCCTGATCGAACCGTCCAAGCAGATACTCCGCAACGACCTGAGTAGTCAGGCAATGCTCGGGCAGGTTGGGCGCGCGGCGGATCGCCTCGCCGGCGCACCAGATACCCTGCTCCAACTTGCCGGCGCAGGTCGAAAGCCAGCCCTTGAAGCAGTAGTTATCCAGGGCATTGGGATTGAGGGCGATCGCCTCATCGATCTGGACCTCCGCCATCTCGTAGTTGCCTCTGATCCACCAGTGGGCCCAGGCAAAGCATAGATGAGTGCGGCTGTTCTGATCGTCCAGCCGCGCGGCCTCCTCGGCAAGCGCGAACAGCTTCCCCGCCGCCGCGTCCGAGTCTTCTGTCCAACTGGAAATCGCCTCGTAAAAATAAGTCTCGCCCAGGCAGAGGCAGGCCTCGGCATAATCCGGCTCGAGCTCGCGGCTGCTTTGGAACAAGGCGCGCGCCGCCAGCACGTCGTCCCGCGTGCCGCGCTCCAGGCGGTCCCGGCCCCTCAGAACAAGATCATAGGCCGTCAGGTTCTCGACATTCTTGCGCAGAGCGCGCCGGCGATCGGCTTCCTCGATCCGGCCTGCGATGTTGGCGACGATCGTCTGCGTGATCTCGTCCTGCATGGCGAAGACGTCTTCCATTTCCCGGTCGAACCGCTCGGCCCAGACATGGTTGCCGGTCGGCGCCTCGATCAGCTGCACCGCGACCCGCAAGCGCGTACCGGCCTTGCGAAGGCTGCCGACGACAATGAACCGGGTTCCAAGTTCCTGCGCCACCTTGCGCAGGTCGACCGTCTCGTCCCGATACTGGAACGAGGCATGGTGGGTGATCACCAACAGTTGCCGGAACCGCGACAAGCCGGCGATGATGTCCACTGTGATGCCGTCGCTGAAGTATTTTTGCTCCGCGTCACCACTCAGGTTGACGAAGGGAAGCACGGCGATCGAGCACTTGGCGGAGAGTTCGTCGCTTGCGCGGACAGGTGCCGCACCGCCGGGTGCGCCGATCCCGGCCACGCGGTAGATGCGAACCGGCCGCGCGATGTTCTTCAGCTGCTGCTGGCCGAGGTCCTCGAACTGCAACTCGATCTTATTGCGGACGTGATCGACCACCGTCTGCGACAGCCAGATGCCGCCGGCGCCTGCGATCGACTGCAGCCGTGCCGCGATATTGACTCCCTCGCCATAGAGATCGGCGCCCTCGACCATCACATCGCCTAGATTGATGCCGACCCGCAGAAGGATCTTGCGGTCGCCGGCAAGCCCCGTATTTGCCTCATCCATCCGGCTCTGCAGTTCGGCCGCACAACGCACGGCATTGACGGCGCTGGCAAATTCCACGAGGACGCCATCGCCCATGAGCTTCACCATGCGACCGTGATGGGCGGCGAGAAGCGGCGAGAGAATGTTCTGCCATCGAGACGTCAAAGCATCGAGCGTTCCGGCTTCATCGATCTCCATGAGCCGGCTGTAGCCGACAACGTCGGCAGCGAGGATCGCGGCAAGGCGACGTTCCATGCCAAATCTCCCTCTGCATGTCAGACTACCGCATAGCCGCGGCGAAATCCACGCGTCGCGAGGAACGTCTCTGCGACGCCGCCAGCCCAGCGTCACGCCCCCGGCAGCGGCAGGCTGCGCGGCGCGACCGGCGAGGATTGCACGATCGAGGTGGTGGTCTGGCCATAGGCCAGGAACCTGTCGAGCAGCCCGTCCAGCTCCTCGAGCGCGCGCAGGTGGGCCCGTATCAGGAAGCAATCCTCGCCGGTGATGCGATGGCACTCCGTCACCTGCGGCAGCGATTGCGCCAGCTTGGCGATCTTCGGCAATTGTCCCGGCATCGGCCGCACGCGCACGAGGACGGCGATCGGGAAGCCGAGCGCCTTGGGGTCCAGCTCCACGCGCCAGCCCTTGATGATGCCGGCTTCCTCCAGCCGCAACATGCGCTCGCGCGTCGCCGGCGCCGACAATCCCACCTTGCGCGCGAGATCGGTGATCGATGCGCGCGGATTCTTCAGCAGCGCCGCGAGGAGTTTTTGATTGCGGGAGTCGAGCAGCAGCTTCGAAACGGTCATCGCTTTCGGCATCTACCTTTATTTCGACGGCAAATCGCCAACTTCTCCTTCGTCGTACGATAGCATATGCGTCGCGCGCACCACTACTCTTTATGTCATCCGGGTCGCGCTGCGCTTGCCCGGGATGACGGAAGGAGAGTGCGTCGGCGTGACTGCAAATCAGGCGACCGCCATCATCGGCCGCATCCCGCCACACGCCTTCTTCGTGGTGAGCGCGGTGTTCCATTATCTCGGGCCGTCCTTCGCCGTGCTCTTGTTCGCGGCGATCGAGCCGTTGGGCGTGGCGTGGCTCAGGATTGCCAGCGCGGCGGTGGTGTTCGCGCTGTGGCGCCGGCCGCTGCGCTATCTGTGCGCGGCGTCGAACCGGGAGCGCGGGTTGATCGTCGCGATGGCGGCGACGCTGGCGGCGATGAACTGCGCGTTCTACCTGGCGATCGCGCGGCTGCCGCTGGCGACGGTCGGCGCGATCGAGTTCCTGGGGCCGATCCTGCTGGCGGCAGTCGGCGTGCGTAGCCAGCGCAATGTCGTCGCGCTCGCGCTGGCGGTCGCGGGCGTCGCGTATCTGACCGACGCGCGCTGGGTGGCGGAGCCGCTCGGCTATGCCTATGCCTTCGCCAACTGCGCGCTGTTCGTGCTCTACGTCGTGCTGGGCCATCGCTTGGCCGCCGCGGGCGGAGCCGGCGGCATCGAACGCTTGAGCGCGTCGATGCTGGTGGCGATGCTATTCGCGCTGCCGTTCGGGATCGGCGAGGCGCTGCCGGCTTTCGCGAGCCCGCTGCTGCTGGCGGCGGGCATCGGCGTCGGCATCTCCTCGTCGGTCATTCCCTATGTGTGCGACCAGCTGGCGATGGCGCGGCTGCCGCGCGCCACCTTCGCGCTGCTGCTGGCGTTGTTGCCCGCCACCGCCGCGCTGATCGGCGTCCTGGTGCTGCGGCAGATCCCGACCCATGCCGAGATGACCGGCATCGCGCTGGTCATCGCCGGCGTCGCGCTCCACCGCAGCGAAGCGCGCGCTACTTCGGCGCAATGACCGTGAAATACGGCGCGGCCGGCTTATCGCCGGCGGCGAAGGGTCCGGGCACCTTGTGCTTGACCGGCTTCAGCGAGCGCAGATAGGCGACCAGCGCGGCCGCGTCGTCGGCATTGATGTGCGCATAGGACATCCAAGGCATCATCGGCGCCAGCTGCCGGCCGTCGGGCCGCATGCCGGTGGTGAAGGCGGTGATGACCTCCGCATCGCTCCACTTGCCGAGGCCGGTCTCCGCATCCGGCGTGAGGTTGGGCGGATAGAAGACGCCCATGCCCGGCATCTCGAAGCCGATGTCGGAGCCGGCGAGCGGCGTCTCCAGGTTCGGCTGCGGGGTAAAGGCGCCGCTGTGATGGCAGCCGCCGCAATCCATGATGTGCGCGAGATACTGGCCGCGCTCGACCAGGGTCTCGGCCGAGGCGGGCGCGGCGAAGGTCAGCGCCGCGAGGCCGGCGGCGGCGAGGATGTGCTTGTTCATGATGTGCATTCTCCCAAGAAACACGAAGCCCTGAATGCGGGCCTATGACCATGGCGCGCCGGGGGAGGGCAAGCGCAATTCATGGTGCCAGCGCGCGGCTGTGCGCATGGTCACAGTGATTGCGCTGTCACGCCTGCGCTTCGCCACATTCCGCCGTCGGATCGCCATGCGCGCCGGCGAAACTCGTTTAGACCATTCTGGAATAACGCCATGACTTTTCTGGAGGCGGCTGTGTTCTCGATTGCGCCGGTGCTGCTGGCGATCCTCGTTGCGGCGCTGATCCTGCCGCGCACGTGGCTCGCGTTCTATGGGGCGCTGGTGATCGTCGCGGTCGCCCTCTACTCCGGCTACAGCAGCCAGCACGAAGACGAAGCCATGCGCGGCCTGCTCGCGGTGCTGTTCCGGATGCTGATGATGGCGGCGCTGGCCGCCGGGCTCGCCACGCGCTGGGCGCTGAAGCACCGGCCGCGGGAAACAGATTAGGAGGACTTACCGCGAGCTACTTTGCCCCAGGCTTCATTGGCCTTGGAATACGGGGTAAGATGGTTCCGCATGAACTTGGGAACCAGCATCCTCAAGACGGTCGTTTTCCTTCGAAAGAGCTCCGCAGAACAACAGAGCTGCGGAACCGCCTTCTTCGTCAGAACAAGGGAGAATGAGACATTCCTGGTAACATGTCGGCACGTTGCCAGACATGTGCACAAACGGCCTTTTGTATTGCGGGCAAACGCGCATGACGGCAATTCCAAAGACATTCAGGTAGGACCAATTGATTGGCGCTGCCACGATGATATGACCATCGATATTGCCGTCACGCCCTACGAGTGGTCAGAGGATCTGGATTGTTATGCGTTCCCGCTGAAGAACTGCCTTACTTCAAATATGCGCAAGGCGCGACGTATTGCTGAGGGAAATCTCGCGCAAGTCGTCGGCCTATTCTCGTTCTTTGAAGGAAATCGGCGATCGTCGCCTGTCGTTCATAGCGGAAGCATCGCGATGGTCCCCGAGAATGATCCGGTGCCCATTCTCGATTCGATCTATGGCCAGATAGAAGTTGCGTCGTATCTAGTTGAAACCCAAGCATCGGAGGGTGCCAGCGGTTCACCGGTTTTCGTTCGAAAGCCCGTTGGCGCAAAGGCTGCGGAGGAAGGGCTCAGTGTTAAGCCCAAAGCCTATGGAGCGATCTTCCTTCTGGGTGTTTACCAGGGTTCTTGGAAAAAACTCAATCCGGACTTGATGCAGGATGCTGGGGAAAAAGGGCGAATACGACTTCCCGGAGGCATGGGCCTTGTTGTTCCCGGTGACAAGATCATTGAAACGATCGAGCAGGCCTCAAAGGGCATCTACTCCAGCCCAGACTGAAACTACTTGCGCCCGAGCCGCTTCTCGATCGCGTCCCAGATGCGGTCTTCCAGCACGACCTTGTCGAAGCGGTTGATCTCCTGCAGGCCGGTCGGCGAGGTGACGTTGATCTCGGTCAGGTAGTTGCCGATCACGTCGATGCCGACGAAGATCATGCCGCGCTCGCGCAGCACCGGGCCGATGGCATCGCAGATCTGCCGGTCGCGCGGCGTGAGCGATGATTTCTCCGGCCGGCCGCCGACATGCATGTTGGAGCGCGCTTCGCCCGCCGCCGGCACGCGGTTGATGGCGCCGACCGCTTCGCCGTCGATCAGGATGATGCGCTTGTCGCCCTGGCGAACCTCGGGCACGTAGCGCTGCACCTGGATCGGCTCGCGGTAGAACTGGGTGAACATCTCCAGCAGCGACGCCAGGTTCTCGTCGCCCGGCTTGATGTGGAACACGCCGGCGCCGCCGTTGCCGAACAGCGGCTTCACGATGATGTCCTGGTGATGGTCGCGGAAGCTGAGGATCTCCTGCCGGTCCGAGGTGATGACGGTGGGCGGCATCAGGTCCGGAAACTGGGTGACGAACAGCTTCTCCGGCGCGTTGCGCACATGGACCGGGTCGTTCACCACCAGGGTCTTCGGGTGCACCGTCTCCAGGATGTGGGTGGCGGTGATGTAGGCCATGTCGAACGGCGGGTCCTGGCGCATCAGGATGACGTCGAGGGTCGAGAGCTCCAGCACCTCTTCATCGCCCAGGGTGAAATGGTCGCCCTTCTTGCGGCGCAGGCTCATCGGCCGGGCGCGTGCGATCGCCTTGCCGTCGCGCAGGGTCAGCTGGCGCGGATGGTAGTGCCAGAGCTTATGGCCGCGCGCCTCGGCGGAAAGCCCCATGACAAAGGAGGAGTCCCCGTCGATGTTGACGTTCTCGATCGGGTCCATCTGGATGGCAACGCGCAGAGGCATGGGTCTGGTCTTTCAGGGAAAGGCTCTCAGGGCGGTATGTGGGCGCGCTTCAGGCGCCGCGTCAAGCTGCAGCTATCTTATGGTTTCGATGCCTGCGACGTGCGGCGGCATTTACACGCGCCGGAAGCCCCTCAATACTGCTGAGATCGTTCAATGGGGGCAGTGATGCGGTTGATCGTGTTGGCGACCGCCATCGTCCTGGCCGGCGGCGGACAGGCCTGCGCGGAAGGCTTTGGCTTCCAAAGCGGAGAGCAGCTCCTGAGCAACTGCCAATCCAAAGAGCCGCGCGAGACATGGAGCTGCCGTAACTATGTTTCCGGCGCAGTGGACACGCTGCAATTGACTCAACGACTTACCATGGCCTGCATGTTCATCCCGCCGGAAGGCCTGACTGAAGAGCAATCGGTCGGCGTGGTGCTGGAATATCTCAAAGCCCATCCCGAAGAGCTTTGGATGTCGGGCGCTCGCAATGTCGTTGCCGCGATGGCAATGGCGTATCCTTGCGCCAGATAAGCGGCCAAGGCAGTGACGGCGGTCTTGTGCCGGCTTGGGGGTAGAAATGCGGCATACGGTCTGGGCAATCGCCGCGCTGCTGGTGGGTGCGGGGCAAAGCTGGGCGGATGACTTCGACATCCGGACCGGGCAGCAGCTCCTCGACAACTGCCAGTCTGCCGAACCGCGGGCGGTCTCCAGCTGCCGCAACTATGTGTCCGGGGCGCTCGAGGCCATCCTGATGATCCAGGCGCAAACGTTCGTCTGCTATTTCGTGCCACCCGATCCGTGGACGGAAGAGCAGGCGATCGGCACGGCGGTGGACTATCTCGAAGCCCACCCCGACGAACGGGCGGAGGCGGGCGCGAAGACGATCCTGGATGCGATGGCAGCCACGTATCCGTGCCCGAAGTAGCGGCTAGACCGCGATCATTCCTGCCAGCCGCTTCGCAGCGCCGCACGCCAGCGTCCACCCTAAGCCGCCGTGGCCGGCATTCAGATACAATCCCGGCACGCCGCTTGGTCCGATCAGCGGGACGCCGCTTGGCGTCATCGGGCGTTGGCCGGCCCACACCGGCTCGGCCCGGCTCCAATCGGCGGCCATGGGGAACAGATGGCGCGCGAGGGTCAGCAGCTGCTGCGCGCGCTTGGGGTTGACCGCGGGCGACCAGCCGTCGAGGTCGGCGAAGGCGGCGGCGCGCAGGCGGTGGCCGAGGTGCGCGAACACGATCTTTTCCGCGCGGTCGGTCAGGCTGACCACCGGCGCCTCGGGTCGTGCCGGCGCGGTGATGCTGTAGCCCTTCACCGGCTCGATCGGCAGGCTGAGGCCGACGGTGGCGGCCAGGCGCGGCGCATCGATGCCGTTGGCCAGCACCACCGCGTCCGCCAACTCCTCCTCGCCGTTGAGTTCGACGCCGGCGACGCGGCCGCCCATGGTCTTGAGGTGGATGACGCGCGTGCTGCTCAGCGTCTCCACTCCCATTTCATCGCGCAGATGTTCACAGAGTGCGCGGGTGAACTTGGCGCAGTCGCCGGCCGCATCCTCCGGCGCATGGACGCCGCCGGCAAACGGGTTGCCGTAGCGGCCGAGCGCGGGATCGAGCGCAAGGCAGCGCACGCGGTCCAGGATCTCGATGCGGAATCCGTATTGCCGCTTGATCTCCGCCAGCTTGCCGGCGCCGTCCAGCGCCGCGGCGTCGCGATAGAGGATGAGCTTGCCGGCGGCGGCATAGTCGAACTGCAGCGGCACGTCGCTCAGCAGCTCGGCCAGCGCGCGGTGGCTTTCGCTCGCCAGCATCAGCAGGCTTTTCAGCGACTCCGACTGGCGCGCGCCGACGCAGTGACGCAGGAACGAGAGGCCCCAGCGGATCGATCCCGCCGACAGGTCCGGCCGCATGCGCACCGCGCTGTCGAGGCCGAGCAGGATCGACGGGAACTTGGTCCACAGGTCAGGCCCGGCCAGCGGCTCGACATAAGCGTAGGAGAGCTGGCCGCCGTTGCCGGCGGAAACGCCGCGGCCGGCCTCGACCTCCTGCTCGACCAGCACGACCTCGTGCCCGGCCAGCCGCAGCCAATAGGCCGAGGTGACTCCGATGACGCCGCCGCCGATGACGATGATGCGCATGGGGAGTTGTTTAGACGAGGTTCAAGGGAGAATGAAGGGATGTTGCCGACGAAAACAACTCACCTCAAACAATTTCCCTTCTCCCCTTGCGGGAGAAGGATGCGGAGCCTTAGCGAGCGGCAGCGAGCTTAGGCGCAGCTGGATGAGGGGTGGCGCAGCGGGAGCTGCGCGCGCGCGAGCGCCTGGATGGCAAGAGCGCTCACGCGCTGCGCGCCGTGCGGCGCGGCCCCCTCACCCAGCTCCGGCTAAGCTCACTATCGTTCGCTAAGCCTACGCAGCCCTCTCCCGCGAGGGGAGAGGGGAGTCATCTTGGGTTGGTACTCATTCGATGCGCGCGACGTAATCGGCTGGAAAGCCCAGCCGCGTCATCGCCGCCTTCAGCTTGTCCGCGTAGTCGGGGTTGCGCTCGTCAGGCGCCGGTGCCTGCGAAAGGTTGTAGACGCGGGCCGGGATGATGGCGCGGTTCTCCAGGGCGACCTCGATCTGCTCCGGCCGATAGACCTCGAGGCCCGGCGCGCCGTAGAGCTTGGCGAGATCGCCGGGCGTCAGCGCATAGACCATGCCCCACGCGACGCTGCCCGGTGCCTTGACCAGGGTCGCGCGCTTGCCGATGCGCAGGGCATAGCCGTGGGCGGCGGCCTTGCGCGGCGATTGCGGCATGACACCGGCGCCGGCCAGCACGGTCTCGTCCATGTAGAGGCCGTAGAAAAAGGCGTTGACGGTGTTGCCCATCGGTTGGCTCGCGGGGGATCAGTTCGCGGGGGCCAGGGTGCCGCCGGGGCTGGCCGGCAACGCGGCGCTGTTCGGCCCGCCGGCCAGCGGCCAGGTCGGCGTGTAGCGCGCGGGGTTGGCCTTGAGGCAGGCATTGGACTGGCACGAGATGCCGCAGATATTCACGGTGTTGGAGCCGACCTTGCATTCGGTCCGTCCGTGATCGGACCAGGCGCATCGCACGATGCCGATACCACTGGAAAGGTGCGCCGTGAAGCCGCCGCCGCTTTGCATGCACAGCTCGGCATAGCGCGCCACCGGCATAGGCAGGCTCTCCGCCGCCATGGCCGGCGGCGCCAGCAACAGCAGGCAGACCAGGACAGTACGCAGGCGCATCGAACGACCCCCCGCAGAGAACAGCGGCAGACTAGAGCGGTATTCCCCAATTTGGAAACGGTTCTGTTCGTCAGCGGTGAGGCAGCCCGCCAGGAAGGCCGCTCTAGCGGCTGGCGCAACGCTTGTCATGATAGGATGCGCGCCGAGTCGCAGAGGGGGCATTGCATGGTCACCATTACGCTTGGGCGGCGTCCGGTCGGCATAGCCGATCTGGTGGCGATCGCGCGGGACGGCGCGCGGGTTGCGCTGGGCAGCGCGGCGATGCGCCAGCTGAAGCGCTCGCGCGCGGTGGTGGAAAAGCTGGCGGCGGGCGAAAAGCCGATCTACGGCCTCAACACCGGATTGGGCGCCGGGGTCGACACCCGCCTCAGCGCGGCGGAGATGAGCGACTTCCAGGCGCGAGTGCTGATTGCGCGCTCGGTCGGCATCGGGCCGCGTTTCTCGACGGCGGAGGTGCGCGCGCTGCTGGCGGCGCGCCTCATCGGCCTGACGCAGGGCGCGGCCGGCCTGTCGCCGGCGCTGGCGGAGCGGATCGCGGCGATGCTGAACAAGGGCGTGCATCCGGTGGTGCCGTCCGTCGCCTCGGTGGGCGAGAGCGACCTTGCGCCATGCTCGCACGCCATGCTGCCGCTGATCGGCGCCGGCCAAGCGGAGCTCGGCGGCAAGCGGATGTCCGGCGCCGAGGCGATGCGCCGCGCCGGGATCAAGTTGGTGACGCTGGGGCCGAAGGACGGCATCGCGCTGGTCAGCGCCAACGCGGCCTCGCTCGGCTCGGGCGCGTTGGTGCTGCACGACGCGGCGGTGGTGCTGCAGGCGCAGCGCGCGGCGCTGGCGCTCAGCCTCGAAGGCTTCCGCGGCAACCTCGACCCGTTCGACCCGCGCCTTGCCAAGGTGCGCGCGGCGCCGGGCCAGGCGGAGGCCGCCGCCGCCGTGCTGAAATTGCTGAAGGGCGGCGGGCTGACCAAGCGCGGCGCGGCGCGGCGGGTGCAGGATCCCTTGAGCTTCCGCTGCTTCCCCAGCGTGCACGGCGCGGCGATGGCGTCGCTCGCCGGCGCGATGCTGGCGCTGGAGCAGGAGCTGAACAGCGGCGGCGACAATCCCGCGGTGCTGGCGAAGGACGGCGAGATGATCTCGACCGGCAACTTCGACATCACCGCCCTGGTGCTGGAGTTCGAGCGGCTGGGCCAGGCGCTGGCGCAGACCGCCATCCTCTCCGCCCAGCGCATCCACAAGATGCAGTCGCAGTCGCTGACCGACCTGCCGCGGTTCCTCTCGCCACGCGGCGCGATGCATGCCGGCGTCGCGGGGCTGGGCAAGGTCGCCTCGGCGCTGGAAGCCGACATCCGCCACCTCGCGCACCCCTGCTCGCTGCTGGTGCTGCCGACCGCCGACGGCGTCGAGGACTACGCGACGATGGCGCCGCGCGTGGTCGCGAAAACTCGCGCCATCGTGGACAAGCTCGCGACCATCGCCGGGATGGAGCTGATGGTCGCGGCGCAGGCGGTCGATTTGCGCAAGGTCGCGAAGCTCGGCAGGGGGACGCAGCACGCGTACGACTGGGTCCGCGGGCTGTCGAAGTTCGTCGACGGGGATAGGTCGCTGGGAGCGGAAGTGGAACTAGTGGGCGCGGCGGTGTTGAGGGGCGATCTGTTGGACGTTCTCAGCTAAACGCGCTCCAAAAAACTGTCATCCCGGGCAGGCCGCTCAAGCGGCGTGACCCGGGACCCATGTCATATCTCCGCAGCGTTGACGGGACGCATGGGTCCCGGGTCTCGCTGCGCTCGCCCGGGATGACATGATTAGAGAAGGCGGGATGACAGATACGAGTGCGCGCTCACTGCGTGCGTTCGCTACGCAAACCGCAGCTTTTGCCCGATGCCGGTGCGTGCGCTCTTTTCGAGCAGCGCATGCCCAAGCGCGATGTCGCTCAACGACAGCCCGCGGTGCCAGAACAGGATGGTTTCGTCGTCGCGCTCTCTTCCCGGCTTCAGGCCGGCGACGACCTGGCCGAGCTCGGCGTGCAGCGTCTGTTCGCTGAGCTTGCCGGCTTCGACATGAGCGCGCAGGGATCCGAACTGGCCGCCTTTGCACTGGCCCCAGTCGTCCACCACCATCTTGGACATGATGTCGGTCAGCGACAGCTCGACCGCGCTCATGGTGCCGTAGGGGACGACGAAGGCGCCGGGCTTGATCCATCCGGTCTTGAGCAGCGGCTCGGGCTTCATCAGGCGCGAGGCTTCGACCACGATGTCGGCGCCTTTGACCGTGTCTTCCCAGTTGTCGAGCGCGCGCACGGCCTTGCCCAGGTCGCGCGTCAGTTGCGCGGCGAAGGCATCCTGGCTTTCCTTGCGCCGCGAATGCACGCGGATCTCCGCGAAATCGAAGAGCTTGTCGAGCAGACGCACATTCCAATAGGCGGTGCCGCGCGCGCC
>DATEOK010000275.1:0-31802 GCA_035274225.1 Dongiaceae bacterium
CCCATCGACATCGTGGTGAACAACGCCGGAGAGGCGCCGAGCGCGCCGTTCGACAAGACCGATGCCGATCTTTGGTCGCGCGTGATCGCAGTCGACCTCACCGGGGTGTTCCTGGTAACCCGCGCCGTTCTTGGCGATCTCAAGGCCCGTGGCGCAGGGGCACGCGTGATCAACGTCGCCTCGACCGCGGGTTTGAGCGGCTATGCCTACGTCTCCGCTTACTGCGCGGCCAAGCATGGCGTGGTCGGCCTCACCCGCTCGCTGGCGCTTGAGCTGGCTAAGACCGGCATTACCGTGAACGCAGTGTGTCCCGGCTTCACCGATACGCCGCTGCTGCGCAAGGCGGCCGCGACCATCAAGAGCAAGACCGGCCGTAGCGAAGCTGATGCGCTCGCGACCCTGGCCGGCGCCAATCCACAGGGACGGCTCGTGACGCCGCAAGAGGTGGCGGACACCGTGTTGTGGCTGGCCTCTCCCGGCTCGGCATCGATCAACGGCCAGGCGATCGTGGTCGCCGGCGGCGAGGTGATGGCAGGATGAGCAGCAAGCACCCGTTCAAGGACTACCCCGCGCGCCATTTCCTATGGGAAGCGAGCGACGACGGCCGGGTCGCGATCCTTCGGCTGAACCGGCCGGAGCGCAAGAACCCGCTCACCTTCGACTCCTATGCCGAGCTGCGCGATCTGTTCCGTGGACTCGCTGATGCCGGCGACGTCCGTGCGATCGTGCTGACCGGATCGGGCGGCAACTTCAGCTCCGGCGGCGATGTGTTCGAGATCATCGAGCCGCTGACCAAGATGGCGCCACCGGAGCTGCTGGCCTTCACCCAGATGACCGGCGACGTGGTCAAGGCAATCCGCAAGTGCCCACAGCTGGTGATCGCCGCCGTCGATGGCGTGTGTGCCGGCGCCGGCGCGATCCTTGCCATGGCATCGGACCTGCGGCTGGCGACGCCGGATGCGAAGACCGCGTTCCTGTTCACGCGCGTCGGCCTGTCCGGCGCTGACATGGGCGCCTGCGGAATCCTACCGCGCATCATCGGCCAGGGCCGCGCGACGGAGTTGCTGCTGACCGGCCGCACCATGAATGCTGCCGAAGGGCACAGCTGGGGCTTCTACAACGCGCTGCATTCTGCTGCCGATCTCGAGACCCAGGCGCTCGCCCTCGCCCGCTCGCTTGCCGACGGCCCGTGGCGTGCCCATGGCGTCACCAAGACCATGCTGAACCAGGAATGGGACATGGGCCTGGACGAGTTGATCGATGCCGAGGCAAAGGCGCAGGCGGAGTGCATGACGACCGGCGATTTCCGCCGCGCGTTCGAGGCATTCGCCGCCAAATCCAAGCCGCGGTTCGAGGGGAACTGAACCATGGCCGGCCCGACACGCGAACATCTTCACTGGCCATTTTTCGACGCGTCGCACCGCGCCTTCGTCGAGACTCTGGACCGGTTCGCTGCGTCCGGCGCGCTAGACCACGTCGATCATCACGATGTCGACGGAGCGTGCCGCGCCCTGGTACGCAGCCTGGGCCAGGCCGGTCTGCTGGATGCCGTGGTCGCCGGGGCAGCTGCGGAGTCTCCGCCGATCGATTCACGCCTCGTCTGCCTGGCGCGAGAGACCCTGGCGTGGCACGACGGGCTCGCGGATTTCGCGTTTGCGATGCAAGGGCTCGGCACCGGCGCGATTGCGCTCAGCGGCTCGCCGGAGTTGCGCGCCGCGGTGTTGCCAAAGGTTCGGTCCGGCGAATGGCTCGCCGCCTTCGCGCTTTCGGAGAAGGACGCAGGATCGGACGTCGCCGCACTGCGCTGCGCCGCCCGCGCCGACGGCATTTCCTACGTGCTGGATGGCGAGAAGACCTGGATCTCCAACGGCGGCATTGCGCACGTCTACACCGTGTTCGCGCGCACCGGCGAGGCGCCCGGCACGCGCGGCATCTCGGCCTTCGTGGTGTTCGCGGACGATCCGGGCTTCTCCGTCGCCGAGCGGATCGAGGTCATCGCGCCGCATCCGCTGGCGACCATCCGGTTTGACAACTGCCGTATCCCAGGGATGCGACGCCTCGGCGTCGCGGGCGAGGGTTTCAAGATCGCCATGCGCACCCTCGACATCTTCCGCGCCTCGGTGGCCGCCGCCTCGGTCGGCATGGCGCGCCGGGCGATGGACGAGGCACTGGCGCACGCCAAGGAGCGCAAGATGTTCGGCGCAACGCTGTCCGACCTGCAGCTCACGCAAGCGGCATTCGGCGACATGGCGACCGGCATCGACGCCGCCGCGCTGCTGACCTATCGCGCCGCCTGGCGCCACGACGTGCAGCAGCTGCCCGCCACCCGCGAGGCCGCGATGGCCAAGATGAACGCCACGGAGACCGCGCAGGCCGTGATCGACCGTGCGCTGCAGATGTTCGGCGGGCGCGGCGTGCGCGCCGGCGAGACGGTCGAGAAGCTCTATCGCGAGATCCGAGCGCTGCGTATCTATGAAGGCGCGACCGAGGTGCAGAAGCTGATCATCGCACGCGAGCTGCTGAAGGACAAGGCGTGATGGCGCGGTTCGAAGCCACGCGCGTGTTGCGTTTCGGCGATTGCGATCCCGCCGGGATCGCCTACTATCCGCGCTACTTCGACCTGCTCAACGGCGTCGTCGAGGATTGGTGGATCTCGATGGGCCACCCGTGGAAGGTGCTGTTCGGCGAGCGGCGCATCGGGCTGCCGACGGTGCGCTTCGAGGTCGACTTCCGGGCACCGGCCTTGCTCGAGGACGAGCTCCGCTTCACACTCGCGATCAAGCGCATCGGCGGCAAGTCGGTCGAGCTCGATCATGTCGTTCAGCGTGGAGAGACGACCTTGTGGCAATGCGCGCAGACCATGGTCGCAACTTCGCTCGACACCCATCGATCGATCGCGTGGCCGGAGGATCTCCGTGCCGCCCTAGTTTCCTTCCAGGAGGCCTAGCATGCACACCGTCCTCCAACCCGAAGGCTGGTCCAAGCCGAAGGGCTATGCCAACGGCATCGCCGCGCGCGGGCGATTCGTCTTCGTCGGCGGTCAGGTCGGCTGGAACGGCCAGTGCAAGTTCGAGACAGACGACTTGGTCGGGCAGGTCCGCCAGACGCTGCAGAACATTGTAGACGTGCTGGCGGAAGCCGGCGCGGAGCCAAGACATCTGACCTCGATGACCTGGTACCTGACCGACAAGGCCGACTACCTCGCCAGGCTCAAGGACATCGGAAGGGTCTATCGCGAGCTCATTGGCCGGCACTTTCCGGCGATGGCAGCCGTCCAGGTCGTTGCCTTGATCGAGGATCGCGCTAAGGTGGAGATTCAGGCCACCGCTGTCGTTCCGGAATAGCAGGATCGATGATCACCTTCTCCGACACCGTGCGTGGCACGGTCAGCAACGGCGTCCTGTTGATCGAGATCGACCATGCGCCGGTCAATGCCCTCTCGACCGATGTGCGGAAGGGCCTGCTGGCAGCCATCACGCACGGCGAAGCAGCGGTGGATATCGTCGCGATGGTGATCACCGGCGCGGGCAATATCTTCATCGGCGGCGCCGACATCCGCGAGTTTGGCGCGCCGCCGGCCGAGCCCATGCTGCCGACCGTCCTTACCGCGATCGAGAACGCGGCGAAGCCGGTCGTGGCGGCGATCAATGGCGCCGCGCTCGGTGGTGGATTGGAGGTTGCGCTCGCGGCGCATTGCCGGATCGCCAGCTCAACCGCAACGTTGGCACTGCCCGAAGTGAAGCTCGGCATCATCCCCGGCGCGGGTGGCACGCAGCGCCTGCCGCGCTTGATCGGGATCCCCGCCGCCATCGATATGATCGCTACCGGCCGGACTGCGCCTGCCGCTGAGGCGCTGAAGCTCGGTATCGTGGATCGGCTCGAAAGCGGCGACCTGCGCGCGGCCGCGGTCGCTGAGGCGCGGTCTCTGGCCGGAAAGACCTTGCGCCGCAGCGGCGCCATCGACGTGCCACCGGCGACAGTCGAAGCCATCGATGCCGCCGCCAGCAAGGCGCTGTCACGCGCCCGCGGCCAGAACGCGCCACGCGAAGCGGTGCGGCTGGTGCGGTTGTCCGCCGATACCCTGTTCGCGGAGGCGCTGGCAGAGGAGCGGCGAACGTTCCTGGCACTGCGCAATTCGGACCAGGCGGCTGCGCTGCGGCATGTATTCTTCGCCGAGCGTGCGGCCGCCAAGGTTCCTGGCCTGGAAGACGTCAAGCCACGCAAGGTCGAAACCATCGGCGTGGTCGGCCTGGGCCTCATGGGGTCCGGCATCGCCACCTGCGCGCTCGACGCGGGATACACTGTCATCGGCATCGAGCAGAGCAAGGAGGCGGCCGCCAAGGGCCGTGGCCGGGTCGAAGGCTTGTTCGACCGCGCCTTGCAATCCGGCCGCATCGATGCCGCCGCCAAGGCAGACCGTCTCCGCCGGCTGACGACCAGCGCCGAGATGCATTCCCTCAATGCCGCCGACCTCGTGATCGAGGCGGTGTTCGACGATCTCACGGTCAAGACCGAGCTGTTCGTCAACCTGGACAGCATCGTGCGGCCGGATGCGATCCTCGCCACCAACACCAGTTATCTCGATCCGGATGCACTCGCCGTGGCGACGATGCGGCCGGAGCGTGTGCTCGGGCTGCATTTCTTCTCACCGGCCAACGTCATGCGCTTGCTCGAAGTGGTCCGCTGCGCCCGCACGGCGTCGGACGTGCTGGCGACCGGCCTTGCGGTTGCCAAGAAGCTGCGCAAGCTGCCGATCGTCTGCGGTGTCACCGAAGGATTCATCGGCAACCGCATCTTCTCCGCCTACCGGCGCGAAGCGGAATTCCTGCTGGAGGACAGCGCCTTGCCGCAGCAGATCGACGCGGCCATGGAGGCGTACGGTTTCGCGATGGGGCCGTTCGCGGTGTTCGACCTCGCCGGGCTGGAGATCGCCTGGGCCCGCCGCAAGCGCCAGGCCGCGAACCGCGATCCGAAGGCGCGCTATGTCGATATCGCCGACCACTTGTGTGAAGCCGGCCGGCTCGGCATGAAGGCCGGACGCGGCTGGTACCGCTATCCGGACGGCCGGCGCGCGGTCGATCCCGAGGTCACCGCCCTGATCGAGCAGCGGCGCGCCGCCAAGGGGCTCGTCGCCAGGGCCATCACCAACGACGAAATCAGGCGGCGCCTGCTTGCGGCGATGACCGCCGAGGGCGCGGCGCTGCTATCCGAAGGCGTCGCCGCGCGGGCGAGCGATATCGACCTCGTCATGATCAACGGCTACGGTTTTCCAGCCCACAAGGGGGGACCGATGTTCGCGGCCGAGCAGGCAAAGGGGCCAGAGGCATGAGCGAAGCATTCATCATCGATGGCGTGCGCACGCCGATCGGACGTTACGGCGGCGCGCTCGCTCCGGTGAGGGCGGATGACCTCGCCGCGCACGTCATCAGAGAGCTCGGCAAGCGCTTTCCCGCGATCGGTGGCGACCGGATCGATGAAGTCGTGCTGGGCTGCGCCAACCAAGCCGGCGAGGACAACCGCAACGTTGCCCGCATGGCCGCCTTGCTCTCCGGGCTGCCGGTCTCAGTGCCCGGCACGACCGTCAATCGCTTGTGCGGCTCCGGCCTCGACGCCGTCGGCTATGCCGCGCGCATGATCCGCGCCGGCGAGGCGGACCTCGTCATCGCCGGCGGCGTCGAGAGCATGTCGCGCGCGCCCTTGGTGCAAGCCAAGGCGGAAGCCGCCTTCCAGCGCGGGGTCGAGATCCATGACACAACGATCGGCTGGCGCTTTGTGAATCCGCGGATGCAGGCTCAATACGGGATCGATTCCATGCCGGAGACCGCCGAGAACGTCGCCGCGGACTTTGCCATTGCGCGTGCCGATCAGGACGCCTTTGCGCTGCGCAGCCAGACCCGCGCCGCCGCGGCACAGGCGAACGGTCGGCTGGCACGCGAGATCGTCGCCGTTCCCGTCAAGCAGAGAAAGGACGTGCAGCTGGTCGAGCGTGACGAGCATCCGCGCGCGACCACGCTCGAGAAGCTCGCCGCTCTGCCCGCGCTGTTCCGCAAGGACGGGACGGTGACGGCCGGCAACGCCTCCGGTGTCAACGATGGCGCGGCGGCGCTCCTCGTCGCCTCGGAGCGCGCGGTCAAGGAACATGGCTTGAAGCCATTGGCGCGGATCACCGGCATGGCGACCGCCGGCGTCGAGCCGCGCATCATGGGCATCGGCCCGGTGCCGGCGGTGCGCAAGCTGCTCGAGCGCTCCACGTTCGGCGTCAGCGCCTTCGACGTGATCGAGCTCAACGAGGCCTTTGCGGCACAGGCCCTCGCCTGCCTCCGGCAGCTCGGGCTGCCGGACGATGCGGACTTCGTTAATCCGAACGGCGGCGCGATCGCGCTGGGTCATCCGCTCGGCATGTCCGGAGCACGGCTGGCACTGACTGCGGCGCTGGAACTCGGCGTACGCGACGGCCGTCGCGCGCTTGCGACCATGTGCATCGGCGTCGGGCAAGGGATCGCATTGTCGCTCGAACGAGCTTGATTGCTCCAGCGTTCGCGGAACTCACCGTTGTGGCTGACCCTTCCACCGATCCGTCTACTCGTTAGCAGAGCAGCGCCGGAACTCTTTCGCATTTGAGTTGTTCCCCGATCGGACCGGAATTTCACGGTCGAGTCTCGAGGGGCATAGTCATGAAAGTCACTATTGCCGGTGGCGGCATCGGCGGCTTGGCCGCCGCGCTCTCTCTGCATCAAGTCGGCATTGAGGTCGGCGTCTATGAACAAGCGCACGAGCTACGCGAGCTTGGCGTCGGCATCAACATGTTGCCGCACGCCATCAAGGAGCTGTCATCGCTCGGCCTGCTGCCGGCGCTAGATGCCGCCGGCATCCGCACGCGCGAGCTTATTTACGCCAACCGCTTTGGCCAGACGGTGTGGCAGGAACTGCGCGGCCTCGACGCCGGATATGACACGCCGCAGATCAGCATTCATCGCGGCAAGCTGCACGGCGTGCTGCTGCGCGCCGCGATCGAGCGCCTAGGCCCCGCCCGCATACACACGGACTGCCGACTGGTCGATTTTCAGGAGCGCGGCGACAAGGTCGTTGCAGTCCTCGAGCGCCGCGACGGCAGCGAGCGGATCGAAGCGACGGGCGATGTGCTGATCGGCGCGGACGGCATCCACTCCCGCGTTCGCTCGCTCTTGTATCCGGACGAAGGGCGGCCAGCCTGGAACGGCCACATGCTGTGGCGCGGCGCGACCGAATGGCCGGTCTATGCCGATGGCCGCACCATGGTGATCGCCGGCGGCAACAGCGCCAAGTTCGTGTTCTACCCGATCCATGCCGATCCGTCGCGACCGCAGACCCGGCTGACCAACTGGGCCGTCATGGCGCGCATCGCCGATGGCACCGAGCCGCCGCCGCGGCGCGAAGACTGGAACCGGCCGGGCAATTTCGAGGAGGCGATGGTGTTCGTGCGCGACCGCTTCCGCCTGGGCTTCGTCGATCCGGTCAAGCTCATCGAGAAGACCGGCACATTCTACGAGTATCCGTGCTGCGATCGTGATCCGCTGCCGCGCTGGTCGTTCGGCCGCGTCACGCTGCTGGGCGACGCCGCGCATCCGATGTACCCGGTCGGCAGCAACGGCGCCAGCCAGGCCATCCTCGATGCACGGGCACTGGCGCGCCATCTCGCTTCGTCGGCATCGCTGCCGGCGGCGCTGGCCGGGTATGATGCCGAGCGGCGGCCACCCACGGCCGAGATCGTGCTCAACAACCGGAAAGGCGGACCCGAAGGCGTGATCGACGTGGTGGAAGCGCGCGCTCCGGACGGCTTCGCCGACATCGAAGCGGTCGCCAGCCATGCCGAGCGCCAGGCGATCGTCCGCGGCTATGCGTCGATGGCAGGCTATGCACGCGAGCAGGTGAACCGGCGCTAAGCCGGCGCCGCTTCAGTGCGGGTCGGCCTTTTCCACCATGATCCGTTGGCCGTCACGGGCGAAGAAGAAGCCTTCGTTCAGCACCAGGGGCTCGGCTTTCACGCGTTGCTCGATCGCGCGTAGCACGACCCGCGCGGCGGCATCGTCCAATGGCCCGCCATCCACGTTCACCGGGAAGAAGGATGCGCCATCCCATGGCACGCCGGTGCTGTCGAACAATGCCACCATGTCCGACCAATCGCTTTTCGTTTCCGTCACGTTGAGGCAGGTGAATACCAGCGGCGTCACCGAGCGTTCGCCGATCTCCACCAGGGCGACCAGGACCGTGAATGCGCCGCGGTCGGCGAATTCGTCCTCGATCCAGGCTTTGAACTCGGGGGACAATATCCACCCACCTTCCGCCCACCGTACGTCCTCATGATGCACCCTATTCGAAGAAGCCTTTCGGCGTCTCGCCCTTCAGGAACGGCTCGACGAAGGTGACCAGCAGGTGTGCTACTTCATCGCCCGTGCGTCATCGTGCCGATTGAAAGACAGCAACGCTCATGACGACTTCATCACCGCACGCATGAATGCTCTGTCACACAACCGACCCTGGAAGGGTGACCTGGAAGCCGGCTGCCGTTTGAGAAGAGTCTCTTTCGCTGACCATGGCGGGGGCGTAAGGTTCAGGGTAATCGCTCTCCCCGTCATTAGCATTTGATACTTTTGACGTTGTTATGGAGGAATTTTCCGTGGCCGCATTCGGTCAAGTGAGCGCATCCGAACCGAGAGACCTCGCAGCGGATCGAGACGTCATCTTCACTCGATTTTTTGACCCCGAATTGGACGCCCGGTATCTCGAGCGGGAGATCATTCCCGCGATCTACCGCAGGAAAAAGGCGACCGACCAGGTCCGCGTCTGGGTGATGGATTGCGGCGGTGGCGAAGCCGCCTACTCGCTGGCGATGCTGCTGTCCGAGGCGAACATCGCGCTGCGCGCGCATCTGAAGGTCACCGTCTTCGCCACCGATACGGACCCGGCCAAACTGGCAGCCGCACGAAGCGGCCGCTTTGACACGGCCATCGCACGGGACGCGGCGGCCGACCGCCTGGGCCGATGGTTCGTTGCCGACGATGATGGCTATACCGTCGGCAAGGAACTCCGCAGCACCTGCATTTTTTCGATCCATGACCTGACCCAGGACGTTCCGTTTTCGCATATGGATCTGATCTGTTGCGGCAACGTGCTGTGGCGCCTTTCCCCGGAGCTGCAGGACAAGGCGGTCCCGCTGTTGCACTTCGCGTTGTCCGCCGGTGGCTATCTGCTGCCCCTCGCCGGCGAGTGCATGGCACGCCATCCCAAGCTCTTTGAGCTGGCGCCGGGTGCCAGGGGCACCTATGCACGGCTGGACGGCGGAAGGCGGTTTTTCCCGGCCTACCCGTTGTCGTCGCACCCGGAAGTCTCACTCGACGGGTTAAGTGACCCGGCGCCGAACGCAGAACGGGATACCCAAAACCATCAAGTTCACTGGTTGCAAAGCGAGTTGCGTCTGACCAAGGACCGGCTGCGATCCACCATCGAGCAGCTGCGCGCGGCGAACCGCAATCTGCAATTCTCCAATGAAGAATACCAGTCGCTGAACGAAGAGCTGCGCTCGACCAACGAAGAGCTGCAGTGCTCCAAGGCGGAGTTGCAAGCCGTCAACCGCGAACTGGGGATGGTGAACGGCGAGTTGTCCCACCGCATCGAGGAGTCGCGGAGGACGAATTGCGATCTCAGGCACTTGCTCAACAGCACCCGCATCAGCACGCTGTTCCTGGATCGGCAACTCCAGATCACGCGCTTTACGCCGGCGATTACCGAGATTTTCCACGTCATGGAGTCCGACGTCGGACGCCCGATCACGGATATCGCCTGCGAGCTGCCCTATGACTCCCTGCCGAACGATGTGGCGCAGGCTATCCGCACCTTGAGCGTGGTCGAGCGCAAGATCAGCAATCCCGCGGACGGCGGACACTACTTTGTCCGGGTGCTGCCTTACCTCGATGCGGACAACGTCGTCGCCGGCGCCGTTCTCACCTTCCAGGATATTTCGACGATCGTGCACGCCGAAGCGGCGCTGCGGCAATCGGAGGAGCGGTTCCGCGCTGTCGCGAACAGCGTGCCGGCAGCACTCTTCACCGCCGATGCCGAGATGGCATGGACCTATGTCAATCCGCGCTTCTATGAGTTTACCGGGCTGCCCGAGGGCTCTGCTCTCGCCGCGGGATGGCTGGCCGCCGTCCACGCCGCGGATCGCGACGAGGTCGAGCGGCGCCTCGCTCGGGCGCGGCTGTACAATGCCGACTTCGAGTGCGAGTTCCGCCTGCGTGATATCGCGCGCGGCCATCGATGGTATTTCCTGCGTGCCACGCGGAATCCCGACCAAGCGGACAACTGTGCCGGATGGACCGGATCTCTGCTGGACACCCATGACCGGCACATTGCGGAGACCCGGCAGCGGCTGCTGTTCGTCGAGCTGCAGCGTCGGGTGAAGACCATTCTCGGCACGGTCCGCTCCATCGCCGGCGATACCAAGGGCAACAGCCATTCCCTGGACGATTTCTTTGCGCACTTCGACGGCCGGCTGAATGCGCTCGCGCGGGCACATGCCTCGATCGCACGGCACGCGGACCTTGACGTCGACCTGGAGGAATTGCTGTCCGAAGAGATTCTCACGCATGCAGTGGGATTCGAGGATCGCGTGCTGCTATCCGGTCCTGCGGTGCGCGTCGATGAGCGTGTGGGCCAGGCGCTCGGCCTCGCCGTCCACGAGCTGACGACCAATGCGCTCAAATTCGGCGCTCTTGCCAAGTCAACGGGACGCGTCGAGGTGTCCTGGACTCTTTTCGCCGAGGACGATCAGCACATCCGTCTGGAATGGAACGAACGAAACGTCGCAGTGGTCGATCCAAATCCACGGCGCGTCGGCTTCGGGCGTGATTTCCTGGAAAGGCGATTGGCGGCCGAGCTCGACGCGAGCACCCGGCTGGAGTTTCAGCCAGGCGGCATACGCTTTACCATCGATTTCCCCCCCCCGCTCACTTCCTGCCCGTAGGAGATAACCTATGATGCAGCACCGGCAAGACATCGGCGACAGTGCGTACCTCCGCCGCTCGACGGCACCGTTCGTGAACTGGTTGAAGTCCTGGGGCCGCCCGACCGACAAGGAGGAGCAATTTGCCGAGACACTGCAATCCGACCTGCACGCCTTCGCCGCCGGCACGCAGGTCTACCGTGAAGGCGATGCCGCGGTGCGGCCCTGGATCGTCGCCAGCGGTTGGGCATGCCGGGTTCGTACCCTGCTGGATGGGCGCCGGCAGATTATCAGCTTCTTCCTGCCCGGGGATTCGATCGGCGTGCTGGACATTCAACATCCAGCCGCGCAGTGCACGATCGTAGCCAT
Source organism: Dongiaceae bacterium (assembly GCA_035274225.1). Classification (GTDB taxonomy): domain Bacteria; phylum Pseudomonadota; class Alphaproteobacteria; order Dongiales; family Dongiaceae; genus Dongia_A. The sequence continues at coordinate 11,351 of DATEOK010000275.1, forward strand.
CACCGACCTCGAGTTGCTCAATGCGGCGCGGGTGGTCGAAACGATCGCAAGTCCCGATGCAAGCATGCCGAACGTCATCGAGGCCTTCAGGAAGGAGCCGATCCGGCGCCGGGCGCGACAGCTCGATCACATCCTGCGGCTGGGCCGGCTGACGGCCCTGGAACGTACGGCGCATCTACTCCTGGAGTTGAACGACCGCATGTCGGTGGCCGGCCTTGCTCACAACGATCGGTTCGCGCTGCCCCTCACCCAGTCGCAGCTGGGCGAAACGCTGGGCCTCAGCCTGGTTCACGTCAACCGCACCATGCAGCAACTGCGTCGCGACGGCCTGATCGAGTTGAAGTCGGGTTGGGCAACCATCCTGGATCGCGAGCGCATGGAGCTGCTGTGCGACTACCGGAAGGTCGTGGCCTGATCGAAGAAAGCGGCGAGGTTGGAACAACCTCGCCGCTTGCGATCGACGCTTCGGGGGGAAGGGTCGTCGATCAGGGTTGCAGGTAACCGAGCATCGGCCACAACGGAACCATGGTCACAACGGCTTCATTCAAGACGATGCCGTTGGACTTGAACCAATCCCGGTCGGATTCAATCTGCATCAGGCTGCGCGGCATCGGAAGATTGTCGCCCTTCACGGCGGCGCAGCGGGCCAGCGCTGCCGTCGCGGCATAGGTCGCATCCTGCACGGTGAAACCGCGCGCTTCGCATCCGGACACATCCGGGAACAGCACGCGCCACTCGCCGATTTCGGTTGGCAGCAGCAGGGCGACGTAGTGCGTCAGTGGATGCTGGGGGTCGCTGCGACGCAGCGGTGCGATGTTGTTCATGGTTGCCTTCCCCAGCCGTTTCTTATCGCTTGTGATCTTAGGTCACGGCTTCCGGCGGCAACAACTTCATATGATAAAGCCTGAATAATTTATTTGGCGACGAGCTCCGACTATCCGAAAGAACCGCGTGAACGATCGCGCCGAACATCGCGTATTCTGAACGCTGGTTCAGACTGGCACTGGATCGCCTGCGGCGGAGGCGATCGGACCAGGATCAACCAACCTTTCAGGCGCCGGCCTGCGCTCGAATGGCTGATCGCGGGCGGCATCTCCATCCAGGAAGCATCGGCACCAGACTTCCAGGCTGAGAAGGGGCCACAGAATATCGCTGTTGTCGGCGATCCCGTTTTGATGCTCCCCATAAAGCTGTCTGACGGCGGCGTAGTTGAGGAATGACCGGCGCCGGTCCTCGAGCAGCAGGCCCCGGAACATGCGGCCCAGCGCGCCATGACCTCGCAGCCAGCGCGCGACCGGCAAGCCGAATCCCCGCTTCTGCCGCCGGAGCACCGATTGCGGCAGGCATGCCTTGCCGATGTCCTTCAGCACCCGCTTCCGATCGTCGCGCGCGATCTTCTGATCGTCGGAGAGGGCCAGCGCGACATTGACCAGCCTGCTGTCGAGATAGGGCACGCGGATTTCCAGATTGGCCGCCATTCCCATCTTGTCCTGACGCAGGAGCAGGCTTGGGAGGTGATGATGCAGATCGTAGAGCGTCAGCTGTTGCGCGGGACTGTCCTTGAGAACGGACTGAGCGAAGGCCTGTCGTTCCGCCCCCACATCGAATGCGCGATCCCAAAACACCGCGTTCGCAAGCGCAATGCTGTTGACCCGGTTGGACCCCGCCAGCCGTGCCGCGGTCGGTTGTTCGCGCAGAAAGCGGACGTGCCGCTTGTATCCGCAGAACAGCTCATCCGCGCCCTCGCCCGAGAACAGCACCGTCACCGACTTGCGCGCCTGGACCGCCAGCAGCATCAGCGGCACCGTATTGGGGTGATTGACCGGCTCATCCAGGTGTTGCGTTGCCTTGTGCAGCGACCCGGCGAAGGCTTCGTCATCGAACCGGATCTCGCGATGGATTGTCTTCGCGGCCCTCGCCGCATCGCGCGCATAGCTGAATTCTCCCCAGCTGCGCTCATGAGGGCCGATGCAATAGGAGTGCAGCTCATAATCCTTGGGGAGAACCCTCCGCATCAGGCGCGCCAGCAGGCTTGAATCCAGTCCGCCGCTTAGCTGGATGCCGACCGGCACGTCAGCCGGCGCATGTTCCGTCACGCTGGCATGCAACGCCTCTCGGAGTTCCCCCGGCGTCGCGTATCGATCATTCAGGTCGGGAGCCTCGGGCTGCCAGTAGGTATGTCGCTGGATGCTGCCGCGTCCTATGTCGTAGACGAGCAGTTGGGCCGGCGCGACTTTCCTGATTCCCTCGAACATCGTCCGCGACCCGGTCAGCGACCGATAGCAGGTGAATTCGTGCAATGCGGATTCGTCCAGAGTCGGCCGCACGCCCGGAAGAAGCAGCAAGGGCTTGACCTCGGAACTCCACGCGAACCAGTCGTCGCTGTTCAGATAGTAGAGCGGCTTGATTCCGAGATGATCGACGCCGAGCACGATCTGGTCGCCGTCCTTGTCCCAGAGGCCGAACGCGAACATGCCGCGAAGCTTGTCGACAAAGCGCCGGCCCCACCGTGAGTAGGCGTACAACAGCGTTTCCGTATCGGATGCCGTGCGGTAGTTGAAGTGTTTCGCCAGCTCGGCCTTGAGAGCGAGGTGATTGTAGATCTGGCCGTTGAATGTCAGGACCGCCCGAGACTGCGGGCTCGCAAAGGGCTGATCGGAGCGCGCATCGAGATCCAGGATTCGGAGCCGCGTATGGGCTAGCGTGATGTTCGAGACCCGATGGACGCCGCTGCCCTCGCCGCCGCGGTGGGCGATCGTCGCCATCATCCTCCGGCAGAGCTTGTCGTGCTCCGTGTCACCGAGGCGACGTCTCTTGTCGACGAAACCCAGGACCCCGCACATGCCTATCCCTTTCCGCCCCCATCCGGCCTGGGAACATCTTCCAAGATGTGACCGCTTTGCCACTCTCCGCAGCCAGAAGGTAGCCGCCGATTGGCGGGAAGAAAGCACGTTACGGTAATCCCGGACCGACGTGGTTAGGCGTTGAGGCGCGTCGCCTTCAGGAGCGGCTGGACCAGGGCGCGGATGGCGGGCGACGGCGCATCCTCGCCGGCCGCCTTCAGCATGCGCTCGTAGCGCGAATATTCGTCGATCGCGCCGGCATTGTCGCCCTGCGCCAGCCGCGCCTGGATGAGCGCGTGGGACAGCCGGGCGGAGTGTGGAAAGATCTCGAGCGCACGCAGGTAGTAGCTCTGCGCCGGCCGACCATCGCCGCGCGCCTCCAACGGCTTGCCGAGGCGGATGGCAAGCTCGACGAACTTGTTCTGCACGCGCTCGGCGACCGGCTGTGCCCAGCTGGAGGCCTGGCCGCGGAACAGCACCGGCCCGGTGAAGTCGCCGAACAGCCGCTCCAGCTGGGCGCGCGACGTCGCCTCGGACGGGTCCGCATTGGAGAGCTGCTGCAGGCGCGCTTCCCAATCGGTGACATCGATCCAGATCCGGTCGGTGGCGAGCCGCAGCCGGCCTTCACGCTGCGCAATCAGGTCTCCGGCGCCCAACAGCTTGCGCAGCCGGTGGAGCGCCTGCTCGCACGCCGCCTTTGCCTGGTCGCCATCGAGGTCGGGCCACAGCGCGTCCTGCAGGCTTTCGAGCGGGCAAGCGTGGTCTTTCGAAACGGCCAGCATGCGCAGGATGTCGAGCGCGCGGGTCGGCGCCTTGGCGCCGAGCTCGACGGCGGCGCCGTCGCGCTCGATGCCGAAGTCGCCCAGCACGCGTACCTTGATCGACCAGGGCCAGCTCTCGGGCCGGCGGACCGGCGCGGCCAGCCGGCGCTGCGCGATCAAGGATCGGCACAGCTCGACCTCGAGCTCGTATTCGAGCGCATCCGCCAGCAGCTCCGCGAGCAGGCCAGGCAGATTGAGGAGAATCGCAGGCCACTGCGCAATGCGAAGCTGGTCCGCGAAGGCGCGCAAGTGGTTCTGGTAGGTCTCGTCCCCATTCCATTTGGCGGCGAGCGCGACGGCGGCGCGGATACACAACACGGTCCTCGCATGCATGCCGCCTTCCAGGCGCGGCAGGATCTCAGTCAGCAGCGCCGCCGCCTCCCGGGGCTTGCGGTCGCCGAGCAGCACCTGGTATTTCGTAACGTAGTGCGGCCAGCGTTCCAGCAGCGGCTCGTCGGCCGCTTCGATCGCGGCCATGAAGCGCTCGCAATCGCGGTACGCGGCCGGGAAATCCTTCTGCCAAGTGTGCATGGCCGCCTGGCAGTCCGCAACCACAGCCACCTGGGTGGTGTATCGGCTGTCCGCGATCTCGCCCAGGCGCCCGACCAGGCGGCTGAACTCGGTGAAGTCGTTGCGCAGCTTCATCTGCAGCTGCAGATGATAGAGTGCGCCGAACTCAACGCCTCTCAGCGACTGGCTTTCGCCGATCTCGATCCCCGCGCGCAACGCGTCATCAGCCGTGGCATAGGGGAAGCCGCGCCTGGTATACGGGAAATAGCGCCCCGAAGCGGCGCCGAACGCGACCAGCCACATCCCAAGGGCCCAGGGCGAGACCGCGGGATCGCGCAGATCGTCGATCACGCTGTCGACCGCCTGCTCGAACACCTCGGAGCGGCCGGTCGAGACCGCGCGCTCGATCAGCGATTCGCTCGCCATCAGCCGCATTGTTGTCGAATCCCCGCCCGGGCGTCGCGATAGCCGGTCGAGCAGCTGGATCGTGAGCGCATCGCCCGAGGCGGTGCCGCGCCGGTCCTCGTCCGTGAAGTCGAGGGCCCGGACGATGCCGGTCCACGCCAGCATCTCTTCCTCCGGCGACAGCTGAGGAAGCCCCTCGTCGAGTAGCTGTCCGGCTCGCTGGGTCCACAGCGCCAACCCTTCGTGGGTGCGCCAGCTGTCCGTCTTCACCAGGATGGTCCGCGCCACCGTCAGGCACTGACCGGCGAGGTCATCGCTTTCCTCGAACAAGGTCCATGCCTTTGCGAAGCAACGCTCCGCAGCCGCGTCGTCTGCCATGTGCGCGACGCCCAGCCAGTAGTGCAGCCAGGCATTCATCTCCGGCTGCGGCAACCGTCCGCACCATTCGATGAACGTCGCGCGACCGCCCTGCGAAATGATCGCCGCCGCGCACTCCAGGATCAGCGTGCGCGCCAGCGGCCAAGCGCCGGCCTGCAGCGCCAGGGCGATCGCCTCGTCGACCCGGCCGGCGTCGCGCAGGACCGTCGCCGCCTTGGCCCGCAGCCGCGCCTGCTCCTCTGCCGACACATGGAGCGAAAGCCGGTTGTCCAGGAACTCCCTCAGCAGGTCGTGCAGGTGGAAGACGCCGCGATTGGATCCCACCCGGTTGATCAGCAGCTGGCCCTGGTAGAGGCGCTCCAGCAACTTGGCACCGTCGCTAGAGCCGGTCAGCGCGTTCGCGAGGTCCGACCTGATCTCCGGCAGGAGGTTGAGCTCCAGCAGCATGCTCTGGTCGCTGCTCGGCAGGGTGTGGAAGAAGTGCCGGCCCAGCACGTCGAACAGCGCGCTGCCACCGCTCGCGAGATCATCAGGGCCGCTTGGCACCACCGCGCCGCGTTCCGCCAGCAGCACGAGTCCGACCGCCCAGCCGCGCGCGGCGGCGACGTCGACCTGGCCCACGCGCTTCGACCGCAGCTCGACCAGGGTGCGCGCCTCCGCGTCCGAGAAGGCAAGCTCGGATTGGTCGGCCACCACCAGCTGGCCGCGCAAGGCAAGCTCGCTCAACTCGTCCTGCGGCAGCGTGCGCGAGAGGCAGATGCAGCGAATGCCCTCCGGCAGCTCGCGCAGCATGACCGCCAGCATGGCGCGGAACTCGGGGGTGTTGGCGTCGTGCAGGTCGTCGAGCGCGAGGATCGTGCCCGGCTCCAGATGCTCGAAATAGGAACGGAAAAACATCCGGGCGAACTCGCGCGGCCGCTCGGCATACTCTGCGCCGAACACCGGCATCGCCTCCGCGGTCTTTTCCGAGCGCAGCGTGCGGGCGAGATAGTGATAGAAGCGGGCGATGTCCTGGTCGCCCTCGTCGACCCGGTACCAGACGTAGGACGCCTTGGTTCCATGCAGGTAATCGACCGCCGCGGTAGTCTTGCCATAGCCGGCGGGGGCCGCGAGCCAGCACACGCCGGCGCGCAACGCGTCGTCGATCAGCTCATGGACTCGCGGACGCTGCGCAATACGCACTTGGCGCGGCGCCGAGAGCTTGGCGACGAAGCGGGTAGTCACGGTAGCAGCTCCCATGACTCGGGCAATTGGGCGCTATTCAGCAGGGTCGTGGTGTCGCTTGCAATCTCAATGACCGAAGGCCAAGGTAATTTGTGTTACCTTTCATATGCTTATACTAGAGTGTGTCATTGCGTATGTTTTTCGGACCGCGGATGAAGCCTGAAGAAGCTCGCCGCGCGCTGAAGCGTGACAGGCGATCTACAAGCCGCTAATGTTTACAGTGGATTAAACGACTTTCTTCTAGAACTTTCTCGGTTTCATTGATCTTCGGAGCTGGTTCAATGCCGCGGTCCTCCTGGAAGGGTTATCTCAAGCTGTCGCTCGTCTCTTGCGCGGTCGCACTGTTCAACGCGACGTCGGCGGCCGAGCGCGTATCGTTCAACACGCTCAACCGCAAAACCGGCAACCGCCTGAAGCAGAACATGGTGGATTCGGTGACCGAGGAGCCGGTCGATCCGTCGGATCGCGTCAAAGGCTACCAGGTCAGCAAGGGCCAGTATGTTGTGGTCGAGGACGAGGACCTGGAAGCGCTCAAGATCGAGAGCACCAAGCTGATCGAGATCGAGGCCTTCGTGCCGGAAGCCGAGGTCGACCAGATCTACCTCGACAGCCCCTACTACCTCGCGCCCGACGACAGGGTCGCCGAAGAGGCGTTCGCCGTCATCCGCGACGCGATGGCCGCCAAGGAAGTGGTCGGCATCGGCCGCGTCGTGCTCCAGCGACGCGAGCGCATGCTGATGCTGGCACCGCGCGGCAAGGGCATCATCGCGACCACGCTGCGCTATCCGTACGAGGTGCGGCAGGACGCGGAATATTTCTCCGACATCGCCGACATCAAGCTGCCCGAGGACATGATGGGGATCGCGGAGGTCATCATCGAGCGCAAGTCCGGCCATTTCGAGCCGGACAAGTTCACCGACCGCTATGAAGAGGCGGTGGTGAGCATGCTGCGCGCCAAGCAGGCCGGCCAGTCCTTCGCGGTGCAGGAGACCCCTGCCCCGAGCAAGGTCGTCAACATCATGGACGCCTTGAAGCGCAGCCTGGAAGCCGAAGGCGGCGGCAACGCCGAGGTCCGCCGGCCGCGCGCGCCGAGCAAGAAGCCGGCACCGGTTGAAAAGAAGCCCGCGGCAGCGGATAAGAAGGCGGCGGCCACGGAGATTCGCAAGCCAAAGGCGCGCAAGCGCGCCTAGGCGTACGGCCGCACCCGAGGTGCGGCAGAACAGGCACGATGATCGTGAGCGCTGAGCCCACCGGCCCGTTGGCCGGACAGACGCTGTTCCTGGTGGGACGCATGCACGGCGTGACGCGCCGGCGGCTCGATCAGTTAGTGCGCCTGCGCGGGGCCAAGCTCGCGACCAAGCCGAGTGCGCGTGTGACGGTGATTGCGGTCGGCCATTCCGCCGCGTCGGACACGCTGCCGGATGGACGCGTGCGCATGCCGGTCGGCCTCCCGGCGACCGCACCGCTTATCAGCGAAGTGGAATTGCGGCGGCGCCTGGGCCTGGCGCGGGCACCGGAGGCGATCGAACGCAATCTCGGCGCACCGGATCTCGGGCGCATTGCGGGCCTCACGCCCACGCTCATCGCTTGCCTTACCTTGTTCGACGTATTCGAGCCTGTGGATGAGCGCTACTCCTACCGCGACCTGGTGGCGGCGCGCGAAGCCGGCCGCCTGCTGGCGCAAGGCGTCGCGCTGCGCCATATCCTGGAGGCCTCGATCACCCTGCGCCGGCGCGGCAGCCACCTCGCCGAGACCCGGCTTGCGGAGGGCCCGAGCGGCCAGTTGCTGCACGAGCTGTCAGGCCAGCTGGCGGAACTCAGCGGCCAATTCCACATGCCGCTAGAGCAGCAGGCGCGCAGCCTTGATGATGTGGTCGCCGATGCAGAGGAGGCGGAGGAGCGCAACGATCACGGCACCGCCGAGACGCTCTACACCACAGCCATGCGCGCGGATTCCAGCGACCCGGTCATCCCCTTCAACCTCGGCAACGTGTTCGATGCGCAGGGCCGCGCCGCCGATGCCAAGATCGCCTGGCAGATCGCGGTCGCGCGCGATCCGGCCTTCGCGGAAGCCTGGTACAACCTCGCCATCGCTGCGGAGGACGAAGGCCATGACGACCTTGCTATCGCCGAATACCGCCGCGCGATGCAGGCGCAGCCCGACTATGCCGACGCCCAGTTCAATCTCGGCCTGCTGCTGACCAAGCTCGACCGCTTCGACGACGCGCTGCCGGTATGGGAGCGCTATCTGGAGCTCGATCCGCACTCCACGCAGGCGGCGATCGCCAAGCGCGCGACCGCGCTCTGCCGCATGAAGATCAAGGAAAAACCGGCCAAGACCGGCTAGACCAGCGCCCTGGTCCAGGCCGCCAGCGCATCCAGCATCTCGCGTCGCACGTCCGCGTCCTTACGCCCGGTCTTGGCCGGCACGTGGAACGAATGGTCGGCCATGTCGAGCAAGGCGAGCGTTGCCTGCTTGCCCAGCCGTTCCACCACCGGGCGCAACAGCGACAGTTCGGCCAATGCATCGCGCGTGCCCTGCAGGAACAGCATCGGGATATTCACGTCCGACAGATGCGCAGCGCGCTCCTCGGACGGCTTGCCCGCCGGATGCAGCGGAAAGCCGAGGAAGGCCAGCCCTAGCACGCCAGGCAGCGGCGCCTTGGCCTGCGCCTGCGAGGTCATGCGTCCGCCGAACGAGCGGCCGCCTGCGATCAGCGGCAGCTTCGGCAGGCGCTTGCCGGCTTCCGCGACGGCAGCACGCACCGTGGCGTGGCACAGCGCCGGCGGATCGGGCCGCTTCGAGCCTTGCTCCATGTAAGGGAACTGGTAGCGCAAGACCGCGATGCCGCGCTCGGCCAGCTCGGCTGCGACCGCGGCCATCGCCGGATGGGTCATCCCGGCGCCCGCACCGTGCGCCAGCACGCAGCAGGCGAAGGCGCGCGGCGGTGCGTCGAGCAACGCCGAAACCCGTCGCTCGGCGTCCACCACCAGGGTCAGTTTTTCGGACGCCACCCTAGCGCGCGGCGGTGCGGTAGCGCTCGGCCGACCGGGCCTTCGCCTTGGCAGCCTCGACCTCGCGGTCGCGCGGCTCGGCCGTCGTCACCAGCGAGTTCAGCAACTCGTGGACCGCGTCCACGACATGATCGACCGCGTGGTTGAAGGCGGCCTCGTTGGCCTTGGACGGCTTATTGAAGCCGCTCAGTTTGCGCACGAACTGCACGGAAGACGCGCGGATCTCCGCCTCCGTCGCGGGCGGCTTGAAATTGTAGAGCGTCCGAATGTTACGACACATGTTGGTCCTCGCCATCGGTGGCATTTCCTAAAACGGTCGCACATCCGTGGCCCTGCGATCAACCCCACGCGGGGAGTGGGAACAGTCGCGCAAATCCCCTAAACTCCCGCGCGATGAGCAAGTCTCTGGACGTCTACCGAGCCAAGCGGGATTTCTCCAAGACCCCGGAGCCCGCCGGCAAGCAGCCCGCCACCGAGAGCGGCAACGCCTATGTCATCCAGAAGCATGCCGCGCGCCGGATGCACTACGATTTCCGCCTGGAGCTGAACGGCGTGCTCAAGAGCTGGGCGGTGCCGGAGGGGCCGAGCCTCATTCCCAACAAGAAGCGCCTCGCGGTCCATGTCGAGGACCATCCCCTTGAGTACGGTGACTTCGAGGGCGTGATCCCGGAAGGCGAATACGGCGCCGGCACGGTCATGGTGTGGGACAAGGGCACCTGGTCGCCGGAATTCGACCCCGAGTTCGGCTATCGCAAGGGACATCTCAAGTTCCGCCTGAACGGCAAGAAGCTGAAGGGCATCTGGCACCTGGTGCGCATGGCGCCGAAGCCGCGCGAGAAGCAGGAGGCCTGGCTGCTGTTCAAGTCTGAAGACGAAGCGGCGCGGTCCGTCGACGCGCCGGACATCCTGCAGGAGATGCCGGCGTCCGCTGCGACCGGCCGCGACATCGCGGAGATCGCCGCCGACCACGACCGCGTATGGTCGTCGCGGCAAGGCGGCGAAGTCGCAGTGGCCGGCAAGAAGGCACGCAAGCGCAGCAAGCCTGCCGTCGATCCTTCCGCGATGCCCAAGGCCAAGCCGGAGAAGCTGCCGAAGTTCATCGAGCCGATGCTGCCCAGCGCCGTGGAGAAGGCGCCGTCCAGCGCTGATTGGGTGCACGAGGTCAAGTACGACGGCTACCGCGTCCAGGTCCGCATCGAGAACGGCAAGGCCAGATTGCTGACGCGCAAAGGCCTCGACTGGACCGAGCGCTTCACTGGCGTCGCCGATGCAGTGGTGCAGCTGCCGGTGAAATCCGCGCTGATCGACGCGGAAGTCGTGGTGCAAACCGAGACCGGCGTCGCCAGCTTCACGGCGCTGGTCGATGCGTTGACGACTGGCAGCGGCACGCTCATCCTCTATGCCTTCGACCTGTTGCATCTCGATGGCTACGACGTGCGGGCCGCGCCGCTCAAGGACCGCAAGGCAGCGCTGGCCAAGATCATCGCGGCGCACGGCGACACCAGCCGCATCCGCTACAGCGACCATATCGAGGGCGAGGGAGACGCCGTTTTCCGCGCCGCCGGCCGGCTGGGCCTCGAAGGCATCGTCTCCAAGCGCATTTCCACGCCCTACCAGTCGGGACGGACGAACAATTGGGTCAAGATCAAGGCCACCGAGCGCGGCGAGTTCGTGATCGCCGGCTTCGTGATCTCCACCGCCTCCAAGCGCGCCATCGGCGCGTTGGTGCTGGGCGAGCATGTCGGCGGCAAGCTCACGCCCTCCGGCCACGTCGGCAGCGGCTTCAGCGCCAGCGACGCCTCGGCCCTGTGGCAGAGGCTCGATCCCATGCGCACCAGCACCGCGCCACTGAAGGACGAGACCGCGGTCGCCAAAGGCGCGAAGTGGGTCGAGCCGAAGCTGGTCGCTGAGATCGAGTTTCGCGGCCGCACCGGAAGCGGAGTCATCCGGCACGCGACCTTCCGCGAAATCGTCGAAGGCGCCGATCCCGCCAAGGTCGTGCGCAATCGGAGTGCCGCGGCGAAGGCGCCGGCGGAGGCCATGCCGCCGGTCAAGCTGACCAACCCCGGCCGGTTGGAGTGGCCGGATCAAGGAATCACCAAGCAGGGTCTCGCCGACTTCTATACCGAGATCGCCGACTGGATCCTGCCGCATATCGCCGACCGGCCCTTGAGCCTGGTGCGCTGCCCAGGCGGCGTGCAGGAACAGTGCTTTTTCCAGAAGCACAAATGGGCGGGATTGGGCGATGCCGTGCGGCTGGTGAAGGTGCCCGGCGAGAAGGAGCCGATGCTGGCGCTCGACAGCCTCGCCGGCCTGCTCGAACTGGTGCAGGCCAGCGTGCTCGAGATCCATCCCTGGGGCGCCAAGGCGGACGATCCCGAGCGGCCCGATCGCGTGACCCTCGACCTCGATCCCGGCGACAACGTGCCGTGGCAGCAGGTGATCGACGCCGCGCTCGAAGCGCGGACGCGCCTCGCCGACCTCGGCCTGCAGAGTTTCGTGAAGACGACCGGCGGCAAGGGCCTGCACGTCGTGTTCCCGCTGACGCCCAAAGCCGACTGGGACGCCGTCAAGCGCTTTGCGCAATCGATCGCCGAGCAGATGGCGGCCGATGCGCCGCGCCGCTACACCGCCAACATGGCGAAGAAAGTGCGCGATGGCCGCATCTTCGTCGACTATCTGCGCAACGGCATGGGTGCGACTGCCGTCGCCGCCTATTCGACGCGCGCCCGCCCCGGCGCCGCGGTGTCGACGCCGCTGGCATGGGACGAGCTCGGTCCCGGCATCCGCTCCAACCACTTCACGGTCGAGAACCTGCCCAAGCGCCTGCCCTTCCTGGATCGCGACCCATGGGAAGGACTCTCATTGCTGCGCCAGGAACTGCCTGGAGCACGCACGTCGGCACGCACGACGCCATCCAAGACCCGAGAGCCGAAATCGGCACCGTTGGGCGACAGCATCCAGCAGCTTCTGCCCGATGCGGTCGCGCCCAGCAAGGACGCGCTGCGGGCGTACTGGAAGAAGACGGCGAAGGACGCCCTCGCCTATCTCGGCCGCCGGCCGTTGCGCCTGGTGCGGCATGCCGGCGGCAAGATCTTCTATCACCAGGGCCGGTTCCCGCATGTGCCCGATGCCGTGCACCAGCTGCCGATCGAGAAGCGCGAAGGCGGCGAAAGCGTCCGCCTCTGGGTCGACAACCTCGAAGGCCTGCTCGGGCTGGTCGAGATCGACGTGGTCGAGCTGCACCCGTGGGGCTCGACCGTCGACGACATCGAGCGGCCGGATGGACTGGTGTTCGTGCTCGAACCCGGCGACGAACTGGATTGGCGCTTCGTCACGGACTCGGCGCTGCAACTGCGCGCGGTGCTGAAGGCGGAAGACCTCGACAGCTGGCCCAAGCTGACCGGCACCGGCGTCCATGTCATGGCGCCGATCGAGCCCGATCTCGACTGGGACGAGGCGCATGCCTACAGCAGGAGTATCGCCGAGCGGCTGGCCGCGGCGGCGCCGGACCGCTACGTCACCACGGCCGCGAAGGCAAATCGGCAGGGCCGCCTGTTCCTCAACTGGCTGTCCAACAGCCGCGGCTTGACCGCCGTCGGTGCCTATTCGCCGCGCGCACTGCCCGGTTTTCCCGTCGTCGCGCCGGTGACATGGCGCGAGCTGGAGCGCGGCATCCGGCCCGATACTTTCACAATGCAGAAGCCGCCGAAGCCACGGTCAAAGACGTAATGGTTACGCGGCATTAACCACACCAGAGCCCTGCCGGCATCATCGCCCACACTTGGCCGTATTCCCCTGGCATGCTAGGGTTTATGTCCTGCGGCGTCTTTGGCCCAGGCATATGAGGGGCTGGATAACTGGACGCCGGTGATTGGGGGAATTCGGGTCAAGGCGATGAACTGCAAGGCCCGCGGCCTTTGGCTGCTGCTCGCGCTGGCGACGCTGTGCCCGTCGGCCCCGGCGTGGGCGCAGGAAACCGACGCCGAGCAGATCCGCAACGAGGCCGAGAAAGCCCTCGAACGCAGCGACATCCAGCGCGATGCGCCCTTGGCTGAACGGGTGCGCCAGCAGGCCGACAATATTGCCAAGGACCCCTCGCTCCAGCATGAGCCGCCCACGCAGAAGGCGCCGCCGGAGCCCAACCGTGGCATCCCGATTCCGCCGAAGGTCTTCCTCTACCTGCTGATCGCGGTCCTCGTCGTCACGCTTTGCATCGTCGGCTATCACCTCTACGGCACCTACGGGTTCGGCCGGCGCGTGTCGAAGAAGAAGATCGACCAGCCGCTCCAGCTCGCCACCCAGCCGATCATCCGGACCGCCGACGCTCCGCTGCCGGACCTGGACGAGATCGAGCGGCTGGCGCGGTCCGGCGCCTATGCCGAGGCAATCCACCTAATGCTGCTGCGCGCGCTCGAAGCGTTGCGCCGGCGCCTCGGCACCAGTTGGGCGAAGTCCATGACCAGCCGCGAGATCGCGCGCCGGTCCGAGCTGCCTGCATCCGACCGCGGCGCCCTCAAGATGCTGGTTGGCGCGGTCGAGATCAGCCGCTTCGGCGGCCAGAGCGCGAACGAGCAGATCTACCGCGCCTGCCTCGATCAGTACCGGCTGATCGGCGAGTCCGGAGCGTTCAGCACATGAGCATCCAGGCCGAAGCGAAGACGGGCCGCCCGGGCGAACTGTTCTCGCCCCGCACCCTGCTCGCGATCATCGCGGTCGGCACCGCCGCCTTCGTCGGCATGATCTATCTCGAGATGTTCGGCGTCGACGACCCTGATTTCGAGATCGGCCCGACCACCTATTCCAGCTCCGCGCTGGGTCATAAGGCGCTGATGGAGACGCTGAAGCGCATCGACGTGCCGGTGATGGTCAGCCGCTTCCGAACCACCGAGAAGGCCGGGCGAGGCAGCCTGCTGGTGCTGGCCGAGCCCGATGGCAGCGAAACATCGGAAGAGATGGTCGGCGGCCTCGGCGACCTGTGGCACGGCCTGCTGGTGCTGCCCAAGTGGGACGGCTCCCGCGATCCAGCCAAGCCGCGCTGGGTCGAGACCATGGACAAGGTTTCGCTCGACGACGTCGAACTGGTGCTCAAGCGCGCGCACACCGACGGCATGATCAGGCGCCTGAAAGGCACCTTCACCGTCGAAGTGCCCGATTTCGGCGGCACGGTCGAGCTGACCGATCCGCAGATCATGATCGGCGCTTCGGTGAGGCCGATCGTCTCGCTGCAAGGCGGCGTGCTGATCGGCGAAGCCGATCTCGGGACCGGCCAGCAGTGGATCCTGTCCGATCCCGACCTCATTGCCAATCACGGCATCGACCAGGCCGACAATGCGGTCGTCGCGATCTCGATCATCGAGGCGCTGCGGCCGCGCGGCGGCGCGGTCATCTTCGACGAGACCATCCACGGCCTGGAGCTGCGGCCCAACCTCATGCGCACCGCGTTCGAGCTGCCGTTCGGCATCGTGACGCTGTCGGCGGCGGTCGCCGTCGCACTGGCGATCTGGGCCGGCCTGATGCGTTTCGGCCGGCCGGAGGCGGGCCAGCGCGCCTTGCAGCCGGGCAAGGTGACGCTGATCCGCACCACCGCCGACCTGCTGCGCCAGGGCAGCCGCAAAGGCACCGTCGAGCTGGTGCTGACGCGCTATCTCAAGGCACAGATCGCCGACCTGGTGGCGCGGCTGAATGGCCCACGCGGCCTGACCGAGAACCGCCAGATCGACTGGCTCGACGACCTCGCCGACGCGCGGCGGCTGAACTCGCGGCTGCAGCCGATCGCCGCCGCCATCGAGGCGACGGCGAAATCCCATTCCACCGACCCGGGGCGGGCGCTGCGCCTCGCCGCCGACTTGCATGCATGGAAGCAGGAGTTTCTGTATGGAGTTGCAAAAGGTTCAAGCGATCGCTGAGCAGCTGAAGGAGCAGGTGCACAAGGCGGTCGTGGGACAAGACGAAGCCTTGGATCTGCTGCTGGTCAGCCTGTTCTCCGAAGGGCACGTGCTGCTGGAGGGCGTGCCCGGCACAGCCAAGACGCTGCTGGTGCGTTCCTTTGCGGCGGCGATGTCGCTGAAATTCGGGCGCATCCAGTTCACCCCCGACCTGATGCCGGGCGACGTCCTCGGCACCAACCTGTTCAACTTCCAGTCCAACACCTTCCAGTTGGTGAAGGGCCCGATCTTCACCGAGGTGCTGCTGGCGGACGAGATCAACCGCACCCCGCCCAAGACCCAGGCCGCCCTGCTGCAGGCGATGCAGGAGCGCCAGGTCACCATCGACAACACCACCCACGACCTCGGCAGCGGCTTCATCGTGATCGCGACCCAGAACCCGATCGAGCAGCAGGGCACCTATCCGCTGCCCGAGGCGCAGCTCGACCGCTTCCTGTTCAAGCACGTGCTCGGCTATCCGGAGCGCAGCGAAGAGCTGGAGATCGTCGCGCGACACGGCCATCGCGGCATCATGCCGAGCCCCGCGGAGCTCGGCATCACCGCCGTCGTCGACCTCGCCGGCATCGGCGAGTGTCGCAAGGTCGCCGCCGGCGTCCGGCTGTCGCAAGAGATCGTGGCCTATGTCGTCGACCTGGTGCGCGCGACCCGCGATCACCCATCGCTGCAGTTCGGCGCGTCGCCGCGTGCCGCCAACATGCTCGCGACCGCCGCCCGCTCCTATGCCGCGATCGAGGGGCGCGACTATGTGATCCCGGACGACGTCAAGTTCCTGTCCGTTCCGTGCCTCCGCCACCGCCTGGTGCTGGCGCCGGGCGCGGAGATCGAGGGCATCACGGTGGAGCATGTGATCGCGCAGATCATCGACCAGGTGCCGGCACCGCGATGATCCAGCCCACGCGCCGCGCGATCGTGCTGGTGGCAGCGGCCGCGCCGCTGTCGCTGGCCGTGGCCGCGCTGGACGCCGACCTGTGGCCGATCGGGCTGACGTACCTGTTGTTTGTGTTGGCGCTGATTGCGTTCGACAGCCTGCGGGCGCTGCCGACCCGGCGGCTGTCGGTCACCGTGCGGCCGATCGACAGCCTGTTCATCGGCGAGCCGGCGAACCTGGAGATCGCGGTGTCGGCCGACTGGCCGAACCTGCCGCCTGCGATCGAGGCGCGGCTCGACATCGCGCCGATCGTGGATGCCCCGCCGCTGTCGCGCGCCGCGCTGGCGCCAGAGAACGCAGTCAGCTTCCAGATTCCGCTGCGCCCCCTGCGGCGCGGCATGGCGGAGATCGAAGCGCTGTGGCTGCGCTGGCGGGGCACCTACGGACTGGTGGAGCGGCGCTATCGCATGGCGATGGGCGTGAAGCTCCACATCCTGCCGTCGATCCGCGCCGCCCGCGGCGCGGCGCTGCACTTCACCGCGATCGATTCCATGCTGGGGGTGAAGGCGCAGCGCGAGCTCGGCACCGGCTCGGAGTTCGACGCCCTGCGCGAGTATATGCCCGGCCTCGACCGGCGCACCATCGACTGGAAACACTCGGCGCGCCACTACCGGCTGGTGAGCAAGGAGTTCCGCACCGAGCGCAACCACCAGATCATCCTCGCCTTCGACACCGGCCACCTGATGCAGGAGCCGCTGGCCGGCATTCCGAAGCTCGACCACGCCATCAACGCCGGCCTGATGCTGTCCTACGTCTCGCTCAAAGCCGGCGACCGTGTCGGGCTGATGGCGTTCGATGCCCAGGTCGACCGCTATGTCGAGCCGGTCGGCGGGGTGCAGATCTTCAACCGCCTGCGCCGGCAGGTGGCGGAGATCGAGTATTCCGCGGTCGAGACCAACTTCACCCTTGCCCTCACCGACCTCATGAACCGCCTGAACCGGCGATCGCTCATCATCCTTATGACGGAGTTCGTCGATACCGTGACGGCGGAGCTGATGGTGGAGAATGTCGCGCGGCTGGCCAACCGCCACTTGGTGCTGTTCGTCACGCTCAAGGATCCGCAGATGGATGCCATGATCGACCAGCACCCGCATGCCTTCCGCGAGGTCGCCGAATCGGTCGCGGCCGAGGATATGAGGCGCGACCGTCTGGTGGTGCTGGAGCGGCTGCGCCGCCTCGGCGTGCAGTGCCTGGAGGCGCCGCACGACCGCTTCGGTACCGACCTGTTGAACCGCTATCTCGACATCAAGCGGCGGGAGCTGATCTGACGTCATGAAGCGCACGACCCTCAAGAGCAGCCAGTTCCGCAAGGAGCGCGAAGCCAGCTGGCGCGAGCTCGACGCCCTGGTGGCGCGCATGGAGCGGAAGTCCGGCGTCGCGCTGGCGCCCTCCGAGCTGATGCGTCTGCCGACGCTCTATCGCGCCGCGCTCTCCTCGCTCAGCGTCGCGCGGGCGATCTCGCTCGACCGCAGCCTGCTCGGCTATCTCGAGAATCTCGCCAACCGCGCCTATTTCCAGATCTACGGCCCGCGCGCCAGCCTGGGCGAAGTCCTGGGCGAGTTCTTCGGGCGCTCCTGGCCGGCGGCGGTGCGCACGATCGGCCGCCCGATCCTGCTGAGCATCGCGGTCACGGTCCTTGCCGCGCTCGCCGGCTACTGGCTCACCATGGCCGATCCCGAATGGTACTACACCCTGATGGGAGACATGGCGCAGGGCCGCTCGCCCGCCTCCACGACCGAAACGCTGCGCGAGGGTCTCTATGACGGTGGCACCGAGGCCGGCGGTACGTTGACGGCCTTCTCGTCCTTCCTGTTCGTGCACAATGCACGCATCGCCCTGATGTGCTTCGCGCTCGGCATCGCGCTCGGCGCGCCGACCCTGCTGCTGCTGGTGAGCAACGGCTTGATGCTGGGCTCGTTCTTCGCGCTTTATGCCAGCCGTGGCCTTGGCTTCGAGCTCGGCGGTTGGCTGATCATCCATGGCGGAACGGAGCTGCTGGCGGTCGCGCTGTGTGGCGGCGCCGGGCTCGCCATCGCCGACGCGTTCCTGTTTCCCGGGCAGAAGACCCGGCTGCAGAGCCTGGCCGATCGTGGCCGCGTGGCCGGCCTCGTCGCTTTGGGCGCGGTCGTCATGCTGGCCATCGCAGGCGTGCTGGAAGGCATCGGACGCCAGGTCATCACCGACGATTTCGCCCGCTATGGCATCGGCCTCGGCATGCTGGCGCTGTGGTCGCTCTATTTCCTGAGCGGCCGCCGCACGCTGGACGAGGGCGGCCATGACTGACGCCCGCCTCTACGCCGCGACCGCAAGGACCAGCACTAAGCTGGAGCGGGCGGACAGCGGCCGGCGCCAGACCACGGTGCTGACGCCCGAAGGCGTGGAACTGCGGGTCGAGCTGGCGGAGCGCGGCGAACGCGCCGGCGCCTTTCTGATCGACGCGCTGTTCATCGGGGGTGCGGTCCTGGTGCTGGTGTTCGGCACCCTCTGGCTCGCCGAACTGCTGGACAATTACGCGGTGGCCTTCGGCCTGGTCGTCTTCTTCCTGATCCGCACTTTCTACTTCTCCTTCTTCGAGCTGATCTGGCGCGGCCGCACGCCGGGCAAGCGGCTGCTCGGCCTGCGGGTGATCGACCGCGCGGGCGGGCCGCTGAGGCCAAGCTCCGTGGTCGTGCGCAACCTGGTGCGCGAGATCGAGGTGTTCCTGCCGCTGTCGGTCCTGATGACGCCCGATGTTGTCGGCAACGCGGGGCTGGTGCGCCTGTGCGCGACGATTTGGATCGGCATCTTCGTGTTGATGCCTTTGTTCAACCGACAGGGCCTGCGGATCGGCGACATGGTGGCGGGCACGCTGGTGGTGGCCTCGCCCAAGGCGGCACTGCTGCCCGACCTGGTGGATAGCGCGGTTTCGCCCACCGGCGCCGGCCCGACGCTGCGGCCGCAGCCGGTCGGCACCCGCTTCACGTTCGAGCCGCAACAGCTCGAGCATTACGGCATCTACGAGCTGCAGACTCTGGAAGCGGTGCTGCGCCGCACCGATGTGCATGCCGCCCAGACCCGCCGCGAAATCGCCGACCGCATCCGCCGCAAGATCCAGTGGACCAGCGACGCCGACTGGAATTTCAAATACGACGGCATCGTGGTCGACTTCCTGCAGTCCTTCTACGTCGCCCAGCGCGCGCACCTCGAGCGCAAGATGCTGTTCGGCAAGCGCCGCCGCGACAAGCACGACAAGAGCTGAGCGCGCTCTTATTCGAAGACGTCCGCGAGACGGTTCGAATCAGGACACTCGCGCTCGACTCGAAGCAATCCTCGCTAGTCGAACACCCGCGCCAGCATCTCCGGCGAGGGCCCTTCGCGTTCGCCGCGGACCAGGTGATAGGCTGCCGCCGACAGGCAGCACGCCATCGGCAAGCCGAACACGATCCACACCGTGACCACGACGCGCCACGCGAGATCCATCCACTCAGGATCGATCGCCCGATAGACCGGGCCGGCCACTGCGAAAAACAGGTAGTAGACACCCCAAAAGCCGATATCGATCGCCAACAAGCGCCAGGGATGGCGCGTGCCGAGGTGGATGCTGCGTCGAAGGGCAGAGACGATGGATGCGTTCTCGATCAGCTGAACCGGCAGCCAGACGAAGGTCAGCACGTCGAAGACAAGAACGTTGATGATGAGAATGGCGTAGTCGATGACGACGAGATGATCGTCCGGCCAGTCGAGCAGGGCTTCCGGCCACCAGGTCATGACTTGCAAAGCGAGGCCGGCCACCAGGATGGCCGGCAAGCGCCGCCATGGCAGCCGGAAGACCTCCCGCGCACTCAAAGCGTGGCCCTGCAGGTAGGACAGCGCCGCAAAGGTGATGGCGGCGTAGGCGACGGTTTCGACCAGCACGCCCAGCCAACCATGGACCATCTCCTGCCAGGCGGCGGGAGCCGCCTCGATGTAAGGAGATGCAAGCCACCGGGCGCCGACCGCGGCGATCGCGGTCGGTACCCCGATGAGGGCGATGTGCCAGCGGCACGCCATCAGGGCGCGCCCGGCCAGGGCCAGAACGCGCCCGACGGTGAAGCGGAACTCGAGCGCGCGTGGATCGGCGTGCTTCAATCGAACACCTTCGCGATGTCGCCGACCCCATCCGCCGCAAGATCCAATGGATCAGCGAGGCCGACTGGAGCTTCAAATACGACGGCATCGTGGTCGAGTTCCTGCAGTCCTTCTACGTCGCCCAGTGCGCGCACCTCGAGCGCAAGATGCTGTTCGGCAAGCGCCGCCGCGACAAGCACGACAAGAGCTGAGCGGTCAATCGAAGACATGAACCAGGACATCGACTCCGGCGCACTTCTTCCCCACTGCGCCTAGTCGAAGACGCGGGCGATC
>DATEOK010000276.1:0-13542 GCA_035274225.1 Dongiaceae bacterium
CGACATGCGGTTCCCAGATCAGCGTGATGTCGTCATCGATCCGCTGGAACTCGAACCAGCGGTCTGCCACTCGGAACTCCATGCTTCCCCACCTCTCGCCTGCATCGGACGGCGGGGAGCGTAGCTGCCTTCAGCGCGGATCGCCAGCCGCCGGGCGTCGCCAATATAGATCGAGGCCGTCCGCCAGCCTGGAGACGCACGAAGCCCAGCCGATCTTGTGGTGACGGGCGACGGGGTAGATCGCCGTACCCAGCACCGCCACCCGCAGGACAATATCCAGGGTCATCGGCGCCGCGGCCCGCAACCGCTCCGCCCAGGGCAGGAACCGCTTGGCATGAATCAGCGCCGCACGCTCCGGCAACGGCATTTCCCGCCACCCCTTGGGCGGGTCGATCTCACACATCCGGGAGACCCGAGCCCGGCCTGCCCGCGTGATCGCCTCATAGACCCAACCGATCTCGCGCGCCGCGCGGACCTGGTCCTCGGTCAGCTTTCCCTTGCCCTGCAGCAGGTCAATCGGATCGATCGATGCCGGTCGAGCCTTCAGTTCGGCAACCGGCCCCAGGTCAATACTCTTGCCTTTCCCTGCCCATTGCCGCACCAGTCCTGCCAGATCGCTGACGCGCCGCAGCCGCTCCGCAATCACCTCCGCAAGTTGCTCCGCCAGCGCACTGCCGTTTGGGCCGCTCGCCCGCTCGGCCAGCGCCCTGCGCCCCTGCAAGGCTTCGATCTCGCGCTCCAGCCGTCCGGTCTCGCTGCGCACGCGCGCGACCGCGTCGGGCTTGCGCAGCTGCAGGGCCTGCCGCAATACCGCCAGGTGCGCCTGCCACAAGGCCTGCTCTCCCATGGCTCCCGTGCGCTGTATTGCCTGCATCGGCATCACCGTTTCCCATAGAGGTCGGCTGCGATGTTGAGCACGTGCTGGCGATCCCATTCGTCCCTGATCTTGTCCGGCCACAGGATGACGATGCCGCGCTCCCGCCACGCGCGCCGCGCCATGGCTTCCATCTCCTTGGCGTCCGCCGGTGGTTGCGCGGATGTTGATCCCCGTGTGGGGGAAGTCCGCTCGATCATCGCTGTACCCCTTTCTCGGACTCGACGATTTCGGTGTCGCTGAACCGCACGATCTTGATGATCAAGGGCTGGCTGGTGGGCGCATCTTCGGCGGCGGCGGTTGCGGAGGCTTTGCCGAACGCCCGGTTCAGCAGTTCCTGGGTCGCCGCCAGCGCCACGCGCTCGTCCTCGCTCCGCGAAAGATCCGCCAGGCGCTTTAGCGCCGCCAGCGCCGCATCCCGTGCCAATAGCCGCAGATCGGCGGCGTCCGCGGTGCCTTTGTCCCCGGCGCTCCTGTCCGCGACGCGATTGGCGCGCGTGGTCCTCGGCCTCTTGGCCGCCATACGCAACTCTCCTTCTTGCTTGGATCAGCGGCCGCGCGCGATTCGCCCGACCGTACCGAGGCTTGATTCGGGCCACACACCCGCCACCTCGCGAAACGCACCTTTGAAGAACCCCTCGACCGGCACGTCCGCATCCTCGAACCGGATGCCCTCCGGCCATCGGCCGATCATGCGCGACACCCCACGCCGCTCGCGCCCACGCACGGCAATGACACAATCCGTCATGCCCGTGCCTCCGGAGCACGGCGCCGTGCAGCAAGCTGCGCCAGTAGCCTGAGGTCGACCAGAACGATACCCCGGCGCGCCGCCCCCTCGATGATCCGAGGCCAATATTGCGCCGGCACGGAATCGCGATGCCGCCACTGCCGCACCAGCGTTGGCGAGCATCCGGCATCCCTGGCAAACGCGCGGGTGGTCGGCCAGCGGGCGATGACATCACGGAAGCTTGGGGGCGAGACAATCTCGACGGTTGTAAGCATGCGAGGACGATACATTAAGTATCGAACAAAAGCAATACACAAAGCATCGGAATTCCGTTACACTCCGTCTCATGCCTGACTCGACCGGTTCCGCCGCCTCTCACCGCCTGCGCCAGGCCATGCAGCTGCGTGGCATCGGTTCGGCCGCGGAATTGGCGCGCATCACCAATCAGAACGAAGTGACGGTTCGCTCCCACGTCAACGGCACGCGCGACGTCTCAAAGCGCGCCGCCGAATCTTATAGCCGCGCACTGAACATCGATCCCGCATGGCTGCTTTATGGACATGGCCCCGCGCCCGATGGGACCCGCCGAATATTCCGGAGCGATCCTTCAGCCGAGCCACCGTCTGATTCGGATCGAAGCGATGACATTGGCGGAACTCCGAACGCCCGGCCCTCTCTCTCCGAGGCGCCGGATTTCCATTTCTTGTCCAAAGACATTCCAGTCCTCGGAACCGTGGAATGCGGATCCGATGGAGCCTTCAATTTAAACGAGGGAGCGATCGACCACGTACGGCGGCCGCCAGGACAGATGAACCGAAAAGGCATTTACTGCATCTATGTCGAAGGCAGTTCCATGGAGCCGGCCTATGAGACCGGCGACTTGGTCTACGTGGATCCGCATCGCCCGCCTCAAGCCGGCCGGGACGTAGTGATCCAGTTGGTAGCAAAGACCGCGGCCGGTGAGGAACGATGCTTCCTGAAACGGTTGGTGCGGCGGTCCGGTGGAAAGTGGCGCGTCAAGCAGTTCAATCCGGAAAAGGAATTCGTGTTCGACGAAAAGGACGTAGCCGCCGTCCATCTGGTCCTCAAGAACCACGACCTGATGGGAATCTGACGTCAGAGCATTTTTCGCCAAAGCGGATGCCACCCGGCACAGAGCGGCCAATATCTAGCACCAGCCGCGGCGTTTCCCGCCGTCGTACTGCCGCGCCAGCCCGGCCGCGATGAGCTGATCGGACAACAGTTTGCCGTCGACCCACACATCGGCGTCGATCCGGCCGCCGTATTTGTCCCAGCTCGGCTGCTTGAACTCGATGCTGCGCGCCGCCGCAATCGCCTGCCGGGTGAAGTGCGTCGCCCGCTCCGCCAGCTTGCGCTCGCTGGCGCATTTGGCCCGGCCGCCGCTTTCGGGCGTATCCACGCTGCGCAAGCGCACCGCCACGGGATTGAGCGTCGGCGGCAGCCCCGGCAGATTGACTGTCAGCGTATCGCCATCCTTGATGCCAATGACCGGCCAGGCATAGCGCATCTCACCGGCCGCCATGGCCGGCGACGAACCGATCACAGCGGCGAGAAACATGGTGCGGAGAGCGATCGAGAACGAATGTAAGTGAGGACTACTCATCATCACGATCCAATACATTTTGTGTTGACGCATGTCAATTCATAATGTATCGTTTTTGAGTTGAATGAGGTGAGACCGAGAGGGCCGATGCACCGGAGCCTGAGCAGCTTCCTGCGCGCCGCCACGGACGCGCATTTCGAGGGTCCTATTCCGGCCGCCGACCGCGACCGTATCCGGATCGTGGAGAGCGCAGAGCGTGCGTTCGACCGCGCCCTGTCGCCGCTGGAGCGAGCGCTGAAATCGCTATCCATCGCCTACGCCGACGTACTGAAGGACAGCGCCCTGGTCGAAGCCAGCCGGCAGCTGCGCGCGGAGTCCGAACCGGAGAGCCGGTATGCGGCGTTGCACCGGCAGCGGGCGGAGGTGCTGGCCGAAAGCGCGTCCTGGCTATCCGAGGCCGCCCGCCAAGTCGCGGAGCGCGCCCGCACGGAGATCCCCGCAACCTCGAGAGGAAAAGGAAACTAGCGCTATTGCGCGACGCCGAGCCGGCGGTTGGCGAACAGGACATCCTGCCATTGCGGCGCCGGCAGCGGCTTGCCGTAGCGATAGCCCTGGCCGAATTGGCAGCCCAGTGCGCGCAGCCGCAACTCGTCGGTCTCGGCCTCGATGCCCTCGGCGATCACGGTCAGGTGCAGGATCTTCGCGATCTGGATGATCGCGCCCACCATGCTCTCGCCCGCGAACTCCCCGCTCATGGCGGTGATGAAGGAGCGGTCGATCTTGACGTAGTCGAGCGGCAGGCGCTGCAGCAGGCTGAGCGAGGAATGGCCGGTGCCGAAATCGTCCAGCGCCATATGGCAGCCGAGCGCCTTCAGCTGCTTCAGCACATCTTGGCTGCGCGCGACATCGCGCATCACGGCGCTTTCCGTGATCTCGATATGGAGACAACCAACGGGCACCGGATGCTCGCTCAAGGCCGCCGTCACCGCCTCCACCAGGTCCGGGCTGTCGAGCTGGCGGCTGGAGACGTTGACGGAGACGAACAGGTCCTGTGGCGCGCCCGCTTGGTGCCAGGCGCGCCCCTGACGCAGCGCCTCGCGCAGCACGAACTTGCCGATCGGCACGATGAGGCCGCTTTCCTCCGCCACCGGGATGAACTCGAGCGGCGAGATCAAACCCCGCGTCGGATGCTCCCAGCGCAGCAGCGCCTCGAATCCGGCAAGCCGGTTCGGCCCCAGCTCGACGATCGGCTGCCAGAACACGCGCAGCTCCTCGCGCCGCAAGGCTTGATGCAGGTCGGCTTCGATCCGCAGCCGGTCGCGCGCACGGCGCTGCATGTCCGGATCGAACACCGCTTCATGGCCGGCGCCCGACTGGCGCGCCTTGTTCAGGGCGGCGGTTGCATCCTTGATCAGCTCGTCGGCGCCGACATGGTGGGTCGAACCCTGCGCCATGCCGATCGAGAGCGTCAGCATCACCGATTCCTCGCCCAGCGACACCGGCTCTTCTGCCGCGCCGCGCACGCGCTGCGCCACCCGGACCAGGTCGGTGTCCTCGCGCATGACGTCGACCAGGATGCACATGGTGGTATCGCTCATGATGGTGAGCGTGTCGGTCATCCTCAGGATGCCGACGATGCGCTGCGCCACCACGCGCTGGACATTGTCGCAGAATGACTGCCCATAGGCTTCGCGCATGGTCTCGTAGCGGTCGATCTGCAGCAGGATGATGCCGAAGTTGCCGTTCTTGCGCCGGCGCGTCTTGATGATCGCCTGGTTGATGCGGTCGTAGAGCACGATCCGATTGGGCAGGCCGGTCATCGGGTCGGTCAGCTTGCGCTCGCTGATATCGGTGAGCGATCCCGCCATGCGGGTCGCATGGCCGTAAGGGTCGCGCTGCGAGGTGCCCCGGATCAGGAACCAGCGATAGGATTGGCTCTTGTGCCGCAGCCGGCACTCGACCTGGAACGCCAGCGAGATGCCTTCGAGATGATTGCGCATCTCGCGCTTCACCATCTCGGATTCCTCGGGATGGACCAGCGCCAGCCAGTCATCCATGGCGCTGAAGCGGTCCTCCGGCTGGTAGCCCAGCAGCTCTCGCCAGCGCGGCGAAAAATAGACCGAATCGTCGGTCAGCCGCCAATCCCAGATGCCGTCGCCGGCGCCGCGCACCACCAGGTCGAAGCGCTGCCGCTGATCGACGCCCTCCGCCATTTCCTTGAGCCGCCCCATCAGCGCGCGGATGCGCGCCAGCGTGAGCGGCGGATAGGCAGGTGTCTCGAGGCAATCGTCCGCGCCGACCTCGAGCGCGCGCACCATCAGCTCGTCGCGGCCTTTGGCCATCAGTACCACAATGGGAAGAGTGGCGGAGTTGAGGCCCTTGCGCAGGCGCGTCACCATGCGCAGCGCCTCGTCGGCAGGCGAAGCCGCGAACAGCACGAGGAGGGCCTGGCCCCGCTCCTCGATCTGGCCCTCCGCCTCGATCAGGTCGACAACCCGTTCGGCCGGCAGGCCCGCCTCTGTCAGGGTCGCAAACAGCTCGTCCAGCGCCGGCGCTTCGCCGGCAACGATGATGGCGTCGGTCAAGCCGGTGGCGATGCCAGCATTCATGGCTGGCAGCCCCTGCGGGTGGCTGCGGGCGACCAAGCCGCCCTGACGGTGCCCATAATGGCCTCGTGACCAAATATTCGAATGCGTAGGTTAACGACCCGGCATTAACCGTTCCTTACTCCCCAGGCGGGTCGCGACGGACCCTCATTCGAGGCTAGAAAGCAAGATATATTAATGGGTTAACGACCACCTAGGGTGTATAACCTCGTTCCACATGCGCGCTGGCGTTTGGCTTGACGCCGCCTATACTGGCGCCCGCGCAGAGCTTCCCGGCGGTAGGGGCTGACCGGCTGGGGGAACGAGCACTGCGCTGCGGGGGAAGCCACTGCCATGAGCGTCGATCAGACGACCATCGGGCGCAGCGTTCCGATTGTGGGTCTCGGGCACCAGCCGGTGCACCGGCGGATACTGGCGGTCGCTGTCCCAGCCATTCTCGCCAACCTGACCTCGGTGCTCCCGGCCATCGTCGACACCGCCTTGGTCGGCAGCACCGGCACTAGGCTGGATCTCGGCGGCATCGCCCTCGGCACCACCATCACCGGCTTCATCCTCTGGGCCTTCAGTTTCCTGCGCATCGGCACGGCGGGATTTGCCGCCCAGGCCTTCGGTGCGCGCGATGAGAGCGAGCAGCGCTCGAGTTTCCTACGTGCGTTCGGGCTTGCCATCATCTTCGGTTTCGCGTTGATCCTGCTGATGGTGCCGCTGGGCATACTGGGCTTCGCCGTCTTCAACACCGGATCGGACACCCTCGACATCGCCGGCCGCTACTATCACATCCGCATGTTCGCGGCGCCGTTCGACTTGATCCTCTATGTGATCATCGGTTGGCTGCTGGGCCGCCAGCGTGTGCGCGACATGGTCGCGATCCAGCTCTTCCTCAACCTGCTGAACGTCGCGCTCTGCTATCTTTTCGTGGTGCTCATGGGCCGGGGCGTCGATGGCGCAGCTTCCGCGACCGCCATTGCCGTCGGCATCTCTTGTGCCGCCGGCCTCTTTATCGTCCGCAATCAGTTCCGTGGCCTCGCGCCGCGTAGCGCGGAATCGCGCCTGATCGAATCGGAAAAGCTGCTGGGACTGATGGCAGTCAATCGCGACATCTTCCTGCGCACCTTCGCGCTGATGGCGTTCCTCGCCTTCCTCGTGCGCGTCGGGGCGCAGATGGGCGACGTCGTGCTCGCCGCCAATCACATCCTGTTCGGTCTGGTCGCCTTGATCGCGCAGGGCCTGGATGGCTTCGCCCAGGCGACGGAGAGCCTGACCGGCCAGGCGATCGGCGCACGCGATCGCCATCGCCTCAGCCGCGTGGTGTGGGCCGGCAGCTTCTGGGGGCTGCTGTGCGCGTTCCTGATCGGCGTCGCGCTCTACAAATGGGGCATGCTGCTCCTGCCTTATTTCAGCCATGACGTCGACGTGCTGAAGGTCGCGCGCGATCATTTCCTGTGGGTCGCGGCCGCTCCGCTGGTCGCGATCTGGTGTTTCCAGCTCGACGGCATCTACTTCGGCGCCACGCGCGGAACCGAGATCCGCAACGGCATGATCATCGCGGCGGTTTTTGGCCTTGCGGCCAGCCTTGTCCTGCCGCCATTCTTGGGCAATAACGGCATCTGGATAGCGCTTTACGTGTTCTACGTGATGCGTGCGCTGCCCCTGGTGTTCTGGTACGGACGGATCCCGCGCGCCCTTGCTCGTTGATCCGGGCGCGCGTTTTGCAAGATCCGGAGTGTTGCCCATGCCGAGTTTTGACATCGTCTCCAAGACCGATCTGTCCGAGGTCGACAACGCCGTGCAGGGCGTCGCAAGGGAGATCGGCACGCGCTTCGATTTCAAGGGCTCCAAATGCACGATTGAGCGCAAGGAGGCGTTGATCACCGTCTTAGCCGACGACGACATGAAGCTGCGCCAGATGCAGGAGCTGCTGAAGGGCTACGTGGTCCGCCGCAAGCTCGACGCCAGCGCCCTCGAGTTCAAGGAACCGCAAAAAGCCTCGGGCAATGCCTTGCGGCAAGAGGTCGTGGTCAAGCAAGGTATCGACCAGACCGTTGGCAAACGCATCGTCAAGGAGATCAAGGACAGCAAGCTGAAGGTCCAGGTCTCGATCCAGGGCGACGAGCTGCGCGTCAGCGGCAAAAAGAAGGACGACCTGCAGGACACCATCGCTTTTGTCCGCGGCCTCAAGATCGAGCAGCCGCTGCAATTCGTGAATTTCCGCGACTAGGTTATCAACACTGGAACCATCGATGGCACCGAAGAAGAACCCGCTAAACCTCAATCCGCTCCAGCTCAAGACCCTGACCCTGTTCCAGGCCTTGTCGCAGATGGAAGGCATTGCCGCGCCGCACAACGATCCGAGCGGCGAGCCCGGCCACATCATGATCTCGCATATGCCGCATCCCCACGGCGATCATTTCCATCTCGGTCCCTGGGTCGTGCGCGCGCAGGATGCCTCCGGCCTTGCCAACGAGAGCGTCTGGGCCGCGCTCGAGCGCAAGAAGTTGATCAAGTCGCTATTCCCAAGGGCCTGCGTTCTGACCCCAGCCGGCGGCTCCTACGAAACCGGCCTCAAGGATCAGATCCTCCATCAGGGCGGCCACCACTAGTTCCACAAAGAGAGTGCTTCCATGTCCGTCGATCTCGATCTCTGCTACATGTCGGCGACCGAGATTGCGGGCCGCATCCGTGCCGGCTCGCTGACCGCCACGCGTGTGGTCGAGAACAGCCTCGCCCGCATCGCCTCGGTCAATCCCAAGCTGAACGCCTTCTGCTTCGTTTACCCTGACGAGGCGCTTGCCATCGCGGCCAGCCTCGATCGCCAGGCCCGGGACGGCAAGTTCCGTGGACCGCTGCACGGTGTGCCGTTCGCCATCAAGGATCTCACCCCCACCAAGGGCAAACGGACCACGCGCGGTTCCTACGCCTACGAGCACTGGGTGCCGGACCATGACGCGCCGATCGTCGAAGCGTTGAATGAAGCGGGCGGCGTGATGGTCGGCAAGACGACGACGCCGGAGTTCGCTTACTCCGGCTTCACCGAGAGCCCGCTGTGGGGCATCACGCGCAATCCATGGAATTCCGATCGCACCGCCGGTGGTTCATCGGGCGGTGCGGGCGTCGCGGTGGCCAGCGGCTGCGTGCCGATTGCCGAGGGCTCCGACATGGGTGGCTCCGTCCGCATTCCGGCTGCCTTCTGCGGTGTTGTCGGCTTGAAGCCGAGCTTCGGTCGCATCCCCTTCACGGTCCTGCCAAGCGAATTCGATCAGCTGTCGCACTTCGGCCCGCTGGCGCGAACCATCGCCGACGCCTGCCTGTTCCTGCAGGTGACGCAGGGGCCCGATGAGCGCGACATCCAATCGCTGACCACGCCGCAGAATTTCCTTGCGCCGTTCGATACGGACCTGCGCGATCTCAGCATCGGCCTGTGTCTCGATTTCGGCAAGCGCGTCTGGCACCCGGAAGTCGAAGCGGCGGTGCGCGCCGCTGCACAGGCGCTCGCGGAAGCAGGAGCACGCATCGAACCGGTGAGCCTGCCCTGGGGTCTCGAACTCGACGATCTCTGGCTCAAGCATTGGGAGGTCTATCTCGCCACCTTCTTCGGTCACACCTTGAAGACGCATCGCGCCAAGATGGACCCGAAGCTGGTCGGCTATCTCGACAACGGCCTCGCCGCCAGCGCCGTCGAATTCAAGTCATTGGAGATCACGCGCACCGACGCTTGGCGTAACGATCTCGCGCCGATCCTCGCGCGCCATCACGCGCTGCTGTGCCCGACTATGGCCCATCCTGCGGTGCCGCACGGTGGCTCCGACGCCAGCTACTGGAAGGTCGATGCCGATGGCACCTACCGCTGTCTCGACGTGACGTCGGTGTTCAGCCTGTTCGGCATGTGCCCCGCCCTCTCCATCCCCTGCGGCTGGAGTAGCGACAACCTGCCCATGGGCCTGCAGATCGTTGCGCGCCGTCATGACGACCGGCTGGCACTCCGCATCGGCGCCACGGTCGAGGAGCGCATGCCCTGGGCGCACCGCCGGCCGCCGATCTAGCAACCGGCACGCGTCCCATTAACTCTGTTTGTCGCCGTCTAGGGCGATTTGCCACGACTTAAAGTTGGCGAATGTGTCATTCCTATTGCAGCGCCCTTCATTCCAGTGTTGCAGCAGGCTAGTTGGTATGTCGCACGCTGCTAGCTGCGGTTGACGGTCCCTCATGCGCATGGCAGTTTCGTCCTAGAAACGTAAGTACTACTCTCCTGGTACTAGTCGACCGGGACAGAACTGGCTCTTGGGGAAGAGGGATCATGACGTCACCGTACGGCACGGGCACGGTTTCGCCGTTCGCGCTCAGCGGCGATACGATCATCGATTCCCTGGTCAATATCGGCACCAAATGGGGCAGCGGCGGCCTGGGAGTCGGCGCGGTCGTCACCTACAGTTTCCCCCAGAAGGGAGCGGCCTGGATCTCCGACTATCTGAACGGCGAGCCGTTCGATGGCTTCCAGGGTTTCAGCGTAGCCCAGCAGAACGCGGCAAGGCAGGCACTCGCGCTGTGGTCCGACGTAGCGAACATCACCTTCCAGGAGATACCTGACACCGCGGGCGACGTCGGCGACATCCGGTTCGGCTTCAGTCGCGTCGTCACCAACTCGTCCGCGGCTGCCTGGGCCTACTCGCCCTACGACGACCCGGTCGTCGAATTTCCGGAAGCGGGAGATGTCTGGCTCGACGGCAAGTACGCGCCGAACCTCCAGATGACTCCCGGAAAGTTCGGCTTCGCGACCTTGCTGCACGAGATCGGCCACGCGATCGGCCTCGATCATCCGTTCGACGACGGCTACGGCGAACCGACCATTCCAGGGTCGATGAACACCAACCAGTACACGCTCATGGCGTACGGCGAGCATCTGACCGCGTCGGTCGAAGCCATGACGCCGATGCTGCTGGATATTCTTGCCATCCAGTACATCTACGGCGCGAACATGACGACGCGCGCCGGCGATGACGTGTACAAGTTCTCGACCTCGGAGCAGCTGCGGGCCATTTGGGATGCAGGCGGAATCGATACGATTGACGCGAGCAACCAGACCCTCGCTGCGACCATCGACCTCGAAGAAGGCGCCTTCTCCTCGATCGGCCGGCGCAACGCCGGCGGCGCCGCCAAGGACAACATCGCGATCGCCTACGGCGCGGTGATCGAGAACGCCACCGGCGGCGGCGGCGCCGACAAGATCTTCGGCAACGACATCGCCAACGTGCTCGCCGGAAACGCAGGCAACGACATCCTGGATGGCCGCGCCGGTGCCGACACGATGCGCGGCGGCAGGGGCAACGACGTCTACGTCTTCGACAACGTCGGTGACGTGCTGGACGAGCAGGGCAACAAGGACCTCGGCGATGAAATCCGCATTGCCGCCAGCGTCAATCTCGTCAACTTCGCGGGCGGCGTTATCGAGCGCGCCACCGCGCTGGGCAACGCCGCAATCGATCTGACCGGGAACAAGGCCGCCAACACCCTCACCGGCAACGCGGCGATCAACATCCTAGACGGCGCGGCCGGGGCGGATACGCTGAAGGGCGCCGCCGGAAACGACATCTACTACATCGACGCCCTATCTGACCGGATCGACGAGGGCACCAACAAGGACAGCGCCGACGAAGTCCGCTCCACCGTCGCCGTCAACCTCACAACCTTGGGCAAGGGCCAGGTTGAGAATGCGACCCTTCTCGGGGCGGCGGCGGTCAACGTGATCGGCAACGGGTTCAACAACTTCATCACCGGCAACGACGCGGCCAATAGCCTGAGCGGCGGCAATGGCAACGACGCGCTCATCGGCATGAACGGCAAGGACTCGCTGACCGGGGGCAACGGCAACGACACCCTGGACGGCGGGATCGGTAACGACGTGCTGAACGGAGGCCTCGGCAACGACACTTATTTCATCGACAGCGCCGGCGACAAGATCATCGACTCCGGGACCAAGGATCTCAACGACCTGGTCATCTCCTCGGTCTCGGTTGATCTAGGCATACTCGGCCTGGGCCTGCTGGAGCACGCGACGCTCGTCGGGGCCGATCCGTTGAACGCGATCGGCAACGGCCGGAACAACATCCTCGCCGGCAATGCGGGGGCAAATCTCCTCTTCGGCGATCTTGGCGACGACAAGCTCGACGGCGGCCTGGGCGCGGATACGCTGCGCGGCGGCAAGGGCAATGATACCTACTCGATCGACGCCGACGATATCGTCGATGAGCAGAGCAACGCCGATGCCGGCGACCTGGTGCTGACCGCGCTCAGCATCGACCTCGCCGTCTATGCAGCCGGAGCCATCGAGCACGTTGTCTTCGGCGGCGCCAACGCGGTCAATGGATCTGGCAATGGAGCCGACAATTCTCTCACGGGCAATGACAGCGCCAATACGCTCGATGGCGGCGGCGGCAACGACACCTTGATCGGCAATGGCGGCGACGACGTTCTGACCGGCGGTACCGGTGACGACGTCATGAATGGCGGCGCCGGTACCAACGTCCTCAAGGGCGGCTCCGGAAACGACGTGTACTACCGCTCGACCTTCGGCGAGGTCTACACCATCGACGAGGAAGGCAATCTTGATACCGGCGACGAGATCCGTCTGCTCGGCAGCGTCGACCTGTCCGTTTTCGCCAATGGTGCCATCGAGCATGCCACGCTCCTAGAGGAGCTATTCACCGCGGGCTCGAGCCTAGTGGGCAACGCCGGGTTCAACATCCTGACCGGCAGCTCCTACATGAACTTCCTTGACGGGGCGGGCGGCGATGACCTGCTGATCGGCGGCGGCGGCGGCGATATCTACACGGTCGACAGCGACGGCGATGTGATTCAGGAAACCGGGAGGGACGATGCGGACGAGGTCCGGTCTTCGGCTATTTCTCTCGACCTCACCAAGATCGGCAATGGGGAGATCGAGAATGCGCGACTGCTGGGCAGCCTGAATCTCAACATCGTCGGCAACGCCAACTACAGCTACTTGATGGGCAATTCCGGCGATAACAAGATCGACGGCAGCAAGGGAATGGGCAGTATTAACGGACTTGAAGGGAACGACTACCTGATCACCGGACGCGCATATGGCTATGTCGATGGCGGGAACGGAGACGACGTCCTGGAGGTGGCAAATCCATTCAAGATTCAGTTGATCGACGGCGGATCCGGCAACGATACGCTCTTTCTCTCTTCTGGCGGGCTCAAGATAGATTTCCGCTACGACCTCGGCGGCCTTTCGGAAATCGAGGCGATCGATGTTCGCAACGGCGACCGCGACGACCTTGAGTTCGACGAGGAAGCTGCCCTGAAGATGTCGTTCACGACCGATGAGCTGAAGATTCGCGGCGATGCCGGCGACTATGTGCGGCTCAGCGCTGAGTTCGTCGACCAGGGCGACACGGTCGTCGACGGCGTGACCTATTCAATCCTGGCCTCGAAAAACGCGACCATCCTGGTGGAGTCCGGGATGGAAATTCGCAACGAAGCCGTTGGAAAGCTGTCGCTGGCGGACCTGTCATCGCCGGGCGTGACGTTGATCAACGGTGCCAACCAGTACGCCGGATCGGCCGGCGACTTCAACAACGACGGCATCGACGATCTGGTCTTCGGCGCGACCACCAGTGGTAGCGCCTGGATCGCTTCGGGCTCCGCGTCCGGCTTTCCGGCGAGCATCGCAACCAACCCGCTGAGCGTATCCGGCGTGACCATCGCCGGGGATGACTCGCCGGATGGCTACGATGTCGCAGGAGATGCCGAT
>DATEOK010000277.1:0-4471 GCA_035274225.1 Dongiaceae bacterium
GACCGGATGCGAGGGACGGTGCGGCATGTAGTCGGCAACGGCGAGGCGATCCTGCAGGCCGCTCAGCTCGCGGCGCAGCAGCGTGATCTGTTGCTCAAGGCGCTGGGTCGCGCGAAAGGCGGAGATGGCGAGCGCCGGAACCACCAGGACGAAGAAGATCCCGCCCGCGAACAGGATCAGTCCCCACAGCGGCTCGAAGAGGTCCAACGCTAGGCGCCCCACGATAGCGAGCGACTCGCCGCACACCGACGGCGGCCAGCTGCATCATGGCGCGGCGCCAGGGGCTCGTGCAACCGCTGCCTGTGAAGCGCCGTTCACAGGCGCGGGCCTGTGAGCCCCACTCGCCGACGATCTCTTTACTTGTTGCTGCCCTGGCGGCCGCTGGTCTGCGCTGGAGCGGCGCCTTCCTGCTGCGCGACCAGGGTCGGATTGGCAATGCCCACCGGGATGCCGACGCTGGGGTCGCGCTTGTAGACGTCGTTGCGGAAATTGGCGACGCCCTGCTCGTCGACCCACGCCGTCATGTAGACGATGTGCAGCGGGATCGGCCGCACCAGCTTCACATAGGTGGTCTTGCCGCCCTTGACGACTTCGTCCACGCGCGCACGGTTCCAGGCCGGATCGTCCTGGATCAGGAAGGTCGCGAGCCCAAGCGGATCGTCGATGCGCACGCAGCCGGAAGAGAAAAAACGGTCCTGCTTCTCGAACAGCTTGGGCGTCGAGGTGCCGTGGATGAAGACGGCGTAGTCGTTCTTGAAATCGAGCTTCATCGGGCCGAGCGCGTTCTCCGGCCCCGCGTCCTGCTTCAGGCGATAGGGGAAGCTGCCGCCGTCCTTCAGCTGTTTCCAGTTCACCGCGCGCGGATCGACCTCGCGCCCATCGGAGGTGTAGACGCGGACATTCTTGTTGGCGAAATAGCCGGGCTCTTCCAGCTCGTGCTTCAGCATGTCGATCCTGGCGATCTTCGCCGGCACCGACCAATCGGGGTTGAGCTTGGCCTGGAAGATTTCGCTCTTCAGCAGCGGCGTCTTGCGCGCCACCTTCCCGACGATGGCGTTGGCGTGATAGGTGGTGACGCCGTTGTCGATCACCCGCAGCTCGGTGCTCGGGATGTTGACGAACACGAAGCGGTCTTCCATGTCCGGGCTCTCGGTGCGCATGCGGTCGAGGTTGAGCAGCACCTCTTTCAGCCGCTCTTCTGCCGATACGTTCATTTCTTCGATCGTGCGCCCGCCGATCACGCCGTCGGCGTTGAGGCCATGCGACTTCTGGAACGTCTCGACCGCAACCTGGAGCGCCGGGTCGTAGAGGTCCGGATCGGCGCCGAGCACCGGCAGCTCGCCGGTCACCAGCAGCCGCTCGGCCACCTGCTTAACGCGCGGGCCCTTGTCGCCCGGCTCCATCTTCTTGTTGCCCGACACGGTCGGCCAGCCGCCGCGCTCGTAGTAGGCGATATAGGTCGGCAGCGCCGCGTGCAGGCGCCAGAACATGTGGAAGGTCGGATATTGTGTCGCGATGACGCGCGACTGGTCCTTGGCGGCGCGCAGGCTGGTCAGCAGGCCGGCGCCGGGATTCGTCGGCATGCCGGGCGCATTGGTCACGTCATAAGCGCCGACAGTGTACAGCGCGCTCATCATCACTTCGGTGTCGGCGGCCTGCTCGGTCGGGACCAGCAGCGGCAGCGCCGCAAAATGCGACTGCACGTCCGCCGGCACCGTCATGCCTGCGGCGGCGGCTCTCGGAACCTGCTTGATCAGGAGCGAGCCAAGCGCGCTGTAGCCCGTCGGTGTGACCCACAGAGCGGGGCCGTTGCTGGCGTAGAAAGCTTTGAGTCCGGCCCAATCAATCTGCAAGGCAGCGAGCTTCTGGCTCTGTTGCAACCGGTCGACCGCCTCGGGAAGCCCGACCACCGCAGGCGCCACCGCTGAGGGCGGTCCTTCCGTCGGCCCTTCCACGGCCGGCGCGATGACGTTGCGGTCGTCCTTGTCGGCGTATGCCGCGTCAGACAGGCTTGAGGCAACAAACCACAAGCTCAGCGTCGCGACGACGACTCCTCCCCAACGTGCACCAAGCATTCCAGCCCTCTACCATGCCATTGAAACTGCCTGTCTTTTTACCGCGCCATCAAATGTAAACAGACAGGTCGGCAAATAATAGGTGCCAGTGACGCGATTGTCACCGGATGCGGCATCGATATCGGGCATGGCTGTGCCCTGTATCACACAATCCCGGGGCTGAACTTATGCCGCCAATCCTGGTCGCCCGAACGCCGTCGCGGCAATCGTCGACTCGATAAAAATCCTAAGGCCGGTCGGTTGCTCGAACACCTTGTCCGCGCGCTCGGTCTTGACCTGAATCTCGACCGCGCCGGCGCGAGTCGCAAGGCTCTGTGCCTCCGCGCTGACAAGGTCGGAGCAATAGCGCGCCGCTTCCTCGAGATTGACGAAGTCCTTGATGCCGGTCGCGAGGTGCGCGCGGAACAATCCTTCCTGCGGTTGGGTGATGGTCGCGGTCGCGCGCTGCAACACACCGCCCGCCACCGCACCGACGGCATTGCAGACATCGGCGTGCGGCGGAATGACCAGGCGCGTGCGCAGGCGCTTGGCGATCTCCGGATAATAGCTGCCGACCGGCGCGCCGATCGCGGCCAGCGGCGCATTCAGTTTCAGCTCCGACACGAACAGCGCGTCCGCCGGCTGCATCGCCGACAACGAGCGGCGGACCACGTCGCGGCCCAGCTGGCCCCAATGATGCGGGTCGATGTTGCTGGTCTCGCGGATCGCGGCATCGAGGATGACCTCGCCCGACTGGCGCACCACCTGCTCCACCACGTCGCGGCACAGCTGCTCGGGCTCGGCCGGTGGCTTCCAGATCGGGTTGGCGGGGCGGCGCAGGAACTGCCGCGCGGCGAGCTCGGCCGCTTCGCGGTTCCAGTGACCCTGCAGGCCGAGCACATGCGCCGCGTCGCTCGGGGTCAGGCTGCTGATCGCGACCAGGCCGCGATC
Source organism: Dongiaceae bacterium (assembly GCA_035274225.1). GTDB lineage: Bacteria > Pseudomonadota > Alphaproteobacteria > Dongiales > Dongiaceae > Dongia_A. The sequence continues at coordinate 3,006 of DATEOK010000277.1, forward strand.
GACCAGCCGGCCGAGATGCCGCTGCGTCGCCGGGCTGTAGAGCAGATCAGCCAGCGCCACCGGTCCCTTCTCGAGCTTGTCCCACAGCTCGAGCTGTCCCGCGCTGAGGCTGGCGCGGCCGGCATCGAGCGGACGCTGGCGCAACGCGAACTGGCCGCGATAGGGCACCAGCTCCTCGTTCACGTCCTGCGCCCGCAGCGCCTGAAGCACCGAGGGAAACTGCGTCGCCAGCAGGCTGAGCGGCACGGCGCGGCGCGGTCCCACCATGAAGCCGTGATGATCGTCGATGCGCACTTCGCTGTCGCCGCCAAGGCCATAGGTATGGACGGCGACCGCTTCGACCATGGTCTTCCAGCCGCCGACGGTCGCACCCTCCTTGTTCAGCACCGGCCGCCCACCGCGCAGCATCGCGATATCGGTGGTGGTGCCGCCCATTTCGGAGACCAGGATGTCGTCATCGCGCGACAAATGCCGCGCGCCGACCAGGCTCGCGGCCGGGCCGGAGAGGATCGTCTCGACCGGGCAGGTCAGCGCCAGGTCGGACTTGATCAGCGATCCGTCGCCCTTCACCACCATCAGCGGCGCCTTGATGCCCTTGCGCGCCAGCAGTCCTTCGACCGCCTGCACCAGCTGCTGCAGCTGCGGGATGAGGCGCGCGTTGAGCGCGGCGGTGAGCGCCCGACGCGGCGCGTCGAGCTTGGAGGTGAGCTCGTGGCCGCAGGTCACCAGCTCTCCGGTCAGCTCGCGCACCAGGGCGCGCACCGCGATCTCGTGCGCCGGGTTGCGCACCGAGAAATAGCCGCTGACCGCGAAGGCGGCGACCTTGGGCGCGTGCTCCAGGATCGCCGCGCGCACTGCCGCCACGTCCAGCTCGGCCTGCGGCTCGCCGGTCGGCTTGTGGCCGCCCGTCACCATCACCACCGGATCGCCGCCCATCGCCTGGCGCAGGCCGGCGCGCTCCAGCGCCTTGGAGTCGTAGCCCATGAGGATGAGGCAGATCGGCGCACCGTGCTTTTCCACGATCGCGTTGGTCGCCAGGGTGGTGGAGATCGAGACCATCGCGATGTCGGCGATGCCGCGGTCCGCCGGCAGATGCGGCAGGATCGCCTCGACCGCGCCGGTCAGGCCGATGGCAAGGTCGTGCTTGGTGGTGAGCGCCTTGGCCTTGGCGATCACGCCGCCGTCGACATCGGCGCGCGCGGGATCGAACAAGACCGCGTCGGTGTAGGTTCCGCCCGTATCGAGCCCCAGCAGGATCGGCAAGTCGCACTCCGAAAATTGGCTAGCCCCGCGGGTTCGTAGCCGTCCCCCGGAGCGGACGCAACATGGTCCAACCGAATATCCGCTGGCTTGCCTGAAATCGCCGCAGCGCTGGCGTTCCCCCGCCCCCAAACATGGGGGCGGGTTGGGGTGGGGGAAGCGGGCGATGACTCCCTCGCACCGAAACGCGGCTTCCCCCTCCCTGC
>DATEOK010000278.1:0-2301 GCA_035274225.1 Dongiaceae bacterium
TGACCGAGATGTAGTCGTATTGCCCCAGCTCGGTCCAGCTCACGCGGCGCTTCTTGGCGAGCGGATGGTCGCGCCTGCAAGCCGCGACGAAACGCTCCTCTAGCAAGGGCTTGAACTCGATGTCCGCCTCCTTGCCGCCGACAAAGTTCAGCCCGAAGTCGGCCTCACCGCGTGACACTGCCGACAGCACTTCGTTGGCACTGGCGTCGAAGACCTTCACCCGGATCTTCGGGTAGCGCTCGTGGTAGCGCGAGATCACCTGCGACAGGAAGTAGTAGACGGTCGAAGGCACGCAGGCAATCGTCACCTCCCCCATGCGCGTAGCCGCCACGCCCCGGATGCCCAAGAGCGTGTGATCGAGGTCGTCCAGGAGTTGCTGGACTTTGCGATCGAAGTCGCGCCCTACCGAGGTCAGGCTCACGCGCCGGCTGGTGCGGTCGAGCAGTCGGACACCCAGCGCTTCCTCCAGCTTTTCGATGCGACGGCTGAAGGCCGGCTGCGACAGATGGAGCGTTTCGGCTGCCTTGCGAAAGCTCTTGAGCTCGGCGACCGCCCGGAACGCCTGCAGATCGTTGAGATTGAAATTGATGGCCATGGCGTTGCGCTCCTGAGATTGTGTCAGCGATCGACAGTGTGCATCGATCGATCATAAACATGCAATTCACAGAAGTCCTCCGAGAGCGGAACATTCGATCAAGGCCAAGCAAGAGCCTCCCAGGTACCAAGTTTTTGACAATCCACCGGAGTAGACAAATTGATGTTCCAGAAGATTCGCCTCGTTGGCGCTGTGGCGCTGGCGGCGTCCTTGGCTTGCGGCAGCGCGGCCGCCGCCTTTCCTGAAAAGTCGATCACCCTCGTGGTCCCAACGGCGGCAGGAGGAGCCAACGACGCCATGGCGCGCGTCATCGGCCAGGCCATGTCGGCCATCCTCAAGCAGCCCGTCATCGTCGACAACAAGGCGGGTGCGAACGGCGCCATCGCCAGCGAATACGTGATGCGCGCCGCGCCCGACGGCTACACGCTCATGCTGGGATACATCGCCACGCATGCGATGAACCCCGCCCTGCAAAAGCTTCGGTACGACCCGGTCAAGGACTTCGAACCTGTCGGAATGGTGGGCTCCTCGGCCACGGTGATGGTGCTCAATCCCGCCGTCAAGGCCGGCAATGCGAAGGAGGTGGTGGCCATGCTCAAGGCGGCTCCTGAAAAGACCAGCTACGCCTCGGCCGGCAACGGGACCGCCCCGCATTTCGCCGCGGAGATGTTCAAGCTTTCCACGGGTACCAGCATGCTGCATGTGCCTTACAAGGGTTCAGCGCCCGCCATCACCGACACCATCGGCGGCCAGACGCAAGTGATGTTTCCCAGCCTCTTCACGGCCATGCCGTATGTCAAGGCCGGCAAGCTGAAGGCAGTGGGGGTTGCGGGCGCCAAGCGGTCGGCGCTCATGCCGGATGTGCCAACACTCCAGGAGCAGGGCATCGCCGACGTCGACGTCTCGCAGTGGTATGGCATCTTCGCGCCGGCGAAGACGCCCAAGCCCGTGATCGAACAGCTCAACAAGGTCCTCAATGAGGTCCTGGCCGACAAGAGCGTGATCAAGCGCCTCGAGGACCACGGCGCCGAAGTCTCGACCATGACGACCGACCAGATGCGCACCTATGTGGCACAGGAGCAGGTCAAGTGGAAGAAGGTGGTCCAGGCCGCCAAGATCAGCGCGGATTGAGATGAAGCGGTCGATCCCTTGCGTGCTGATGCGCGCCGGTACTTCGCGCGGCCCCTTCTTCCTGCGCGAGTGGTTGCCCGACGGCGACGAGGCGCGTGACCAGGCGCTGATCGGCGCCATCGGTGCCTCCGACCCGCTGCAGCTGGACGGCGTGGGAGGCGGAAGCACGCTGAACAGCAAGGTCGCCATCGTGTCGCGCTCTTCGCAGCCCGGCTGCGACATCGACTATCTCTTCGCGCAGGTAGGCGTCGGCCACCGGTCGGTCGACACGCGGCCGAACTGCGGCAACATGCTCTCCGGCGTCGCGCCTTTTGCGATCGAGCAGGGTCTGGTTCCTTCAGCGGATGGCACAACCAGCGTGCGGGTCTACAACGTCAACACCGGATCGCGTATCGACATCACGGTGCTCACGCCCGGCGGCCGCGTGACCTACGAAGGCGACGCGCGCATCGACGGCGTGGCCGGCACGGCGGCGCCCATCCTTCTCAACTTCCTCGACGCCTGGGGGTCGGTCACGGGAAAGGTCTTCCCGACCGGCGAGCGGATCGACACCATCGACGGCGTCCAGGTGACCT
>DATEOK010000279.1:0-3581 GCA_035274225.1 Dongiaceae bacterium
TCAGCGTCGTGAGGCGCTGCTGGTATTCGCGGTAGATGCCGAGGATGCGCCCGCCGCCGACCTCGGCCTGCTCCGCCGCGCTCACCTTGTCGGGCGTCAGGCCGCGATCCTTCCAGCGCTCGATGATTCCGTGCACGACCCGCGAGGGCCATTTCTGGCTGTCGAGCCCCTCGGCCTGGATGATCTGCTTGATGAGGCGCAGCTGGTCGTCGGTGTCGATGATGGTGAAATTCGGTTTGAGTCCGGCCGCCTCGGCATGAATGCGCAGGATGCGCGCGGCGAGCGAATGGAAGGTGCCGAGCCACCAGCCCTCGACCGGACGGCCGATCAACTGCGCCACGCGCGCCTTCATCTCGCCCGCAGCTTTGTTGGTGAAGGTCACAGCCATGATGTCGAACGGCCGCGCCTTGCCTGTCATAAGCAGATGGCCGAGCCGCGTGGTCAGCGCGCGAGTCTTGCCGGTGCCGGCGCCGGCCAGCACCAGCACCGGTCCATCCTGCGCCAGGACAGCCTCGCGCTGCCGGTCGTTGAGGCCGGCGAGATACGGAAATCTGAGATCGAGTTCAAGAGCCGAATCGTTCATGGCGGACCTTATACACGCGGGCGGGACAGCTTGACAGGGCAAGCCGCCGGAGCCGAAAACGCAGTCGAGACCCTTGGCCAATCAACAGTTTTCGCGAGGAGGATGCGCATGCCGAGCGCAGCCGAAACCATCAGCCTGCCGGGCGCCATGCCGGGCACCCAGCGCCAGCTGCGGGTCTTCTCCTTCGGCGATCCCGGCGCGCGGCCCAAGGCCTATCTGCAGGCGGGTCTGCACGCCGACGAGCCCGCCGGCATGATGGTCCTGCGCGAGCTCGCCAAGCTGCTGGCCGCGGCGGAAGAGGCCGGCGAGATCAAGGGCGAGATCATCGTGGTGCCGATGGCCAATCCGCTTGGCGTCGATCAGGCGCTCAACAGCGCGATCATGGGCCGCTTCGAGCTGCGCTCCGGCGCCAATTTCAACCGCGCATGGCCAGATCTTGTCAGTGGTCTCGCCGATTCCGTGCGCAGGCGCATCGGCAACGACGCGGAGGAGAATGTCGAATTGGTGCGGCGCGAGCTCAAGCGGCGGATCGCCGCACTGCGGCCGGAGAATCCGGTGATGGCGCAGCGCATCGCCCTTGCCCGCCGCGCCCATGACGCCGACCTGATCGTGGACCTGCACTGCGACGACGAGGCGCTGCCTTACATGATGGCGCCGGATGCGCTGTGGGACGAAGCCAGGCGCTTCGCCGCCGACGTCGGCGTGCATTCATTGCAGCCGACCGGCGAGAGCAACGGCGCGCATTGCTTCGACGAGTGCTTCTCGGAACCGTGGCAGGCGCTCAATAAGGCGTTCGGCGCACGCGTGCCGCCGGCCTGCAGCGCCTTCACCTTCGAGATGGGCGGCGTGCTGGATGTCGACCCCAAGCAGGCGCGGCGCTACGCCCAGGGATTCTTCCGCTATCTCAAGCGCATCGGTTGCATCAACGGCGCGGCGCCGAAACATCGCGCCAACGGCCTCAACGAGTTCCGCGCGTTCGAGATGCTGGATAGCCCGGCCGGCGGGCTGCTGCTCTATCGCCAGGAGCTGGGCGATTGGGTGTCGCCCGGCGATGTGCTGGCGGAGATCATCGACCCGACCGCGCCGGAACTCGACAGCGAGCCGACCGTCATCAAGGCCAGCATGAAAGGTTGCGTGGTGTCGCGCCGCCTGTCACGGCAGGTGGCATTCGGCGATTTCGTGGTGATGCTCGCCGGCCACGATCGGCCGGCGAGCGGCAAGTCGAAATCGCTGCTGGACTAGAGGTCAGCGCGGGCGCCGTCCGATAACGCCCACGATCCGTTCCAGCCCCGCATCGCGCAGCAGGTGGTCCGGCAAGCGGTCTACCGATGGCCTGCGCCACCGGCGGACCATCCGGGCCGTCGTCCTCGACAGCCAGTTCGTTTCACCAAGTCCGATCCGACCGGATCGCGACTGCACCGATGAGCTATTCACGATATTTCTCCAACCGCCCGCCAAGTGGCGGGCGGCACCAGTGATGTCCCCACATTCAAGTCTCAGTCGTCCCGGTTCCCTTTTCGGGACGCCTATCGCTGCGCTTTCGCGCCGAGCGGCGGATGGTCTTCCGCTTCGGTGTCGTGGTAGCGCCGCCCCGGCAGCGGAATCAGCATCGAGACCTGCCGGCGATAGGCCCGGTATTTCTCGCCGAACATGTTCACCAGATCGCGCTCCTCGAACCAGATGCCGATCAGGATGTAGCCGGTGCACGCCACCGCGAACAGCAGGTGCCCCATGGTCATGGTCGGCGTCGACCAGAAGGCGACGACGAAGCCGAGATAGAGCGGATGGCGCACGCGCTTATAGAGGAACGGCGTGCGGAACACCGGCTCCGGCGTCTTCCAGCCCATCAGCCGCGCCGCCACCTGGCGCAAGCCGAACAGCTCGAAGTGGTTCAGCAGGAAGGTCGACAGCAGCAGCACGCCCCAGCCGATCCAGAACAGCGCGTGGATCACGGTGACCGCGATCGGGTTGGTGACGCTCCAGATCACGTCCGGCATCGGCCGCCACTGCCACAGCAGCAGCGCCAGGGCCGCGGTCGCGAACAGCACGAAGGTGCTGCGCTCGACCGATTTCGGCACGATCCGCGTCCACACCCGCTTGAACCCCTGGCGCGCCATGACGCTGTGCTGGACGGCAAAGACGCCGAGCAGAACGACGTTGACGATCAGGGCCTCGAGCAGCGGGCCCGGCATCCCGGAATCGATGGTCTTCGGCACCACGAAGTTGCCGATGAAGGCGATGGCGTAGGCGAATGTAACTAGGAACACTACATATGCGGTCAGGCCGTAAAGAACAGCAAGGATCCCTCCCATGACGATTCTCCTTTCGTGTGGGGTGGGGACGGTCTAGTCCTCGGTTGTCAGCAGGCCCGCAATGAGCGATCAAAGGACTGTCAAAAGCACGACATAGGGTGTGGAGCCTGCCACATCGCACCGTAATTTGCGCCGGCCTATGATGGGGCTCACGCGAGACCCCGTTGGCGTCAACGATTGGCAGGGCCAGATGAGGGGCATATGGCGCGTATCAGAGTGAGCATGCTGGGCGGATTTGCCGCCGTCGGACCAGATGGGGCGCCGGTCCCCCTGCCGACCCGCAAGGCGGAAGCGGTGCTGGCGCTGCTGCTGTGCCGGAGCGGCGAAGCCCAGCCGCGCGAGCGCCTGATCGGCCTGCTGTGGGGCGACCGCGGCGATAAGCAGGCCCGCCACAGCCTCAGCCAGACCCTGACCGCCATCCGTGCCGCGATCGGCGATACGGCCGATCCGTTCATCGCCGAGCGTGAAACTCTGGCCATCGCGGCGGGGGCCATCGGCGCCGACGTCATCGACCTGGCGCAGCTGGCGGAGCGAGACGATCTCGAAAGCTTGCGCGCGGCCGCCGAGCTGTGCCGGGGTCCGCTGCTCGAAGGTTTCCGGGTCCCGGACGCGGCGTTCGACGAATGGCTGCTGCAGGAGCGGGCGCGCTTCCAGCAGCTCGCCCTTGCCCTGCTCAGCAAGCTGGC
>DATEOK010000280.1:0-3977 GCA_035274225.1 Dongiaceae bacterium
CAGCGCGGCGCTGCCGCTGCATTGGTACAGGCCGCCGACCACGAGCTCACCTTGTCGAGCGGCCTCGACGCGCCAGGCATCAAGGAGCGCATCGAATCCGTGTTCGAGCGCATCATGCATGCCGCCGCGCGCCAGGCGGGGCGCGGCACCGGCCTGCTCGCCACCATCGGCGCCACCGCGCCGTTCGTCGGGTTGTTCGGCACGGTGTGGGGCATCATGAACAGCTTCATCGGCATCTCGAAAGCACAGACCACCAACCTCGCGGTGGTCGCGCCCGGCATCGCCGAAGCGCTGCTGGCGACCGCCATCGGCCTCGCCGCCGCCATTCCTGCCGTGGTCATCTACAACCACTTCACCCGCCTGATCGCATCCTATCGCGCGCTGCTCGGCGATGCGGCCGCCGGCATCCAGCAGCTGGTCAGCCGCGACCTCGACCGCCGCCGCGTGCAGGCGTCGGGCCATCGGCGCGAAGCGGCGGAGTAGGCGCCATGGCGGCGCGGTTGCAGCACAGCGACGACGAGTTCACCGAGGCGCACGAGATCAACATCACGCCCTTCATCGACGTGATGCTGGTGCTGCTGATCATCTTCATGGTGGCGGCGCCGCTCTCGACCGTGGACGTCGCGGTCGACCTGCCGGCCTCCAACGCCGTGCCGCAGCCGCGCCCCGACAAGCCGCTGTTCCTCAGCGTACAGAAGGACCTCACCCTCAGCCTCGGCGATGCCACGGTGAAGCGGGAAGAGCTGGCTGCCGCGCTGGAGCAGGCAACCAAGGGCGACAAGCAGGCGCGCATCTTCCTGCGCGCCGACACGGTGGTGGAATATGGCGCACTGATGGAGGTGATGAACCTCCTGCGCACCGCCGGCTATCTCAAGGTCGCGCTGGTCGGTCTCGAAACCGTGCCGGCGCCTTCTGCGCCGCAAGCACCTGCATCCGATGCTGCTGGCAGCCGGCCATAGTTGGCGGCAGGAAGGTGGTGTCGCCCGCTGGGGCGGAGCGCTGGCTGCGATTCTCGCGCTGCATGCCGGTGCCGGGCTCAGCGGCTTCATCGTGTGGAACCACACCGAGCCGCCGGCTCCGCCGCCCGCCGCGATCATGTTGGAGCTGATGCCGGTGTCAGTCGCGCCGCCGGCGCCGCAAGTGACCGCGCCGCCGGAACCAACCCCGCCGCCCGAGCCCGAGGTCGACTTCGCCCAGTTGCTGCCGATTCCGGACATGCCGCTGACCCCGCCCGACATCCCGGAGCCGGAGGTCGTGCTGCCCAAGTCAGAGCCGCCAAAGAAAAAAGTCGAAGAGGCGAAGGTCGAGAAGCCGAAAGAGAAGCCCAAGAAGGAAAAGGTCGAGAAGCCCAAGCCCAAGCCGAAGCCCGAACCTGAACCCGAGCCGGTGGCGGTGCAGAAGCCCACCCAGCCGGTCGTGCAGCAGCAGGCCGCCAAGCCCGCTGCGCCAGTTCGGCCGTCGGCCGCACCGGCGGCTCCGTCCGCCGCCGAGGTCGCGCGGATGTCCGCCGCCAAGGCCACCTGGCGCGGCATCCTCGAGGCGCATCTGAAGCGGTTCCACAAATATCCGCGCTCGGCGGAGCGCCGCAACATCGAGGGTATGGTGCTGCTGCGCTTCCGCATGACCCGCGACGGCAAGGTCCTCACCTATTCGGTCGAGCGCACCTCGGAGCACGAGGTGCTGGATGAGGCGGCGCTGGCCATGATCGAGCGCGCCCAGCCGCTGCCGCCGCTGCCGGCCGAAGTGCCGGGCGAGTCGATTGAACTCATCATTCCGGCGAACTTCGATATGCCCGACCGCTGATCGCGTCAAACACGGTTGCAAATGAGAATGATTTGCATTAAGAATCCGAACGCGGCGGTCAACCGGGCCGTCACTGCGCATGAAGATGAGCGATGAGCAACCTGCAATCTGCACCGCAAAGCGATCTCTCCGCCGCCCGTGCCGGATCCGACATCGCGTCGGTGCCGCATCTTTCGAGCGTGCGCCTGCTGGGTGCGGCGGGTGAGGCGGTGATCGAGCACGAAGGACATTTCTATCGCTTGCGGCGGACCAGCCGCGGTGGACTCGTGCTGACGAAGTGACGCGAGAACAGTGCCGGTCGGCGCTGCGCGGCAGGGGTGCCGCGCAGAGGCGTACGACCGTTCAAACCCAAGCCAGCCACACAGCCAGCCAGGGACTCAACGTGAGAGCCAATGGGGCAAGGGATGGCTTGGACGAAGCTTGGGGTCGCGGTTGGTCTGATGTGGCTGGCCGTCGTGAATGCATCTGCCGTCGCGCAGGAGACTGCGCCGGCGACTGAGGAGCAACCGGTGCAAGCCAGCCAGGCCCAACCGATCTACCTCAATCCGCTGACAGTGACCGGCACCAAGACCCCGACGCCGCGCGACGACGTCCCGGCGACGATCGACGTGATCAATCCGGAGGATATGGAGCGCAGCCAGCCTTCGACCCTGGGCGACATCCTCAACGACCTGCCCGGCGTCGAGGTGGAAGGCGGGCCGAAGGGATCGCAATCGCAACCCAACATCCGCGGCTTCGGCGGCACCGGCTGGGGCTCCAATCGCGTCGTCACCACGATCGACGGAGCGCGGCAGAATGTGGGGGCCGCCCACGGCGGCAGCATGTTCATCGATCCCGACGTGGTGAAGCAGGTCGAAGTGCTCAAGGGCACGGGCTCGACGCTCTACGGCAGCGGCGCCATCGGCGGCGTCCTCGCCATCACCACCAAGGATGCTGCGGACTTCGTGGACGAAGGCGATACGTTCGGCTTCCGGGTGAAAGGTGGCTACCATTCGGTCGATGACGAATGGCTCAGCAGCACCACGATCGCTGTGCGGCCACTCGACCAGGTGGATTTCCTCGGCAACTTCACCTACCGCAACGGCGACGACTATGAAGGCGGCGGCGGCAACGACATCGAGGATACCGCCGTCGATATCCAAAGCGGCCTGGTCAAGCTCGGCATCGATCCCGCCGAAGGCCACCGGCTGGAACTCTCGGGCCTGATCTTCTCGGACGACGAGGACATCCTGGCGACCGATGTCAACAGTTCCCCGATCCCCAATTTCGAATACGATGCTGATCACGAGATCCGCAAGAGCACGGCGACGGCGCACTACACCTTCGACAGCCCCGACACCGATCTCGTCAACCTGCAGGCGACGCTCTATCGCGACGATACCGACATCAAGGACGTCGGCACGGACTACGACCGCGTCACCAAAGCGGACCTCACCACGACCGGATTCGATATCTTCAACACCGCCGAGTTCGACACCAGCTGGGCCAAGCACAGCTTCACTTTCGGCACCGAATACTACAACGACAGCGGCGAGGGCCGGGTCAACGGCGAGAAGCAGCCGCAGAACCCGGATGCGACGCAGGATGTCGTCGGCATCTATGCCCAATATTCCGTGACGCTGTTCGACCAGCTCACCCTGGTGCCGGGGCTGCGCTGGGACTACTACCAGACCGATCCGGAAAGCGACGAATTCGACGATCGGAACGACGACCGCCTGTCGCCGAAGATCGGCCTCAACTGGGCGCCGCTGGAGTGGGCCTCGGTCTACGGCAGCTACAGCCAGGGGTATCGCGCGCCGTCGATCCGGGAGATGTATATCTCGGGCACGCATTTCGCGATCGGTGGCCCCTTCAACAACGTCTTCGTGCCGAACCCCGACCTCAAGCCGGAATCGACCGAGACATGGGAAAGCGGCCTGCGCCTGGCGTTCGACGATGTCGTGCTGCCCGACGACGCGCTGCGATTCAATGCCGTTTACTACAACACTGACGCCAAGAACTTCATCGATGGCGACGTGGTCATGGATTTCGTGACCTTCACCTTCATCACCACGCCGGTGAACGTGCGCCGCGCCGAGATCGAAGGAACCGAGATCAGCCTGTCATACGACTCCGACTACTTTTTCTTCAACGGCGGTTATTCGCGCATTCGCGGTGACAACGAGACCGACAAC
>DATEOK010000281.1:0-2561 GCA_035274225.1 Dongiaceae bacterium
AACTTCTCGAGCTCCTGGTAATTGGTCGTGTCCGCGGCAGCGAAGGAGCTGGCGGTGACGGGAACCAGGGCGAGCGCGCCGACGAGGGCAAGCGGCGGAAGATATTTCGTGTTGAATTTCATAACAGTCGCGTCCTGTACCGGCGGCCGGGCCGAATGCGGAAGGTTTTAGCTGCCTTTGGGCCTGTTTGACAGGTTTTGAGATGAACCTGCGATGAGAGCAGGCGAGATTCGACGCCCATTCTGGGACAATTCGACCTGCAGCGGTCCGAGAGCCCGCCCGAGGGCGTCGCCGAGGCCGACTTTCTGGCCTGTGCGCAAGGTCGAGCCGACGTTGACGATCAGGCTCATCCAGCCCCCGCCATGGTCGATGATGACGACGCCGTCATAGTCCTTGAACGGCCCGGAATAGCGGATCACGCCTGCCGCCGGGGCGACGACGGCCGCGCCACGGTAGGTGGCAAGCGTCAACCCGCGCGAGCGGACTCCGCTGTCGCTAACCGACGACAGACCCTCGGTGACCGCCGCAGCTGCCGGCAATTGATAAGCGAACGGCACGGCTGCCGGCCCGCCTTCGGCAGCGAAGGGGCTGAGCGGCGATGCATCTTCCTGCGCAAGCTGGCCGGCCACCCGGCGGATCGACTGCGTGCTTTCCTGTTGCCCGCGGAGGCGCTCGACATTTTCGGCTGCCGACAAGGCAATGTCGCCTGCACCAAGCGCCTGCCCACCGGTCGACAGCGCTTGCTGCAGCGCCTTCTGCTCGAGCGCTGCAAAGCGGTTGCGCCGAGCCACCAGCTCATTCCGGCTTTTGCCAAGCTCGGCCCTCGCATCCATCGCAGATTTCTGAAGCCGCTGGCCCTCCGTGAGCTGCGCGGAGAGCCGGCTGGTCCGGGCGCGGATCGCGGGCAGCGTCGAATCCAGCAGCAGCCGCACCTTGACCAGCTCATCCGTCCCGCCCTCATCGGCCAGCACGAGCAGCGGCGGGCGTTGGGCCATCGTCGCCAGGCCTGCGAGCAGGGAGGAAGCCGGGCGCTGCTCGGCGGCAAGCCGCTGCCGATGCGCGGCAATGAAGGCCGACGCCAGGCGCAGCCGGGCGTTGGCCGCGCTGATGCGCGCTTCGGCCGCCTCTATCCCCTGCGCCGCCGCGGCCTGCTCGGCATGAAGCCGGTCCGCCTCGTTGCGCGCCTTTGAGGCGGCCTGCTCCAGCCGGGCAGCCTGCGCTTCCGCGGTGGCGCGTTCGGTCTCGGCCCGCTTCACGGCGACGTCCAGAGGCTCTGCTTGCCCCTGCGCAAGGGCGCTCGCCGCCAGGAGCGGGCAGAGGGCGAGGATGAAGATCAACCGTCGCATCGCGCTAACCTTCGCGATGATAGGGGTGGTTCGCAAGGATCGAAGTCGCGCGGAACAATTGTTCAGCGAGCATCGCGCGGACCAGCAGGTGCGGCCAGGTCGCCGGTCCGAACGACAGCAACAGGTCCGCTTCGTTGCGCAGCGCCTGATCGTGCCCATCCGCAGCGCCGATCAGGAACCGCGCCTCTCGCTTGCCGCCGTCGCGCCACGCTTCGAGGCGCGAAGCGAGTTCGACCGAGGACATGGCCTGGCCGCGCTCGTCGAGGACGATGCCGACGCTGCCGACCGGCAATTCGGGGACCTTGCCGCCGCGATCGGGGAGCTCGGTCAGTTTCGTCTTCCAGGTGATGCGCTTCAGGTAGCGATCGACCAGATCGGCCTCCGGAGAGCGGCCGATCTTCCCGCGGGCGACGATGTGGAGCAGCACCCTAAGGGTTGAGCGCGGGCGCCGTTGTGAACGGCCAAGTGAAGACCGTCTTGAACCCATCGTAGATGGCGCGCGCCGTCTCGGCGATCGTCCGCGGGCGGTCGTTGCCGCCACGCGCGAATATCGCGACGGCGACCCGGCGACCGTCGGGCAGGCTGATGAAGCCGACGTCGCTGGTATAGCCGTTGAGAGTGCCCGTCTTGTGCTCGACCGGCGTGCCGTAGGGCAGCAGGGCGCGAATGCGGTTCTTGCCGGTGGCGCACTGGGCCATGACGTCGAGCAGATAATCGCGGCTCTGTGGCTTGATCAGCTCGGCCCTGTAGATGCGCTTCAACAGATCGACCATCGCGGTCGGCGTGCTGGAATCGCGGCGATCCCACAGGTCGCGCTTGTCGCGCAGCAGCTGGGCGATCGTGCGGTCGACGCGAACGCCGCTGATGTTGTTCTCGCGAAGCCAGGCGTCGAGTGCGCTCGGGCCACCCAGGTCCTTGATCAGGATGTCGGTCGCCGCGTTATCGCTGTGCACCAGCATGCGGCGCATCAGGCTGCGCGCGGACGTGCCGCTGATCGTGTCGTCGAGGCTGCGGCGGCCATGGTCCACCTGCGCCAGATAGAGCGCGGCGACGGCAACCTTCACCGTACTGGCCATCGGGAATGGCGTGTTGCCCTTGATGCTGACGGTCTCGCCGGTGTTTAGGTCGAGCGCGGCAATGCCGACGTCCGCCGATTTGCCGGCGACCAGATAGTTCAGTTGCTGCTCAAGGCTCGAAAGGCTCGCCGAAGAGGCC
>DATEOK010000282.1:0-13251 GCA_035274225.1 Dongiaceae bacterium
TCGCCTCCTCGCCGATCTTGTTCAGATTGGCTTCGATCTTCGGCCCGACCTCGTCCATGACGGCCAGCGGCTCTTGCGCACTCTTTGTCAGGTCCACGACTTTCTTGAACGCAGCCTCGAAATCGAGGACGCCCTGCTCGACATCGGCGACCGCCGTAACGTCTTCCGGGTCGACAAAGATGCCCTTTTCGTTGGCAACTTCGCCGGTGAGAACGTCAAGCGTGTCAAATGTCTGCTTGGCGGCCTCGTCGGTCTGCTGCGCCAGGAAGACGCGGTTGTAGAAGCGGGACATCGCGAGGTCGCCGTTCCATTTCGCCGCAGTCGCGGTCTCACGCGCCAGCTGCCGGTAGGTGGAAAAATTGCCGCTCGCGCCCGACAGGCTGATGTATGCCGTGCCCGCAATGACCAGCAGCAGGCCAAGCACCAGGCCGATACCGATTGCCAACCGCACGCCGATCTTCAGGTTGTTCCACGCTGACATTGATGATTTCTCCGACCTTCTTTTTCGTGACTGAGCGCGGCCAACTGACGGACCGCGAAATGACAGCGCCAATTGATAATCAAGAGAGGTAAATGAATTTCGCTTATCTTAGGGATTGATGCCGCTTGAACGCGCCGACGATGCGAATCGCGCCCTGCATAAGCGCTATGCCAAATGGTCTAGTGCGACCGCGGACGTTCACGACAAGACGAGATTGCGGGCCGCGATGCGCCATCCATCACCTGTCGCACGATCCATTTTATGCATCTGTCGCAAGATCCATTCCATGCTAACAACGCAGCAATGAGTCCCGACTGGCATAGCATCGAAACGCCGCGCCTGATCCTGCGGACGTTGCCGCCGCCGGCGCTGGCGGCGCTGGCCGCGGGTGACCGCGCGGAGGCGTCGCGCCTCACGCAGTGCGACCTCGGCAGCTATCCAGATGATCAGCTGTCGATCACGACGATCAGATTGAAGGACGTGAGCGAGGATCCGGACTATCTGCCGTGGTCACTGCGGGTGATGGCGTTGAAGCCCAGCCTGCGCTTCGCCGGCCATTTCAACTTCCACACCAGGCCGAACGCGGACTACCTCAAGGAGCTGGCGCCCGGCGCGGTCGAGATGGGCTATTTCGTGCTGCCGGAGTTCCGCCGGCAGGGCCTCGCCGAAGAAGCGGTGCTCGGCATGATGGATTGGGCGGCGCGGATCCACAACGTCGCGCGGTTCGTGGTCTCCATCAGCCCGGACAACGCGCCCTCGGTCGCCATGGCGCGCAAGCTAGGTTTTGCCCGGATCGGCAGCCATATCGACGAGGAAGACGGCTACGAGGACATCCTGGCCCGGGATGGCCCCTTTTAGCCGGGCTTGAAATCGTTAATTCCCGACCTAGATTCTAGGACATGGCCCAGGCCATCCGGCAGCGCGCCGAACACGGGCGGTGCCGGCAAATGGTAGCTCGCTCATGCTGGAGGAGCTTGAAAGATATGACGCGCTTATCCTTGTTCAACAGTCCGCTGCTGCTGGGGTTCGACCATTTCGAGCGGACTCTCGATCGCATCGCCAAGGCCGGCGCGGAAGGCTACCCGCCCTACAACATCGAGCAGATCGGAGACGATCGCTTGCGCATCACGCTGGCGGTGGCGGGATTTGGGCTGGACGACCTGGAGATCCAGATCGAGGACAATCAGCTCACCATCAAAGGCCGGCAGAAGGACGATCCGGACCGGGTCTACCTCTATCGCGGCATAGCGGCCCGGCAGTTCCAGCGCAGCTTCGTGCTGGCAGAAGGGATCATCGTGAATGCGGCGACGCTCGATAACGGTCTGCTATCGGTCGATTTGCAGCGGCCCAAAGCAGTGAGCCAGGTGCGCACCGTGCCGATCAGCAAGGCCGGTGGCGAGAAGAGCAAGCGCGTCACGGTCGACGCGGACAGCAAGTGAGCGTGCAGGGAGCCGGACGCGCCGCAGGGCGGGCATCGGGTCCCCAGGTGAAGGAGTGGAACATGACGAACGTGGAACGTATCCGCGCGTTGACCCCGCAGGATCTCTTGATGCTGGGGATCAAGGACATGGCCTATGTGAAGGACGTCGAAGTGGACGGCGAGACGGCTGTCGCGCTGTTCGCCGCCAACGGCCAGCAGATCGCGGTGATGGAAGACCGGCAGACGGCGGTCGCGGCGGCTTGGCAGAACGGCCTCGCGCCGATGACTCTGCACTGATCGATGGCCTAGGCGATTGAGCCTATGCACCTAGAATCTGAACGCCTGTTCAGTACCTTTAATAGTTTCCTAACTACGTTCACCGCAGCCTAGGGCGCTTTCTGGGCGGAATGCTCCGCTTACCGGGGGTGTCGCGCGTGGACGTACGGCAATTGAAAGAAATTATCACGGCGCACCGCGCCTGGCTGCGCAACGAGCGCGGCGGGAAGCGCGCAGATCTTTCATTGAAGGTGCTGCGCGATCTCAACCTGAAGGGCCTCAATCTCCCGAAGGCCAAGCTCACCGGCATCCAGCTCATCAATTGCGATCTCAGCGGCGCCAATCTGCGCGAGTGCGATCTGTTCGCCGCCAACCTGGCCGGCAGCCGCTTCATCGGCGCCGACTGCCGCGACTGCGATTTCCGCGGCGCGGCCCTGCAGGGCGCCGACTTCTCCGAAGCCAAGCTCAGCGGCACGGATTTCCGCGAGGGTTCGCTGCTGGTCTCGCGCGGCGGCAACGTCGAGCCGCCGAAGCGCGAAACCTGGAAATCAGACAAGACCGACACCGCGATGAACCGCGCCGACCTGACCGGCGCGAAGCTGCGCAATTCGATCGTGCGCAAGGCGGACTTCTCCGGCGCGGTGCTGCGCAATGCCGACCTCAGCGGCGCAAACTTCAACGGATCGACCCTCAAGGACGTGGACCTGCGCGGCGCCAACCTCGCCAACTGCGATCTTTCCGGCACGCAGCTCAACCGTGCGGTGGTCGAAGGCGCGTTCCTGGATGGCGTCGTGCTGACCGACGCCAACGTGCACGGCGTCAACCTCGACAACGCGATCTACAATAGCCTCGATACCTCGGTCACGATCTCGGTCGACGATTCGGCGGAGACCCAGGCGCTGATCGGCGAGATGATCGTCGCGCACGAACACTGGGTCACTTCGTCCGGGCTCGAAGGGCAGCGCGCCGATTTCTCCAATGCCGACCTGTCCGGCCTCGATTTCTCCGGCCGCAATTTGCGCGGCGCCCTGTTCGCCGATTCGCGGCTGCGCTCGGCCAAGTTCCATCGCTCGGTCGTGGATCTGGGGGATTTCTCGCGCTGCGACCTGACCGGCGCCAACTTCGGCGCCGCCTCGCTGCGCGGCGCCAACTTCACCGGCGCCACCCTCCGGCGCACCGACTTCAGCAATTGCGATCTGGAGGTCGAGGTCGCCGTGCTGGCGGACGGCAAGCAGCGCGAATGGCCGCCGCGCTTCAACGGCTGCAAGCTCGAGGAAACCAATTTCAAGGACGTGAAGGCGACCCGCCTGATCGCGACCAACGTCACGACAAAGAAGATCATCGCCGACGATGCGTTCCTGAAGGTGCTGGCGGCAGGCGCGACGAGCTAGCGCGGCCGCATACGCGGCGGCCAAACGAACCTATCGGATTGAAGCTGCTTTAAGCCGCGTGGCTCTTCGCGGTGTCGGTCAGCAGCGCGTAGATCGCGTCGGTCTGGTCGGCGCCGCGCAACTTCTCGCACACCGACTTATCGCGCAGCAGGCGGCTGACGCGGGCCAGCGCCTTCAGGTGATCGGCGCCGGCGCCTTCCGGCGCCAGCAGCAGGAACACCAAGTCCACCGGCTGCTCGTCGATCGCATCGAAATCGACGGGCTCATCCAACCGGGCAAAGAGTCCGAACAGCTCCTTGATCTCAGGCAGCTTGCCGTGCGGAATCGCGATGCCGTTGCCGACGCCGGTGGTGCCGAGGCGCTCGCGCTCGAGGAGGACATCGAAGACGGCGCGTTCGTGCAGGCCGGTGAGTTCGGCCGCGCGCTTCGCCAATTCCTGCAAGACATGCTTCTTGCTGGTCGCCTTCAGGCGCGGCATGACCCGCGCCGGCGTGATGAGATCTTCGATTTCCATTATCTATCCTTGGGATCCCGATTCCTGCCTGCGTCCCGTTATTGCCGGGCTTGGCTTGCCAGACCGCCCGCTGCCGCCCCCAGGCGCGGATCGACCCAGCCGATGTTGCCGTCGTTGCGGCGGTAAACCATGTTCAACCCGCCATGCGCCCGGTTCAGGAACATCATGGCCTTCAAATTCGACAGATCGAGCCGCATGACCGCCTCGCCGACTGTCAGGGTCGGGATCTCGGTCTGCATCTCGGCGATCACGGCCGGCGCCTCGCTGCCGTTGACGGCCGCGGACTCCGCCTCTTCCTCCGCCTCCGGCGCGAGGATGTATTGCGACACGCGGAAGCTCTGCGTCTCCGCGCGGTGATGATCGCGGAGCCGACGCTTGTAGCGGCGCATGCGCTTAGTCAAATGATCAACCGCCAGATCGAAAGCGGCATAGGCCTGGTCGGCGGACTCCTCCGCATGCACCAGGATGCCGCGCCCGATATGCACCGCGATATCGGCACTGAACAGATGCGACTGCTTCGAGAAGATGACAGTCGCCTCGATCGGGTTGCCGAAATACTTCGCAATGGCGTGGTCAAGCGACTGCGCGACGTGAGTCCGCAGCGCTTCTCCGACGTCGATATTTTTGCCTTTGACTGTCAGATTCATGTTCATTGTCCAACAGACGGGTGTAATGCCGCAGCTGTCCAGTTGGCCATTCGGCCTTAGTACCTATGTGCCCGTCCGACGGCGGGCCGGGACCATATGTACCGCCCCCTTCCAAGTCAAGGGCGGCCTCCCCATCGATGCTGGGGGAATCATGTAACGCGCCTCAGGCGGAACGCAAGGACTTCTCGCGGCGGCGCTGGACGGAAGAGGGAATTTTTAACGATTCCCGGTACTTAGCCACAGTCCGGCGGGCGATGTCGACGCCATCGTTCTTGAGCACCGCGACCAGCTGATCGTCGGACAAGACGGCCTCAGCCGCCTCCTTGTCGATCAGCTCCTTGATGCGGGAGCGGACCGCCTCGGCCGAGTGGCTGTCGGCGCCGTCGGCGGCTTGAATCGCAGCCGAGAAAAAGTAGCGCAACTCGAACAGGCCGCGCGGCGTCGCCATGAACTTGTTGGCGGCGACGCGGCTGACCGTGCTCTCGTGCATGCCGATCTCGTCGGCGATATTGCGGCGGATCAGCGGCTTCAGGTGCTTCACGCCGTGCAGGAAGAACATCTCCTGCTGGCGCACGATTTCGCTCGCGACTTTCAGGATCGTGGTCGCGCGCTGATGCAGCGTCTTCACCAGCCAGTTGGCGGCGCTGAGCCGATCGGCGAGATAATCCTTGTCCTGCTTGCTCTGCGCCTTGCCGTTGACGCGCGCGTGGTACTGCTGATTGACCAGCAGGCGCGGGAGGTTGTCGCTGTTCAGCTCCACCTGCCACGAGCCGTCGGGCAGGCGGTAGACCATGATGTCGGGCTGGATCGCCTGCACCTCGGTGCGATCAAAGGCGTAGCCCGGGCGCGGATTGAGCGATCGGATCTCCGCCGCCATGTCGGCGAGATCCTCGGCATCCACGCCGCACACCTTCATCAGCTGCGCGCGGTCGTGCTTGGCCAGCAGCTCGAGATTGTCGAGCAGCGCCTGCATCGCCGGATCGAGCCGGTTCAGTTCCTTCAGCTGCAGCGCCAGGCATTCGGCGAGGTTGCGCGCGGCGACGCCGACCGGATCGAACTGCTGCAGCGCCTTCAAGACGGATTCAACCAGCTCGAACGAGCAGCCGAGGCGTTCCGCGAGCGCATTGAGATCGCCCTGCACGTAGCCCGCTTCGTCGATCAGGTCGATGATCTGCAAGCCGATCAGCCGCTCGGTCGGATCGGCGATCTCGATGCCGAGTTGCTGCTCCAGGTGTTCGCGCAGGGTAAGGTCGCGCGTCAGCGTTTCCTGGTAGTCGCCGTCCTCGTCCGGGAAGTCGCCGCGGCCGGAGCCGACACGCCAATTCGCCTGGCCGGACGGCTCGCCGAAATCGGCGCTGCCTTCGCCAGCGCCGTTGCCGGTGTAGACGTTGTCGTAGTCGGCATCGATCGGGGAGTCCTTGGCGTCGGGCAGCTGCTCGCGGTCGCCGAACTCCTTGGTGTCGAGCATGCGGTCGGGATTGCCGTCGTCAGCCGGAGCTTCGGCCGGCGCCTCGCGCTCCGAATCGTCGGCGCGCTCCAGCAGCGGATTGCGCTCCAGCTCGTCCTCGACATACGCCGCCAGGTCCTGATTCGACAATTCCAGCAGCTTGATCGCCTGCTGGAGCTGCGGCGTCATGACAAGGGACTGCGCCTGGCGCAGGTCTAGGCGTTGCGATACGGCCATTTGGGCCCGAAACTAGAGCGAGAACCTTTCGCCAAGGTAAACGCGTCGGACCGCCGGGTCATTCACAATCTGCGCCGGTGTCCCTTCGGCCAGTACACCGCCCTCGTTGAGGACATAGGCGCGGTCCACAATGTCGAGCGTGTCGCGCACATTGTGATCGGTGATCAGCACACCGATGCCGCGATCCTTCAAATGGGACACAAGGTCACGGATGTCGGCGACCGCGATCGGGTCGATGCCGGCCAGCGGCTCGTCGAGGAGGACGTAGTTCGGCTTGGCCGCGAGGCACCGCGCGATCTCCACGCGGCGGCGCTCGCCGCCCGACAGAGCGGTCGCCGGCACCTTGCGCAAATGGCCGACCGCGAAATCCGCCAGCAGGCGGTTCAAGCGATGGTCGCGCTCGCGCTTATCGGGCTCGGTCACCTCGAGCACCGCCATGATGTTGTCGGCGACGCTCATGCCGCGGAAGATCGAGCTCTCCTGCGGCAGGTAGGCGATGCCGCCGCGGGCGCGCAGATACATCGGCAGGTCGGTGATCTCTTCGCCATCGAGATAGATCGCGCCGGCGTCCGCCTTGGTGAGGCCGGTCATGATATAAAAGCAGGTGGTCTTGCCGGCGCCGTTGGGGCCGAGCAGGCCGACCGCTTCGCCGCGCTGCACGCCGATGGTGACGTCGCGCAGGACCGGGCGGCGGCGGTACTGCTTGCCGATGTGATAGGCGACCAGCCCTTCGATGCCGGCGGGATCGACCTCCGCGCCATTGACGACGAAGGTGGGGCCGACCGGATGGGTCGTGCCGTTCACCTGTTCCTCGCGCTGGTCGCCGGTTTCCATCATTGCGTCACCGGCGCCGGCTGTGCGTTGGAGTTCGTATCGTTGCTGTCTTCCTTCGGCCTGATCGTTGTGAAGACGCGCTTGCCCGGTGCCGGCAGCAGGCGGCTGACATCATTCTGCAGGTCCAGTTCCGCGCGCGCGCCTTGGTAGGTGTTGTCTTTGCTGTGGATGGTCACGTTGCCGGTCAGCACGGCAACCTCGGTATCGGGATTGTAAGCGAGATGGTCGGAGAACGCGGTCTGTTCCTTGCGATCCACACGCACGTGGCCCTGCGCCTCGACCTGATAGACCTCGGAGCCGTCGCCGGTCTCGTCCTGCGGTGTCGCCGGATCGTCAAGCTTGTCGCGGAAATAGGCGGTCGCTTCGTCGGAATGGATCGTCGTGTTCTTCTGTGGGCGCACGATCACCACGTTGCCCTTCGCCACCACCACGTCCTTGTCGCGCCAATATTCGATCTGGTCGCGCGCCGTCACGGTCTGGTTCTCGGTGACGACCTTCAGGTTGCTGCCGGTGAGGACCAGCAGGCGGGTCGCTTCCGTGTAATCGGCGTGATCGCCGTAGGAGGTGGATTGGCCGGTCTGGATCTTGACGTTGCCGATCGCCTCCCAGTTCGAGAGCTCGTCCTTCTCGTCGAGGTACGCGATCAGGGTGTCGGCCGCGATCGAGGTGTCGCCCTGTTGCGCCAGCGCGTTGCCGCGCGCTGTGTAGGTCCGCGAGTCACGCTTCCACTCGATGCCGTTGTCGGCCGAAATCTCGATCGGCTCTTTGTCGTCGTTGTTGTCCATGCCGAACCCACCGCCGCCCGCCGCCGGGGCGGTCGTCTCCTGTGACCAGGCGGCGGCGGAGAGGCCGAGGATGAGCGCAGCCGACAGCGCGCCGAGGACGAACGGCCTGGTAGCTCCGGTGATGGCGCCGAGCGGGCTCATCCGCCCTCCTGGTTGTTCTGCTTTGGATAGATCTTCATGTAGCTCTTACCGGTGAATTCTATGGTATCGCCATCGTTGCGGACGCGGAACCCCTGCGAGACCAATTCACCATCCCCACTTTGGCCTTCGATCACATCGTTTCCTTCCGCGGTCTTGGCCACAAGATCGACGGTGGCGCTATCGGTCTGGAACGACAGACCGGTGTCGTGGAACAGGGTTACGTCGCCGCTCAACGACAACAAGCCGGCATCGCGGTCAAGAATACTCTCATTGGCCGCCAGCGCGACATAGGTGCCGCCGGACATCGTGATGTCCGCCAGCGGTTTCTTCAGGAAAATGTGACGATCGTCACCCTCGATGGGCGAAGCCGAATCCGCGGTGATGCTGAACCGCCGGCCCAGGTCATCCCGATCGTCATACTTCACGTCAGAAGCCACCGCATCAGCAGTCGCTTTTCCATCCATGGGGACGATGCGCCCCCCGGGCTGCGTCCACCCATAGATCAGGCTGCCGGCGGTCGCGACCGAGATCACCGGCAAGACCAGTGTGAGCACGCGCGCCAAGCGGCTGTTCCGCCGGACGAGGCGGCGCCATGCGACTTTGTGGGGAGCATGCGCGATCATCCGCCCTGCCCCTCCTTGTCCTTCTTGGGGTAGATCTTCATGTAGGCCTTGCCGGTGAACTCGATGGTATCGCCATCGTCGCGCACGCGGAAACCCTGCGAGATCAGTTCGCCGTCGCCATTCTGGCCTTCGACCGTTTCGCTGCCTTCGGCGGTCTTATCCTTGAGGTTGATGGTGGCGCTGTCGGTCTGGAACGACAGGCCGTTGTCGTGGAACAGGGTGACGTCGCCGTTCAAGGTGATGATGTCTGCATCGCGGTCGAGCAGTCCGTCATTGGCCATCAGGGCCACATAGGCGCCGCTGGACATCGTGATATCGGCGAGCGGCTTCTTCAGCGAGATATGGCGGTCGTCGCCGTCGACGTGCGAGGCCGAATCGGCGGTAATGCTGAACGGCCGGCCCTTGGCGTCCTTGCCGTCGTACTTGACGTCCTGGACCGTGACTTCGGCCTTGCCGGCGCCCTCAGGCGGCACCTGCTGGATCAGGGTCGCATCGACAACGTTGCCGCGCGACTGCAGCCACCAATAGCCGACATAGCCCAAGGTTACCAACACGACCAGCGGCAGGGCGATCTTCAGCAGCCGCACCGACTTGCCGCGCCGCCCCTTGCGAATCGGCGCGGCACCCGGGCGTGGCGTGAGCTTGCGCATGCTGCCGAGACCTGGACCCGGCGCGGCTTCGCGTGTCGAAACCGGTGGACCTGGTGGATTGTCGCTCGGGTTCGCCATCTTTCGTTACGCCACGCCGGCCTTGAGGCAATCATGCAGGCGCACGATGCCGACCGGCTTGCCATCTTCCAGCACGAACAGCGAGGTAATCGACTTCTCGTTCATCACATGCACCGCCTCGGCCGCCAGCGCGCCGGCACGGATGGTGCGCGGATGCGCTGTCATCACCTCGCGCACGGTGCGGTGCATCAGGTCAACATTCATGTGGCGGCGCAAATCGCCGTCGGTGACGATCCCCGTCAGCTGGCCATCACCGTCGATCGCGCCGACGCAGCCATAGGTCTTGGCGGTCATCTCCAGGATCGCTTCCTGCATCCCCGATTCAACGCTGATCAGCGGCAATTCCTTGCCCACATGCATGAGATCGGCGACCCGCAGCAGCTTCTGGCCGAGCTTGCCACCCGGGTGCAGGGCGCGGAAATCCTCCGCCGAGAAGCCCTTGCGCTCCAGCAGCGCCACCGCCAGCGCATCGCCCAGCGCCAGCATCATGGTGGTGGAGGTGGTGGGCGCGATCGCCATCGAGCCGGCTTCGCCGACCTTGGGCAGCGGCAGCGTGACGTCGGCCGCGGCGCCCAGGGTGCTGGCGGCGTTGGAGGTGATGGCGATCAGCGGGATCGACCAGCGGCGGGTGTGGCTGACGATGTCCGCCAGTTCGAACGTCTCGCCGGAATTGGAGAGCGCGACCACCGCGTCGCCCGCGGTCACCATGCCGAGATCGCCGTGGCTGGCTTCGGCTGGATGGACGAACTGCGACGGTGTTCCGGTGGACGCGAAGGTCGCGGCGATCTTGCACGCGATGTGGCCGCTCTTGCCCATGCCGGTGATGATCACGCGGCCGGTCACGCCGGCCAGGATGTCGAGCGCGCGGCCGACGCGTTCGTCGAGGTCTTCGGCCAGGCGCACCAGGGCATCGGCCTCCTGGGTCAGGACGCGGCGCGCCGCCGCCAGCCCTTCGGCCGCCGGTTCAGCGGTGGTGGATGATGCGCGCGCCGGCGCCGCGGGCGTCTTGCGCGCCTCGCTCGCCTCGCCTCTTGCCCGTGCCGTCAACGCCCTCTCCTCAATCTACGGCGGCAATTCATCAAGACTGGCCGGACCATAGCGCCGCGCGGCCGGCAAATCCAGCGAAGTCCCGCCGCCCAGCGGCCCTAAGACCGACCAAGTCTTTGCGCAGCAACGGAGAAATCCGAGTCCTGTCCGCGGATGCGGATATTCGTCCGCAGGGTCGTCCGTCAGTGCTCGAATATGTCGGGTTGGTCCCAGCCCAGCCGATCCAGGGCGGCCCGCGTCGGGAGGAAGCCGAAGCAACCCTGCGCCAACTCGCGGCGTCCCTCCCGCGCCAGGATCGGGTCCAGCTTGTCCTTCAGCTGATGCAGATAAAGGACATCGGCCGCGGCATATTTCAGCTGCTCCTGTGACAGGGTCTCCGCACCCCAGTCCGAGCTTTGCTGCTGCTTCGACAGGTCGATGCCCAGCAGTTCCCTGCATAGATCCTTCAGCCCGTGCCGGTCGGTGAAGGTGCGCACCAGCTTGGCCGCGATCTTGGTGCAGTAGACCGGCGCGCAATCGATATCGAGATTGACCTTGAGGGCGCTCAAGTCGAAGCGCGCGAAATGGAACAGCTTCAGGACATTGCGGTCCTCGAACAGCGCCTTGAGATTGGGGGCGCTGGCACGCTGGCCCTTGGGCGGCTTGGCGATCTGCACCAGATGGCAGATGCCGTCGCCCTGGCTCAGCTGCACCAGGCACAGCCGGTCGCGCGCCGGGTTGAGGCCCATGGTCTCGGTATCGACCGCGACCACCGGCCCGAGCTTCAGGCCCGCGGGTAGGTCGCCGCGGTACAGCTCGATGGTCATTCAGGTTCCTCTACCGATCGATTCGAACATGGCCGCCATCCTGCCGCCAATCGCGGCGTTTGGCAAAGCGCCTGCAACGTCGCTGGACGCCGCTGGCTGCGACCGGACCATGCTCAATCTTGTCTTTGAGATGGTGCCCAGGAAAGGACTCGAACCTTCACGGGTTGCCCCACAGGTACCTGAAACCTGCGCGTCTACCAATTCCGCCACCTGGGCCAAGCAACCTCACCAGGAGGCAGGTCGCGCGGCGCGGCGCATTCTGTCCAGAACCGGCTCAAAGTCAACCGCGATTTGCTGGCCCTACAGCGGCGTTTACAAAGGCGGCTCATTGCCACATACCTAGCCAAAATCTACGGTCTCGGGACGGGGGCGGGCATGCAGCGCTTGGCGACGGTGTTCGGCGGATCGGGATTCATCGGACGCTACGTGGTGACCAACCTGGCGCGCGCCGGCTGGCTGGTGCGGGTTGCGGTGCGCCGCCCGGACGAGGCCTTGTTCCTGAAAACCGCCGGTGTCGTCGGGCAGGTGACGCCGGTCGCCGCCAATGTCCGCGACCGCGCTTCGGTCGCGCGCGCCGTCGCCGGGGCGGAGGCGGTGGTCAACCTGGTCGGCATCCTGCACGAAGGAGGACCGCAGAAGTTCGAGGCCGTGCAGGCCGAGGGCGCGAAAGCGATCGCCGAGGAAGCGGCGCGCGCCGGGGCGCGACACCTGGTCCACATCTCCGCCATCGGCGCCGATGCAAACTCCGATTCTGCCTACGCCCGCACCAAGGCGGCGGGCGAAGCCGCGGTCAGGCAGGCGTTCCCCAGCGCCACCATCCTGCGCCCGTCCATCGTGTTCGGGCCGGAGGACGGCTTCTTCAACCGCTTCGCCCGGATGGCGCAGCTGGCGCCGGCGCTGCCGCTGATCGGCGGCGGCAAGACCCGGTTCCAGCCGGTCTATGTCGCCGATGTCGCCGAGGCTGCGGTGCGAGCGATCGAAACGCCGGAGGCTGCGGGCCAGACCTATGAGCTGGCGGGGCCGAAGGTCTACAGCTTCGCCGAGCTGATGCGGATGGTGCTGCACGAGACCGGGCGCAAGCGGCCGCTGGTGCCGTTGCCCTTCGCGATCGCGGGCGCGATCGGCTGCGTCGCGCAAGGCGCGACCAGTGCGGTCAACGCGGTGGTGCCGATCCTGCCCGGGCCGGCCTTGACCAGCGATCAGGTGCGCCAGCTGAAGCGCGACAACCTGCCGGGCGCGGGCTCGGCTGGCCTCACCGATCTCGGCATCACGCCGACCGGTGTCGAAGCGGTCATTCCCACCTATCTCGAGCGCTATCGCGCGCGCAGCTACTACCGCCGGCCTTAGACGGTTTCGAAGCTCGCATTTTCTGCGCCGAACCGGCTCCACTTCGGCGGAAAATGCTCGGGGTCAGCAGGCCGGCCCGCCCGCGACGTAGAAGACGTAGAGCACGTAAACACCGAACGCGACGCGGTAGAGCACGAACGGCAGGAAGCCGGAGCGGCGCACCCAGTAGCTGAGGAACGCGACGGCGAGGAAGCCGGCGACGGCGGAGAGGCCGAACGCCAGCGCGGCTTGCGGCAGGTCGATCGCGCTGCCGGACGCAAACACCAGCCAGCCTTTGTATACAGTCATCGCCGCCAGGATCGGGATCGACAGCAGGAACGCGAATCGGATCGTCTCCGGCCGCTCGTAGCCGAGAACGCGCCCCATGGTCATGGTGATGCCGGTACCGCTGGCGCCCGGGATGACCGCAAAGCATTGCAGCAGGCCGAAGGTCAGCGCCTGGCCGAAGGTCATATGTTCGATCCGGCGCACGGTCAGGCCGAGCTTGTCGGCGCCATAGAGCAGCAGGCCGAACCAGACCAAGGCGT
>DATEOK010000283.1:0-17606 GCA_035274225.1 Dongiaceae bacterium
CGGAGCAGCCGGAGCGCCGGCCGCCGGAGCAGCGCCCGCTGCCGGAGCAGCAGCTGCAGCAGCCGCAGCCTGCGCGGCCGCTTCGAGCTCGGCCTTGAGGCCGGACGGAGCGCCGATGCTGACGACGGTGAAGTTCGCCTCTCGGCTGGTCGGCGTCGCACCCTTCGGCAGCTCGACGTTGCTGATGTGCACGGAACCGCCGATGTCGAGGCCGGTGATGTCGACCACGACCTGCTGCGGGATGTTGTCCGGATCGCACAGGAACTCGATCTCGTGCCGCACCAGGTTGAGCACGCCGCCGCGCTTGATGCCCGGCGAGGCATGCTCGTTCTTCACCACCACCGGCACGTTGACGTGGATCTTGGAATCCTTGTTCACGCGCTGGAAGTCGGCATGCAGCGCCTTGTCGAACACCGGATCGAACTGCACGTCGCGCGGCAGCACGCGATGCTTGGTGCCGCCGAGTTCGACGTCGAGCAGCGTCGCGAAAAATGCCTTCTTGTGTACCAGCCGATCCAGCTCCTTCGGATCGAGCGAGATCAGAGTCGGTTCCTTCTTGTCGCCATAGATCACGGCGGGGACACGGCCAGTACGACGAGTCGCACGAGCAGCCCCCTTACCAGCGCGGTCGCGAGCCTCCGCGCGAATGGATTCAACTGCGGGCATGATATTCTCCTTTCATCCAGCAGCGTCTCCACGCAGCGGACCATCCGTTGCGCAGAACCGATCGGCCTCCAGGGGTGCCGGTCGGATTTGAACCGGATGGTGCGAGCCATCCGGGTACTCAGGTCTTCAGTCGAACAGACTGGAGACCGAACGCTCCTCGCTGACGCGGGCCATGGCCTCGGCCAGCAGGGGCGCGATCGAAAGCTGGCGTACCGTCTGCGACACCCGCACCGCCTCGGTGCCTTGGATGCTGTCGGTCATCACCAGGGATTCCAGGGGCGAGGCCGAGACGCGCGCGACTGCGCCGCCCGACAGCACGCCGTGCGTGACATAGGCGCTGACCGACGTTGCGCCCGCTTCCTTGAGCGCGACCGCCGCGTTGCACAAGGTGCCCGCGCTGTCGACGATATCGTCCACCAGGATGCAGCGCATGTCCTTCACGTCGCCGATGATGTTCATGACCTCGCTGACGCCGGCGCGCTCGCGCCGCTTGTCGACGATGGCGAGATCGGCGTTCAGGCGCTTGGCCATCGCGCGGGCGCGCACCACGCCGCCGACGTCGGGCGACACCATGCACAGGTTGTTCTCGCCGTGGAAGCGCTCCTTGATGTCCTTGATGAGGACGGGCGCCGCGAACAGGTTGTCGGTCGGGATGTCGAAGAAGCCCTGGATCTGCCCGGCATGCAGATCGACCGTCAGGACCCGGTTGGCGCCCGCCGTCGTGATCAGGTTCGCCACCAGCTTGGCGGAGATCGGCGTGCGCGAGCCCGATTTGCGGTCCTGGCGGGCATAGCCGTAGTAGGGCAGGACCGCGGTGATGCGGCGCGCGGAGGCGCGCTTCAACGCATCCATGATCACCAGCAGTTCCATGAGGTTGTCGTTGGCGGGGAAGGAGGTCGACTGCACGACGAACACGTCCTCGCCGCGGATGTTCTCCTGGATCTCGACGAACACCTCCATGTCGGAGAAGCGCCGGATGCTGGCATTCACCAGCGGCAGGTTGAGATAGGCCGAAATGGCCTCCGCCAACGGCCGGTTGCTGTTGCCCGTCAGGATCTTCATCTCAACGCCGCTCTACCTAAGGGTTGCCCGCCCGTTGCCCCGCCGCCATCGGGAGACAAAAAATCGCCACCCGATCCGAGGTCAGGGGGCGAAAAAGCGCGCGGAATGTAACAGCGGCATGACGGGCTGGCAATGGCCTTGGCGGACTAGGCCGCGTATATCTAAGCCATTGATATAGCTAAATCTATGGGCATTTGTCGCGCCTGCGCATGGGGCCCATTCCGGCGACTCCGCAGGGGTGGTGGCCGGCCGTCCAGGTTGCGGTGGCTCACCGCGCTGTCCTCACCATCATGCCGGCGATCTCCCGGACCAGCTTGGCAGCGACCGTCGCGGTCATGCCGGCGACGTCGCGGCGCGGGTTGTATTCGACGATGTCGGCGCCGACGATCGGCTGGTCGATAGCGTGGAGGAGGTCGATCACCTGGCGCAGCGACGGGCCGCCCGGCTCGCGGTGCGACACGCCCGGCGCGTAGCCCGGGTCCAGGCCGTCGATGTCGAGCGAGACATAGACCGGCATCGCGAGACCGAGCCGCAGGCCGTCGCGCCAGTGCCGCATCTCGATCACCTCCACGCCGAAACGCTTGAACTGGTCGCGGTGGTGGTCGTTGATGGTGCGCAATCCCACCTGGATCAGGCGGTCGCAGAGTTTCTCCTCCATGATGCGGGCGAAGGGCGAGGTGTGCGAGCGGGGGTTGCCCTGGTAGGCGTGATAGATGTCAGGGTGCGCGTCGATGTGGAGGATGGTGAGCTTTTCGCGCCGCGGGCGCACGCCGCGCAGGATCGGGTGCGTGACGGCGTGATCGCCGCCGAGGCAGATCAACGGCTCGCCCGATGCCACGATGCGCGCGACGCTGCGCTCAATCAGCTCCCACGGATCGCCGGCGGTGTCGAACTGGATGTCGCCGTGATCGACCAGCCAGCCGGCGGCGCCCAGGTCGACGCCGGTCTCGCTCCAGACGCTGTAGGCGTCGGAATTCAGCTCAGCCCGGATCAGCGGCGGCGCTTCGGCCGGCCCTTTCAGGAAGGACGAGTTGTCGTCGTGTGGCACTCCAAGGAGGGAGATGGTGGGCATGGTCGGCTCCTGCTTTTCTGGCGCGCGTTGTAGGAGGCGGAATCTCGCAGGTCCACTTCAGTATCCTAAGCATATCTGTTAGATTTCCTTGATGTTCGATCTTGGCCGCCTGCGCCTGCTCCGGGAACTCGCTCATCGCGGCACCATGACCGCGGTCGGCGCCGCGTTGGGTCAGACCTCGTCCGCCGTATCGCAGCAGCTGGCGATCCTGGAACACGAAGCGCGCGCCAAGCTGCTGGAGCGGGTCGGACGGCGCGTGCGGCTGACGGCGGAGGGCGAACGCCTGGCCGCCCACGCAGACACGATCTTGCAGGCGGTGGTGGCGGCCGAGCAGGACCTGAAGGGCGCCAAGGAAAAGCCCAAAGGCGTGCTCGAGGTCTGCTGCTTCCCGACCTTCGCCAAGGCGCGGCTGCTGCCAGCGATCACGCGGGCGCGGGCGCGCTATCCGGACCTCCGCGTGGTCATCCACGAGCTGGAATCGGCGGACGCCATCGCCGCGGTGCGCGACGGCCGCTGCCATCTGGCGATCGGCTTCGCCTACAGCCTGGCGCCGCAACCGGATGTGCCGGGGCTCGTCGCCACGGCGCTGATCGAGGAGGCCGTCGTGCTCGCCTTGCCCAAGCACTGGCGGCGCGAACGCCAGCCGATCGCGCTCAAGCGCCTGGCAATGGAGGACTGGATCATCGGCTCGCGCCAGAGCGACGACCGCCAGCTGGCCGAACGCGCCTGCGCCCTCGCCGGCTTCGCGCCGCGCATGACCCACACGATCGACGACTACGACCTGATGCTGCGCATGGTCGCGGCCGGCCTCGGCGTCGGGTTCGTGCCGGAGCTGGCCTTGTCCTTCTCGGACACCAAGGCAGTAGTGCTGCGCACGCCGAGCGGCGTGCCACCGCTGCGCCGGCGCGTTCACGCCCTGACGCGTAGCACCCTCGCGGCTTCGCCGATGGTACGGGCGCTCCTGTCGGAGCTGCGCTAGCGCGCCACCAGCTCGGTCGAGCGCTGCGACAGCGTCTCGCAGCCGTGCTCGTTCACCAGAACCGTTTGCCCGCTGGTCATGGCGAGACCCGTCTCGCTGTCGAAGATGATGAGGTGGATGAAATAGACGTGGCCCGGCGCGGCCGGCTCGCTGTTGCCGTGGTAGAACATCGGCCAGTCCATCCAGTTCGGCGCGAAGGTGGCGCCGAGGCTGTAGCCGGTGGCGTTCATGCGGTGCTTGCGGTAGCCGGCGGCGTCCAGGACCTTAGCGTGGGCGTCGAACACCTCGCCGATCGGCCGGCCCGGCTTCAGCGCCGCCTTGCTGGCTT
Organism: Dongiaceae bacterium; assembly: GCA_035274225.1. Lineage (GTDB taxonomy): Bacteria > Pseudomonadota > Alphaproteobacteria > Dongiales > Dongiaceae > Dongia_A. The sequence continues at coordinate 4,108 of DATEOK010000283.1, forward strand.
CCAGCGCATCGACCGCGACCTTGTGCATCTCAATTTGCCGCGCCGGCACCTTGCCGACCGGGATCGTGCGCATCAGGCAGGAATGGTAGTGGCGATAGACGCCGGCGAACTCCAGCGTCAGCTGGTCCTGCGCATCGAGCTTGCGCCGGCCGGTCTTGTAGCGGCAGAGCAGGGCGTCCGGCCCCGACCCGATGATGAACTCGTTGGCCGAATCATCGCCGCCATTGCGGATGATGACGGACTGCATCGCCGCCAGGATCTCGCCCTCGTCGGCGCCGGGCTTGGTCAGCCGATGCGCCTCGTCGAGCGCGAGGTCGGCGAGCTTCGCGGCTTCGCGGACATAGGCGATCTCCGCCGGGCTCTTCACCAGGCGCAAACGCGAGATGAGGTCCGAGGCGTCCTGCAGGTCGGCAAAGCCGTCGAGCGCCGCCTGCAGCCGCATGCCGTTGCGCGCGGTGAGGCCATAGGCTTCCCACTCGACGCCGAGCGTCTTGCCAGCGAGTCCGAAGCTGCGCAGATAGGCACACAGCTCCTCCGACGGATTGGCGTGCGGTGCGTCGATCCAGATGCGGATGTCCTTGATGTCCGAGGTGTTTTCGGCTTGGCGCAGGTCAGGCGCGCGGGTCAGCAGCATCAGCCGCCCGTCGGCGCCGAGATAGAGGCATTGGAAGAAGACGTAGCCGAAGGTGTCGTAGCCGGTCAGGTAGTACATGCTCTCCTGCCGGAACATCAGCAGGCCGTCGAGCCCGCGCTTCTGCATCAGCGCCACCGCGCGCTCGCGCCGCGCCGCTAGTTCGGATTCCGAGAAATGCAACGCCATTTATTCAGTCCTCAAAAGAGCCGGCCGCCGTTGGGCACGCCGAGGCTCGGCTGGATCAGCACAACATTGTCGTTCGCGTCGGGGAAGCCGAGCACCAGCACCTCCGACATGAACTTGCCGATCTGCTTCTTGGGGAAGTTGAGCACGGCCGCGACCTGCTTCCCGGGCAGCTCCTCCAGCGTATAGCGCTGGGTGATCTGCACCGAGCTGCGCCGCGTGCCGATCGCGGCGCCGAAATCGACCGTCAGCTTGTAAGCCGGCCGCCGCGCCTCCGGGAACGGCTCCGCCGCCACGATAGTGCCGACGCGGATGTCGACCTTGCGGAAGTCATCGTAGGTGATCTCCGCGGAAAGCGGCTCGGACTGTCCCTCTGGCATTGATGTGCTCGTCGTCCCGTCTCGAAGGGCGGGAGACTACAAGATATGCGCGCGGAAATGCAAAGCGCGGTGGCACCCCAAAAACAAAACCGCCCGCTGCGGGGGCAACGGGCGGTCAGTGTTAGGAAGGTCTGCCGACTTGGGGGAAGGGGCGACCTTCTCGGGCCTTCTCGAGGGAGGCCTACTTACTTCTTCGCGATCTTGGCGACGGCCGCCTTCACGTCCTCAATGTTGGCGACGGCGCGCTTGGTCAGCACGTCGACGGCCTCGCTCTGCGACTTCTGCAGGGTGTCGACCACCTCACGCAGGTTGCTGAGCGCATCTTCGAACGCGGTCTTAGCGAGGTCGGCCTGCTTGGCGAACTTGTCTTCCGGGGTGCCGGCGGCGGTCAGTTCCTTGGTGACCTTGCCGAACTCCTCGAACGCCTTGCGGGCGATCTCGGCCTGGCGCTGCGCAACCGCCTTGACGCCGTCGAAGGCGAGCTGGTTGGCGGCGGTGAAGGCTTCGACGTTCTTGCGCTGGAGCGCGAACACCGCGTCGAAGTCGAAGCTCGGCGCCTTGCCGTTCACGAAATACTTGCCGAAGTCGCCGGCCCACTTGCTGAACTCGGCCTGGAACTGGGTAAAGTCGGGAACCTTCACGAAGTCGTTCTCGACGGTCTGGGTCTTGGCCATCTGTCTGATCTCCTCAGGAGTATACGGTTAACTGTGTCGGTCCCCGTCCCGGTGGCCGACGTTGTCCTGAGGCGGAATATTGTGCAGTGCAGCACAAAGGTCAAGTGCAATTTTGCTGCAACGCAAAATTTCTCGGATTAATCTATATTAATCATACAACTAGGCGGCTTTGCGCCGCGTCATATTCATCCAGCGCTCGACTTGGCCCAGGCGCTTGTCCAACTCGGCCATGGTCTTGGAAAGATCGGCGGTCTCGTCCTTGAGCCAGACTCGCAGCGCGCAGGCATAGAGCGCGCCCAATCCCTCGATCCGGAAGGCCCCGCGCAGCCCGGAGGCAGAGAGCCCCGCCGCCTCCAGCATGTTGGCGAGCGAGCGCCGCAGCTGCAGCGCCAGGCAACCGGCCTCGACCGGCGTGCGCGGCAGCTCCCAGGCGAGGGCGGCGTAGGCCTCGCGATGATCGTTCAGGGCATCGAACCGGCGCATCAGCAGGTCGAACAAGCGGTCCTTGGGCGAGCCGTCGAGCGGGTCGTCCTCCAGGCTGGCGAACAGCCGGGCGTCGATGTCCCGGCCGATCCCGGTCAGGATCGCGGCCTTGGACGGGTAGGCCTCGTAGGCGGCGGCGAGGCTGAGCCCCGCGTCCTTGGCGATGTCGGCATAGGAGAGGTCGCGCCAGCCACCGGCCGCCACCATCCGCAGCAGAGCCTCCCGCAGCGCCGCCTTGGGGTCGGCGGGCGAGGGCTTGGGGCGAGACTTGGGTCGAGCTGTCTTCGCTGTTTTGCGCGCGGATTTGGCCATGGCTTGCTCCATTCCTTGCGCTGAACCTTAACCGGCAATGTGGCGCGGGATGTGGGCGAGGGCAAGGCTTTGAAAGGGCAGCCTACTTGACCGCGATCACCTGGCCGCCGGTCAGCCGCCGCAAATCCGCCGGGGTGAGGCGGAACACGGCATTGGGCGACCCCGCCGCCGCCCAAATCTCGTCATATTGGTCGAGGTCGGCGTCGATGAATATGCGGACCGGACCGGTGTGGCCGACCGGGGCGACCCCGCCGATCGCGAAGCCGGTCGTGTTGCGCACGAAATCGGCGTCGGCGCGGCCGATCTTGTCGCCGACCGCGGCCTCCAGCTTCTTCTCGTCGACCCGGTTGACGCCGCTCGCGATCACCAGCACCGGCTGGTTGGCGGTCTTGGCGCGAAAGATCACCGACTTGGCAATCTGCGCCACGGTGCAGCCGATCGCCGCCGCCGCGTCGGCGGAGGTGCGGGTCGAGGCGTCGAATTCCTTGATCTCAGTCTCGAGGCCGAGGCGCGCCAGGGTCTCGCGCACGCGCGCAACGCTGCCCTTCGACTCGGCGGCGACGGCCATCACTTTCCTTGCGCGATCTGGCGGCCGCGCTCGGTGGCGGCGGCGATGGCCTTGGTCATCAGCGACTGCAGGCCGTTCGGCGCCATCAGGACGGCGAGCGCTTCGATGGTGGTGCCCTTCGGGCTCATCACCGCCTCGCGCAGCTTGGTGGCAGGCTCAGCTGACTGGTGCGCCAGCTCGCCGGATCCGGTCACCGTCTCGCGCGCCAGCTGCATGGCGAGATCGGCGGGCAGGCCGGCGGCGTGCGCCGCCTCCGCCAGGCACTCGATCAGCAGGAACACATAAGCCGGGCCGCCACCCGAGACAGCAGTGACGGCGTTGATCTGGTCCTCCTCGTCGATCCAGCCGACCTGACCGACGGCGGAGAGGAGCTGGCCGCAGAGGTCGAGCGCGGCGGCCGGGATGTCGGGGTCCTTGAGGATGACGGTCATGCCGCGCCCGACCGCGGCGGGGGTGTTGGGCATCGAGCGCACCACGGCGGCGTCGGCGCCCAGTTTTTCCTTGAGATAGGCGACGGTCTTGCCGGCGGCAATCGACAGGAAGATGGTGCCCGGCCGCACGAAGCGCCGATAGGCGGGCAGGGCCTCGTCCATGAATTGCGGCTTGATCGCCAGCAGCACGATGCCGGGCGTGAGGCCGGCGGGCAGCTGGTCCAAGGCGGTCGCAATGGTGACGCCGCGGGCCTGGACGTCCTCCAGGTCCCGCGGCGCCGGATCCACCACGAACACTTGATTGCCGGGTACGCCGCGCGACAGCCAGCCGCGCAGCAACGCCCCGCCCATCTTGCCGCAGCCCACTAGCAGAAGCGGGCCGGGCAAGACGATCTTCTGATCGCTCATCGTCGGGTTTTAGGCCTCTCCGACCGTCTCCAGCATCGCGGCTTCCATCGCCTCATGGGGCTTCTTACCGCCCCACAATGCGAATTGGAAGGCAGGGTAGAAACGCTCGCATTCGCCGATCGCGGTCTCGAGCAGATCCTCCAACTGCTCGGCGACGATCCCACTGGTTCCCCGAAGCAAGACGGTATGGCGGTACATCGGCGACATCTCCTCGGAGGAGAGGTCGAAGTGACCCAGCCAAAGCCGCTCGTTGATCATGGCCAGCAACTCGGATACCGGCGGGCGCTTACCGGCCGGGATCTTCATGTCGAACAAGCACGAGAAATACAGAGCCCCCAAATCCTCCTGCCAAACGAAGAACATACGGTACTCGCACCACTGACCGCGAAACTCGACCACCATCTCCTCGTCAGCCGAGCGCTCGTGCCGCCATTCGTTGACGGACACCAGCTCTTCCAGCATGTCGATGGGATTGTGACGGGTTTGGGTCGACTCAACTCGGAGCAAGGCCATTGCTAGCGCCCTCCATGCGTCGCCCCCTGGAGGCCCGCAGGTGGGGCCGCGCCCCCAGGACTAGATGACAGAACGATGAATCCCCACAACAAATAGACTCGCAAATTTGGGAGTCGAGCGCAAGCGGGGAATTAAGGAAATTTCGAGTCCGAGTCTAAGAAGGGGGCCTAAGGCCGTTCAGACTCGGAGTCTTGTGCCGCGCTGGCTTCTGGCGCGTCGGCCAGATTCCCGGCCGCGATGGCGTCCTCGGCGGCGAGGCGGGATTCCAACGCGGCAACCCTGGATTCCAGCTTGATCTGCGCCTCACGCGCGGCCTGGGCGACCGCCTTCATGGCGTCGAATTCTTCGCGCGGCACCAGGTTCATGCGCGCCAGCAGTCTCTCCAGCTGCTGCTGGATGCGGACCTCGACCTCGTGCTTGACGCCGCTGACGGAACCCAAGGCCCCGCTCGCCACTTTCGCAAGGTCATCGAGGAATCGGTTGTCGGTCTGCATATTGCTTCGCTTGCCGCTGTCGGTGCTCCCACTTATAAACCGAACGGCGGCCTTTTCCATCCATCCATTGGTTCCCGCGCATGATGTTTCCCGATTTCGATCCGGTCGCGTTGCAGATCGGACCCATTGCGATTCGCTGGTACGCGCTCGCCTACATCGCCGGCATCCTGCTGGCTTGGCGCTACTGCATCTGGCAGTCGCAGCTGCCGCCGCAGCGCGTCTCGCGCACCCAGCTCGACGACCTGATGGTGTGGGTCACCATCGGCATCATCGTCGGCGGGCGACTGGGGCAGGTGCTGCTGTGGGCGCCGGATTACTACCTCGCCAATCCGCTGGAGATCATCATGATCTGGAAGGGCGGCATGGCGTTCCACGGTGGCCTGATCGGCGTGATCGTCGCGATTATTCTCTATGCGCGCAGCCAGAAGCTGAGCCCGTTCGCCTTCTCCGACGTGATCGCGGCCTCGACGCCGATCGGGCTGTTCCTCGGCCGTGTCGCGAATTTCGTGAATGGCGAGCTGCCGGGGCGCCCGACCGACGTGCCATGGGCCGTCATCTTCCCCAAGATCGATATGGTGCCGCGCCATCCCAGCCAGCTCTATCAGGCGGCGCTCGAAGGCATCGTGCTTTTCATTTTCCTGCACTGGGCCGCGCGCCAGCAATGGATCCGCGAGCGGCTCGGCACGCTGACCGGGCTGTTCCTGATCGGCTATGCGATCGCGCGCGCGGTCGGCGAGGTATTCCGCGAGCCCGAGGTCAATCTCGGCGCCTACAGCTTCCTGACCTGGGGACAGGTGTTGAGCCTGCCGATGTTCCTGTTCGGGCTCTACCTGGTGATGCGCAAGCCGCGGGTCGTTGCCGACAAAGGCGCCTGATGACGGACCTTCCCCCATTTCGTCATGGTCGTGCTTGGCAGGACCATCCACGAGTTTGCTCCATTGGTCGTGTTTTGGCCCGGGCAGACTCGTGGATGGTCGGATCAAGTCCGACCATGACGGAGTAGGAGAGGGGTCACGGCGTGACCGCCCTCGATCTTCTCAAACGCCGTATCGCCGCCAGCAGCCCGGTCACAGTCGCGGAGTTCATGCGCCTTGCGCTGGTTGAGCATGGCGCCGGCTATTACGCGACGCGCGATCCCCTCGGAGAAGCGGGCGACTTCATCACCGCGCCGGAGATCAGCCAGATGTTCGGCGAGCTGGTCGGCCTGTGGTGCGTCGACACATGGGAGCGCGCCGGGGCGCCCGATCCGTTCCTGCTGGTGGAGCTGGGCCCGGGTCGCGGCACGCTGATGGCGGACGCGCTGCGCGCCGCCAAGGTGCGCCCCGCTTTCCTCTCGGCGATGCGACTGCACCTGGTGGAAATCAGCCGCCCCCTACGCGAAGCGCAGGAACAACGGCTCGGCGTCTTTCATCCGCTGTGGCACGACGATACGACCACGCTGCCGGACGGGCCGGCGCTGATCGTCGGCAACGAATTCCTCGATGCGCTGCCGATCCACCAGTTCCAGATGACGGAGCAGGGCTGGCGCGAGCGCGGCATCGATCTGGTGGACGGCGCGCTCGTCTGGTCGCTGCTGCCGCCCGGTCCGCAGACCGGCCTGATGCAACCGGCGCACCGGCGCGCCAGGCCGGGCGAGATCGCCGAAGTGTGCCCGGCTGCGTTGTCGCTGGCGGCCACGCTCGGCGCGCGGGTCGCGCAGGACGGCATCGCCGCCCTGTTCATCGACTATGGCCCGGCGGCGAGCGCGGTCGGCGACTCGCTGCAGGCGGTGAAGGCGCACAAGTTCTGCGATCCGCTGGAAGAAGTCGGCGCGGCGGACCTGACGGCGCATGTCGACTTCGCTGCCATCGCGAGCGCGGCGCGCGAGGCCGGCGCCCGCGTGCATGGCGCCGCCGCGCAGGCGACGTTCCTGGAGACCCTCGGCATCCGCACCCGCGCGGCGCTGCTCTCGGCCAAAGCCGGCGAGGACGACCGCGCCGCGATCGCGCAGGCGATGACGCGCTTGATCGATCCGCGGCAAATGGGCAGTTTGTTCAAGGCGCTCGCCATTTCGCATCCCGACCTGCAGGAGGTTGCCGGCTTTCCATGATCACCCTCGGCGTTCTCAGCGACCTTCCCAGCATCCGTCACGGTTTCATGACGCGCGCCGGCGGCGTCAGCGAAGGCATCTATGCTTCGCTCAATTGCGGCCTCGGCTCCGACGACGAGCAGGCGCGCGTGCTGGAGAACCGCCGTCGCGTGCTGCAGATGGCCGGCATTCCCGCCAACACCCTGCTGACCGCCTACCAGGTGCATTCGCCGGACGTGCTGGTGGTGGAAGAAGAGTGGCGCGAGGGGCCGCGGCCCAAGGTCGACGCGCTGGTCACCGCGCGCAAGAACGTCGCCATCGCCGCCTCGTCGGCCGATTGCGTGCCGATCCTTTTCGCCGATCCGGAGGCGCGCGTGGTCGCCGCCGCTCATGCCGGCTGGCGGGGGGCAGTCGGCGGCGTGCTGCAGGCGACGGTGAAGCAGATGTGCGCGCTGGGCGCAAAGCCGGAGCGCATCCGCGCCGGCGTCGGTCCCTGCATCGGCCCGGCAAGCTACGAGGTCGGGCCGGAGTTTCCCGCGCCGTTCTTGGCGCAGAACCCGGACAACGCCCGCTTCTTCCGCGCGGCGCAGCGCGCGGGCCATCACATGTTCGATCTTGAATCCTACGTCGCGGGTGAGCTTGCCGCCATGAAGCTCGGCGCAATCGAAGTCGCGCACCGCGACACCTGCGCGGAAGAGGGCACCTTCTTCAGCTATCGCCGCTCCTGCCTGCGCAAAGAGCCGGACTACGGGCGGCACGTCTCCGTGATCGGGCTGGTGTAGCGCGGCGGCTCCCGTTTTCACTTCCCGTCATGCAAAGGCTTGGCCTTGGCATCTACGAGTTTCAATCGGCAAGCCGAGATCGTTGCAAGCGAACTCGTGGACCCCAAGGCCAAGCCTTGGGGTGACGGAGTAGGTTTGGCTGGCTGAGTGTATTATGCTCGAGGCCGACTACCAGACGTATGGTACCAGCCGGTAGCGCACGCGCGCCGCATAGTCCGTGTAGCCCGGCAGTTCCGCCATCAGCGCGCGCTCTTCCATCACCGCGCGGACAGCGAACAGCAGGACGATGAGCGGTGCGAACGCCAGGCCCCACCATGATCCGAGCAGCAGCGGAATCCCGGCGATCAGCAGCAGCGTGCCGCCGTACATCGGATGGCGCACGATCGCGTAGGGGCCGTCGCTGATCACGCGATGCCCGCGCTCGGCCTGGATCTTCACCACCGGGACCGCGAAGCTGTTGGTACGCATGATCAGGAACATGATGTACATGGCGACTGCGATAGCGAGCGCGCCGATCCCCTGCAGCCAGAGCGACATGTGCGACCAGTCGAAGCGCACGGCATCCAAACTCATCACCACGAACCACGCGCACCAGAGGACCAGGAACGCGGTCATCAGCCTCTTGTCCCACAGCTTCTGCCCGCGCTGGATCAGCGGCTTCATCCGCTCTTCGAGCAGCGCGGGATTGTGACGTAGCAGCCAACGCGTGATGAGGGCGCTGGCGATGCCGAACTCGACGAGAAAGACCCAGCCGGCGGGCCAAGCGAGCGTTCCCGCCGGCACGAACAGCAGCACCAGCATGATGGCGAGGCCGACCAGCGATTTCTGGATCAGGCGCCGGGTCATCAGCGAGCGCTAGACCGGGACCCTGAGCACGGCGCGCAATCCGCCGAGCGGCGAATCGCCGAGGGTGAGATCGCCGCCGTGGCTGCGCAGGATGTCGCGCGCGATGGTGAGGCCGAGGCCGGTGCCGCCGGTCTCCTCGTTGCGCGAGCCATCGAGGCGGAAGAACGGCTTGAACACTTCCTCGCGGCTGTCTTTCGGCACGCCGGGACCGTCGTCGTCCACCACGATCTCCACGCTGCCGCGCCGGCGGTTGAGCGCGACCTCGATGCGGCCGCCATAGCGCTGGGCGTTGCCGACGATGTTGGTGACGGCGCGGCGGAAGGCATCGCGCCGCAGCGGCACGGTGATCTCCGAATCGGTGGCGGCGAAGCCGATGCGCGCGCCCTCGCGCCGGGCGCCGCTGACCACGTCCTCGACGGTGGCGACGATGTCGGTCTCGGTCGGCACCTCGGTGCCTTCGCCGCGCGCGAAGGCAAGGTAGGCATTGACCATGCGCTCCATGTCGTCGACGTCGCGCTTCAGATCCTCGATCGCCGGGTTCTGGCCCATCATCGCGAGTTGCAGCTTCATGCGGGTCAAGGGCGTGCGCAGGTCGTGGCTGACGCCGGCCAGCATCTCAGTGCGCTGCGCGATCTGGCGGCGGATGCGTGCCCGCATCTGGTTGAAGGCGCGACCCGCGACCTCGACCTCCGCCGCGCCGTCGAGCACGAACTCGCCGACGTCGCGGCCCTTGCCGAAATCGTCCGCCGCCTGGGCCAGGCGCTTGATCGGCCGCACCTGGCCGCGCATGAACAGGGTCGCCATCGACAGCAGCACCAGCGAGGTGCCGAGCATCCACAGGAAGAACACGTAGGTGGTGGAGGAGAAGAGGCGCCGCCGCTCCACCACCGCCTGCAGCACGCCTTCCGGCAGCTGCACGTGGATCTCGACCTGGTTCTGCAGCGAGCGGCTGTCGATGATGAAGGGCCGCTCGACCCGCGCCTCCAGCGCGTCGGACAGCTGCCGGTCGACCAGGTTCTGCCGCATGATGGTGGGATCATTGGGCAAGATCTCGCCAAGCTTGAAATCGAAACTCACCCGCATGGTGGAATTGGCGATGCGGAAGATGCGCTTGGCGCGATCCTCGCTGATCGGATGCGGCATCAGCTGGATCGCGGCGGCGATGTCGCCGGCGACGCTCTGCGCCAAGCGCCGCGTCACCGTGTTCCAGTGGCTGTCGTAGAACACCCAGGCCGACACCACCTGCAGCAGCACCACCGGCGTCACGATGATCATGATGGAGCGGCCGAGCAGCGAACGCGGCAGCATCGCCTCGAACTCGACCAGCAACGCGCGGAGCGCCATCATCATGGTGTCAGTCCGGCTGCAGCATGTAGCCGCGCCCGCGCACCGTCACCAGGTAGCGGGGAAAGCGCGGGTCGTCCTCGATCTTGCGGCGCAGGCGCGTCATCTGCACGTCGGTCAGGCGGCTGTCGCCCGAATCCTCGCCCTGCGGCGAGAGCGCCTCGCGCGACACCGGCTCGCCGGCGCGGCGCGCCAACTGGAACAGCAGCTCCGACTCCGCCTCCGTCAGATGCACCGGCTCGCCGGACTTGAACAGGCGCCGCCGCTCGATCTCGAACACGAAAGCGCCGAACTTGACCGCGCCGACGCTGGTCTGCCGCTCGGTCCTGGCACCGGCACGCTTCAGGATCGACTTGATACGCAGCACCAGCTCGCGCGGCTCGAACGGCTTCACCAGGTAGTCGTCGGCGCCGGTCTCCAGCCCGGCGATGCGGTCGGTCGATTCACCCATCGCGGTCAGCAGCAGGATCGGCACCAGGCTGGTCTCGCGCAGGCTCTGAGTCAGCTCCAGGCCGCTTTCGCCTGGCATCATGACGTCGACCACCAGCAGGTCGAAGGTGATGCCCGCCATCTTGGCACGCGCGTCGGCGGCATCGACCGCGGCGGTGACGCGATAGCCCTGCTCGGTCAGATAGCGCGCGATCAGGTCGCGCAGCCTCTTGTCGTCGTCGATCACCAGGACATGCGGCTGCGCTTCGCTCATGCGGTGGTCAGCGCGGCTGGCTGGGGCGGAAGCGGCGTCGGTCGGCTTCCTCGATCATGCCCAGCAGCACCTTGCGGAAGCCTTCGACCGCGTCGGCGCCGGCCGAGCGGTAGGCGCGGGCGATCAGGGCCCGCTGCTCCTCCGTCAGCTTGCGTTCCAGCTCGGCGCCCTTGTCGGTCAGGCTGAGCAGGCGCTGTCGCCGGTCGGTCGAGCCCGGCTTCTGCACGATGAACCCCTGGCGGACCAGCTGACCCAGGACCCGGCTCAGGCTCTGCTTGGTGATGTGGAGGATGCCGAGCAGGTCCGAGACGGTCATCCCGGGGTTGCGGCCCACGAAGTAGATGACCCGGTGGTGGGCCCGGCCAAATCCAAACGCGGCAAGGGTTTGGTCGGCTTTGGCGGTGAAATCGCGGTAGGCGAAGAACAGCATCTCGATGCCCTGCCGCAGCTCGTCTTCGCGCAGAAACAGCGGATTTGCTGGTGATTTTATGTCAGCCATGTTGACTTATTTGTTCGATTGTTCTAACGTCGCTGTGGACTACGATACAGCATAATACAACCCCTATCCCCCTCCCGTGGAGTTGTCAGCGATGAGTTTGGTCCCATTCGATGACCGTGACGGCCAGATCTGGTTCGACGGCAAGTTAATTCCTTGGCGCGACGCCAAACTCCACGTCTTAACCCACGCCATGCACTATGCCGCGGCCGCCTTCGAGGGCGAGCGCGCTTATGGCGGGGTGGTGTTCAAGTCGCGGGCGCATTCCGAGCGGCTGCACAAGTCGGCGGAGATCCTGGGCTACAAGATCCCCTATTCGGTCGACGAGATCGAGAAGGGCAAGGCCGAGGTGGTGAAGGCGATGGGCGGCGGCGACCTCTACGTCCGCGCCATCACCTGGCGCGGCAGCGAGCAGATGGGCGTCGCGGCCCAGCAGGCCAAGATCCACCTCGCGATCGCGGCCTGGACCTGGCCGTCCTACTTCTCGCCGGAGCTGCTGGAGAAGGGCATCCGCCTCAAGTGGGCGGTCTATAAGCGCCCGTCGCCGGAGACCGCGCCGACCGCCTCGAAGGCGTCCGGGCTCTACCAGATTTGCACCATCTCCAAGCACGACGCCGAGCGCGAGGGCTACCAGGACGCCATGATGCTGGACTATCGCGGCCAGCTGGCCGAGGCGACCGGCGCCAACGTGTTCCTGGTGCAGAACGGCGAACTGCATACGCCCAAGCCCGACTGCTTCCTCAACGGCATCACCCGCCAGACCGTGATCGAGCTCGCGCGCAAGCGCCAGATCAAGGTGGTGGAGCGGGCGATCATGCCGGACGAGCTGGGCAAGACCCAGGAAGTGTTCCTGGTCGGCACCGCCGCCGAGGTCACGCCGGTCGGCCAGGTCGGCGAATACAAGTTCACCCCTGGCGCGGTTACCAAGCAGCTGCGCGAAGATTATCTCAAGGAAGTGCGCCAGCCGGCGAGCAGCCGGGCGGCGGAGTAGCTCTTCCCTCCCTTTGTTTTGTCCTCCTCCCCCAGCATGGGGGAGGGAGGGGGAAGCCGCGTTTCGGTGGGATGGAATCTTCGCTCGCTTCCCCCACCCAACCCTCCCCCGCCTCGGGGGAGGGGGAATTCCGAGCTTACCGCTTCCACTTCTCCGCAGCTTCATCGTCGCTTTCCTTCGCTTCCACCCAGGCCGCGCCCTTGCTGCCTTCTTCCAGTTTCCAGAACGGCGCCTTGGTCTTCAGCCAGTCGATCAGGAACGCGCATGATTCGAGTGCGGCCTGGCGATGCGCCGACGTGGTCGCGACCAGCACAATGCGGTCGCCGGGTTCCAGTTTGCCGTAGCGGTGGATGATGAGGACGCTTTCGAGCGGCCATCGCGACCTGGCCTCGGCCTCGATCTCGGCCAGGCGCTTCTCGGTCATGCCGGGATAGTGCTCGAGCGTCATGGCGCTGACCGCGCCTTGATCCGCGAGGTCGCGCACCAGGCCAACAAAGCTGGCGAGCCCGCCGACCTTGGTGTTGCTGTCGGTCAGCTGCGCCAGTTCGGCGCCGATATCGAAATCCTCGCGCTGGACCTTGATCATGGCTGCAGGGCTCAGCCGCCGGTCACTGGCGGGAACAGCGCGATCTCGTCGTCGGGGCGGACCTGATGGTCGTGCTCGACATATTCGTGGTTGATCGCGACCTTGATCACGTTGCGCCGGTCGAGCGCGGCGGCGTAGTGCGGGCCGAGCGTCGCCAGCCAGTCGAGCAGATCCTCGACCGTCTGGACATGGTCGGGCACGGCCACTTCCTCCTCGGCCTTGCCGATGTTGGTTCGGACCCAAGCGAAATACAAAAGCTTCATGCGACCTCCGTGGCGCCCTCGGGGAACAGACATAGTGGCGAATCGCCGCGGACGCCACCCCGCGCTCAACCATGCGGAACAATTGACAATTCCGACCCTTGTCCTTGATCGGAGCGCCACCGATCGCCTACCGTCGCCTTCAAGCAAGGAGGCACCCATGGCCGTCACCATCTATCACAACCCCAACTGCTCCACCTCGCGCAAGGTGCTGGGCTGGCTCAAGGACAAGGGCATCGAGCCCACGGTTGTCGAGTATCTGAAGAACCCGCCGAGCGCGGCGGAGCTGAAGCGCATCCTCAGCCAGATGAAGGCCAAGCCGCACGACATCCTGCGCCGCAAG
>DATEOK010000284.1:0-10672 GCA_035274225.1 Dongiaceae bacterium
CCGGTACCGTGGCGGAGGCGCTGTCGCCGCGGTCATGGCGGCGATCGGCGCGGCTCGAGTTCCGCCGTGTGCTGCGCATGGCGCTCGGCGGCAGCATGACGGCGACGGTCTTCGTGGCGACCCTGGTAGGCTTCGGCATGGTCTATCAGGCAATCTATTGGCTGCGGGTGGCGGGCCAGGAGGGCTCGCTTGGCAATCTGCTGGTCGCCGTCCTGATCCGCGAGCTGGCGCCGATTCTGGTCGGCATCATCCTGCTGGGCCGCAGCGGCGCGGCCATGCTGACCGAGCTCGGCCACTTGCATGCCGACCGCCAGCTTCATGCCTTGCAGGCGCAAGGGATCGACGCGTTCCAGATCCTGGTCATGCCGCGTGCCATCGCATTCGCGCTGGCCTCATACACGCTGGGCATCATTTTTGTTCTGGTGACGATGGTGGTCGGCTTCGCGCTCGCGAGCGCCCTCGACGTGGTGCAGTCGTCCTTGTGGTCATTCCTCGACGCGCTGCTGCGCGCCACGGTACCTGCCGATTTTGTGGTGTTTCCGGCCAAGATGCTGGTGATCGGGCTCTTGATCGGCACGGTCGGATGCCTGACGGGACTCATGGCCCAGGAGGGCGAGGATATCGGCCGCCTGATCTCGCGCGGCTTCATTCGCGGCATGCTGGCGATCATGATCACCAGCGGCGTGCTCAGCCTGGCGATCTGATCATGGCGGCATTTCCGATCCTCTCCCTGTCAAACGTGCGATCGGCGGACCTGTTTGGCAGCGGGACCGGCGCGCTGGATCTGCAGCTCGAGCCCAGCGATCTGGCCTTGATCGATGCGCGCGACCTGCAACTTGCCTCCGGCTTCGCCGACCTCTGCTGCGGCCTGCACCACCCGACGGAAGGCGACGTGCGATTCCTGCAGCGCGACTGGGCGCGGCAGCCGGCGGAGATGGCCGATGCCCTGCGCGGGTTGATCGGCCGGGTGATGTCGAACCCCGGCTGGCTGCGATTCCTCGATGCCACCACCAACGTCCTGCTGCAGCAGATCCATCACACGCGTTCGGATCTCGCCGCCTTGCGCGAGGACGCGGCGCGCCTGGCCACGCACTTCGGCCTGCCCGGCCTGCCCAACGGGCCGATCGCCGAGCTGTCCCCCGGCGACCTGATGCGGATCGGGTTCGTCCGCGCTTTTGTCGGCGAGCCGAAGCTTGTCATCCTGGAAAGCCCGGTGCAAGGCCTGCACCAGGACATGGTGCCGGCACTGCTCAACCGGCTGTGGGAGGTGCGTGACCGCGGCGGTGCGGCGATCTGGCTGACACGCAGCCGCCTGATCTGGGACAATCCGCTGTTCCCGGCGACCCATCGCCTGCGCCTCGATCATCAGGGCCTGTTCCAGGTCAAGGCCGCCGCATGATCCGGCTGCGCCACACCGACGAATGGATCGGTGCGCTGGTGCTAGCGGCGGTCGCGCTGCTGCTGATCGCGGCGCTGCAAGCCGGCGTTCTGCGCGACTGGTTCAAGCCGACCGCCGAGCTGCGCCTGATCCTGCCATCGACTGGGCTTGCCGGGCTGGAGGCCGGCGGCGATGTCGAGATCCTGGGCACCAAGGCGGGGCAGGTGAAAGAGATCGTGCTCGACCCCAACCAGCAGATGTACGCCATGCTCGAGCTTGACGAGCAGGCGACCGCCTTCATCCGGCGCGACAGCAAAGCGGTCATCCGCCGGCGCTTCGGTGTTGCCGGTGCCGCGTTCGTCGACATCTCGCGCGGCACCGGCGAAGAAATGGACTGGACCTATGCGGTGATCGAGGCGGTCACGGAACGCGCCCCGACCGACAGCGTCAGCGCGCTGATCGACGAGGCGCGGCAGAAGGTGTTCCCGATCCTAGACAACGCCAACCGGGTCACCCAGTCCTTGGCCGAAGTTGCCGAGCGCATCAACCGCGGCGAGGGGAATGTCGGGCGCCTGCTGGTCGATGACTCGATGGTGCGGGAGGCGGAGGCGACCGTCGGTTCGGCGCGCGAGGCGGTGGCGGCACTCAATGTGCTGATGGCGGAGCTGCAGAAGTCGGCCGGAAACCTCAGCGCTGTGACGCAGCAGGTCAGCGGCCCTGATGGCGTTCCGGCGGTGCTGGCGCAGACCGACCAGAGCCTGACGACGCTCAAGAAGATCCTCGATGACGTCGCGGTCGCCACGCAGCGCATGCCGGCGATCAGCAAGAATGTCGAAGGCAGCACCGCCAATCTGCCGGCCCTGCTGACACAGCTCCAGGTCACGATCCAGAAGCTGGATCAGCTGGTGGCACAGCTGCAACGGTCGTGGCTGCTGGGCGGCGGCGGAGCGCAGCCGCAAGAACCCAAGCAATTCTCGCCCTCGCAGGTGCTGCCGTGAAGCGGGCGTCCTGTGCGCTGCTGATCTTGCTGGGCGCTTGCAGCGGTGACGACAAGCAGCCGGCGGCACCGCCCCAAGACCAGGCGCTGGTGCGCCACGAACAGGCCGGAAAGATCGCCTATGATCTGGACCGGCCGGACGAAGCGGTGGCGCAATTCGAAGCCGCTTTGTCCCAGGCGCAGGCGCGCGACGATCTCCAGGCGATCGCCGACCTCAGCTTCAATCTGGCGGTGGCCCAGCTGCGTGCCAACCACCCGCGGGACGCGCTGACGACCACGCAACAAGCGCGGGCGGAACTGATCCGGCGCGGTAGCACCCCGTTCCCGGCCTTGCTGCTGGCCGAGGCGACCGCGCTGTACCGTCTCGAAGACCGTGACCAGGCGGATGCCACCGCCGCTGAGGTCGAAGGGGCTGGGGATGCCGATGCCGCGGCAGGCGCCAGCTTTCTGCGCGGCCTGATCGCGGACGAAGCCGGAAACGAGCCGGGATTGCGCGCGGCGGCGGGGCGGCTCTCCGGCGTCTCGGCACCCTTGCGCGTCGCTGATCGTTTGGAGCTGCAAGCACGGCTTGACATGCGGCAGGGCGATCTCGCCCCTGCGCGTTCCGCCGCCATGCAAGCGGCAGGCATTCGCCAGGAGGGTCTCGACTATCGCGGCATGGCGCGCGCGCTCGCCGTCGCCGCCCTCGCCGCAGAGCGCGCCGGGGACCGGGAGCTGGCCGCCGACCTCTACCTGCGTGCCGGCCGCAGCGCCGCGGCTCAATCCGATGCGGACACGGCGCGACCGTGGCTGGAGCGTGCGCTCAGCCTCACCGAGGACGATGCAACGGAACAAGCCGCCAAGGCGGCGCTCGCCGGCTTGCCGTAGCGTCAGACCCTCACCGCTCTCGCGGCATCACACGGATAGTTCGGGCTCGCTGCCTGCCGGGCCGATTTCGACGGTGTCGGTCACCTCGGCGTCCTGCGGGACCAGGCTGGTTTTCTTGGCATCCGCCCAATGCGCGACCTTCACGAGATAGGTCGCCTGCTCACCGTCAGCGTCGCCGCCGCGCTCCACCACATGGAGGCCTTCGGATCCAATGAAGAAAGTATGCGGCCCGAATACCTGTTCCAGCTGCGGGACAGTCGGATGATCGTCCGGGATGACCTCGGCCGGCAGTTGGTCGAGCACGTGGTCGACTTGGCTTTCCTTAAGCTTCATAGCCCCATTTCCTTGGCTAGAGTTAACGTTTCGCCAACAACAGCCGCAGACAGGTGTTCCCCGCACCGACAAAGAACTGCAATCGCCTCTGATGACCGATGCAATTGAAGAGAATGCGTGGGATTTTGGGCATTACAAAAGTAAAATTGAAGTAATAGACCCAAGAAATCTAAAATTTTAGACACAATAAATAAACTCGTAACCTTAACTTCTCTTCACTACAGAAAATCATGCAAGCTTCATCTTCAGATAGTGCAGTAAGTAGTAATCTATGCTAGCTATACACACGGGAGTACCAAGTCGGGGACGTTCTTGGCGTTCGGAGCTTCGGGGAGAGGGCCATGAGCAAGGGTACGAATAACTGGTTTGGATCGGCCGCATGGTTTGGCCAGTCGATGGGCTGGCAAAACTGGGGCGCTCATCCTAAGGGTCCATCTTCGCCGTCGACGCCGAGTTCGGGCGGATCGAATTCGGGCGGATCAACGGGGCCGACCGTCACGCTGACCGTGACCTTCAACTCCGAGGACGCCGGCTATGCGAACGCGATGGGCTGGTACAACGCCCGTACCGGCGAAGCCGGCATCCTGTTCAAGAACACGAACGACGACGGCTGGAACGCCGGCGTCAAGGCGGGTGACTCGCGCAGCCTCTCGGCGCTGCAGAGCGACGTCGACGCCAACAACATCGGCTTTTTCCTGATCCCCAACGGTGCCAACGAACTTTCGAGTTCGACCCTGTCCTCGAGCATGCGGTTCCAAGTCGGACAGAACGGCGACGGAAAGATCGTGATCGACCGCGAGTGGGGCCAGGACGTGGTGCTGAGCGGCAAGGATGTGCTGTTCAGCAACCAGGTCTACAACAAGGGCGACTTCGACTACGTCTCGGGCAAGGTCGGCACCGCCGGCCAGAGCTACCAGCAGAAGATGGGCTCACAGTCCGATGGCGCGGATGGCATCCTCGGCACCATGGCGTGGGACGACCAGGCCGTGAACGGGTGCGGGGGTACCGATCGCGACTTCAACGACGTCGTGTTCACAGTGACCAAGAGCGGTGATACCAACCCGCCGCCGCCGAACAAGGCGCCGACCGACATCAGCCTCAGCAACGCCAGCATCAGCGAGAATGTCGCGGGCGGCGTCATCGGCATGCTGTCCACGAGCGATCCCAATGCCGGCGACAAGCACACCTATTCGGTCAGCGACAACCGGTTCGAGGTGGTCGACGGGCAGCTGAAGCTGATCGCCGGCAAGAGCCTGGACTACGAGACCGAGGGCAGCGTCCAGCTGAAGATCACGACCAAGGATCAGGACGGCCTCAGCTACTCGGAGAATTTCACCATCAAGGTGACGGATGTCAACGAGACGCCGGCAAACAAGGCGCCTACCGACATCAGTCTCAGCAGCGCCACCATCAACGAGAACGTCGCCGGTGGCGTCATCGGCATGCTTTCGACCACTGATCCCAATGCTGGCGACAAGCACAGCTATACGGTCAGCGACAACCGCTTCGAGGTGGTCGACGGGCAGCTGAAGCTGATCGCCGGCAAGAGCCTGGATTTCGAGACCGAGAGCAGCGTCCAGCTGAAGATCACGACCAAGGATCAGGGCGGTCTCAGCTTCTCGGAGATCTTCACCGTCAAGGTCAACGACGTCAACGAGGCGCCTGCCAACAGCGCGCCCACCGACATCAAGATCACCAACAGCAGCATCAACGAGAATGTGGTGGGCGGTGTCGTCGGCACCCTGTCGACAGTCGACCCCGACGTTGGGAACACGCACACTTACACGGTCGACGACACCCGCTTCGAGGTGGTGTCCGGACAGCTCAAGCTGAAGAGCGGCGTCAGCCTGGACTACGAGTCCGGCAGCAGCATCCAGCTGAAAGTCACCACCACGGATCAGGGTGGGCTGAGCTATTCGGAGTCGATGACCGTCTCGGTCAACAACGTGAACGAAGCGCCGAACTCGCTGACCGACAAGGACGCGGCCATCAATACCGTCTCCGAGCTGGCGGCGGTGGGCACCGCGGTTGGAATCACGGCGTCCGCGTTGGATCCCGATGCCGGGGACAAGGTTACCTATAGCCTCTCCGACAGCGCAGGCGGCCGGTTCGCCATCAACGCCTCGACCGGCGTGGTCACGGTTGCCGGCGGGCTCGACTACGAGACCGCGACGCAGCACACGATCACGGTGCGCGCGACCGATAGCTCTGGCAGCTTCAGCCAGACCGACTTCACCATCCAGGTCGGCGATGCCACCCAGGTCGCCGTCGACGGCTATATCGCAGGAGCCTCGGTGTTCGCCGACACCAACGGCAATGGCGTTCGCGATAAGGGCGAGGCGTTTACCTCGACCGATGCCTTCGGCCGCTTCGAGCTCAACTCCGGCGATGCGCCGCTGGTGTTGGCCGGCGGTTATGACATCGCCAAGGGCGTTTCCTTCCAGGGCAAGTTGAGCGCACAAGCGGGATCGGCGGTGATCACGCCGCTGACCACCCTTGTGGTCGAGCTCGGCAGGGCCGGCGTGCCAAATCCCAACGCAACCCTGGCCGCCGCGCTCGGCATGCCGGCCGGGACGAATTTCGGGCAGATCGATCCGATCGCGACGGCCGCGACCTCCATCGCGGCCTTCACGCACTCCAACCAGGTTCTCGATACGGTCACCCTGGTGGCCAACCTGATGGTTGGCGCCAATCCGGCCCTCGGCATGGAGCGCAGCATTGCGGCCGCCTTCGCCATGCTGGCGGCGCAAGCCGCCGATGGAGTCCTGGATCTCGGTGACACCGCCACGCTGGAGCAGTTGATCAACAACACCGCCAGCAATCTTGGACTGCCGGCCTTCAGCTCGCCGCTGGTCAGCGACGCCGCGGCGGTGCTCGCGGCCTTGAGCGAGGCGATCGACGCGATCGTGGCGGTCGGTGGCAGCACCGCCAGCCTGCTGACGCAGATCACCGCCGCATCGATCGTGGCGCAGGGCGATGCCTCCCTGGCATTCAAGTTCGCCGGGCAGTTCAACGATCCGGAAGGCTTGGTCGACAGTTTCACCGGCTCGGAATTGACTGATCAGATCGACGCCGCGGAGAGCCAGGTCGCCAACGTGACCGGCACCGGCACCGTCGGTACGGGCGCCAACGATGTGATCACCGGCACCGGCGGTGTCCAAACCTTCGCGGGCGGCGGCGGCAAGGACACGTTGTCGGGCGGTGCGGGCAACGACCTGCTCTACGGCGACGCCGGCGATGACGTCCTCAACGGCCAGGATGATGAAGATCGCCTGAACGGCGACGGCGGCAACGACCAGATGAACGGCGGCCTCGGTGCCGACATCTACATCCACTCCGGTACCGCGTCGGACGGCAGCGATACCGTCAATACCGGCGACGACGGCTTCGACCGTATTCTGTTCAACACCGCCGACCTTGATGACTTGAACTTCATGCGCGACGGCAACGACCTGGTGCTCGGTGCCAGCCATTCGGGCGGTCCGGCCTTCGACGGATCGATCCGCGTGGTGAACCACTACGCCGGTTCGTCGATCTTCTTTGCCGAGATCGATACCTCGCACAACACCGACTACGGCCTGGATCCGGACAGCGCCCGGTTCTTCTTCACCACCGATCTCGGCAATGGCCTGGAGAATGACGACGCGACCGAAGTGCTGCTCGGCACCAATTCCGCCGACGTCATCAACGGCAACGGCGGTTATCGCGACATCATCCTCGGCGGCGGCGGCAACGACCTCATCAACGGCGGCGACATTGGCGTCGACAACCTGTACGGCGGCGCCGACAACGACCAGATTGTCGCCGGCGACGGCGACGACCTGCTCAGCGGCGATGCCGGCACCGACCTGCTGACCGGCGGCGACGGCAGCGACACGTTCCTGTTCAATCTCAACTTGTCCGGCGCCGACACGCTGACCGACTTCGACAAGGCGAACGATATTCTGTCCTTCACCGGCGTTGCCGACACGAATGCGAACGGCGTGGATCTGAACGACCTGCTGGCGCTGGTCTCCGGCATCACCAACTTCGGCGCCGGCAACAACGTCGTGGTGAACTTCAGCACCGGCGCGAGCCTGACGTTCCAGGGCGCCGGGGTGAGCGGCACCCTCAACTTCACGGACCTGGTCGTCAACCCGGCTGCCCAGATCCGGGTCGCCTAGTCCGACTACCGGCCTGGTCGCGGCGCTCCGCCGCGACCGCTGGTGCCAACCTGATCCCGCAGGACGCCGGTACGGCGGACCTGGTCTCGAGCCTCTCGATGCAAACCAATTCGGCTAGCGGGATGCGCTGAGCTTGCGCTCCAGCATCCGTGCGCAATAGGTGAGCGGAAAACAAAGGCAGAAATAGATCAACGCGACCAGCCCATAGACCACCACCGGCTGGAAGGTGGCGTTGGTGACGATCTGGCCGGCCTTTGTCAGCTCGTTGAACCCGACGATCGAGGCCAAGGCGGTGCTCTTCACCAGCTGCACCAGGAATCCGACCGTCGGCGGCACGGCGATCTTCAGGGCCTGCGGCAGGATGATCAGCCGCATCCTCTGCACGAACGTCATGCCGAGCGCGGCGCCGGCATCCCATTGCCCGCGACCGATCGCATCGACACAGCCGCGCCAGATCTCGGCCAGGAACGCACTGGCATAGAGCGTCAGCGCGACCCCTGCGGCCAGCAGCGGCGACACGTCGATGCCCAGCAGCGGCAATCCGAAGAACACCAGGAACAGCTGGAGCAGCAGCGGCGTGCCTTGCAGGATTTCGACGTAGACTTTCAGGAACCATGCGCCGAACTTGGGCCGGCCGTAGCGCAGCAGGAGCAACAGCAGCGCGCCGGTACCGCCGCCGGCGAAGGCGATGACCGACAGCAGCAGCGTCCAGCGTGTCGCCGCCAGCAGGAAGCCGAGGATGTCGAGAACTGACAGCGTGATCATCGCCGTGTCCTCATTTGTGTCGTCCTGCGAACAGCCGGCTGCCGGCGCGGATCATCAGCCAGCGCAATCCCATCGCCATCCCCAGATAGACGGCGGCGATGACGAAATAGGTCTCGAAGGCGCGGTAGGTGCGGGACTGGATGTAGTCGGCGACGTGAGTCAGGTCCATCACGGCCACCTGGGAGACCACCGCCGATTCCAGCATGGTGATGATGATCTGGCTGACCAGGGCCGGGTAGACATTGGCCAGCGCCTGCGGAAGGACGATGGAGAAGAATACATTGGGCGGCTTGAGGCCGAGCGCGAGGCCGGCTTCGCGTTGGCCCGGCGGCACCGCCTCGATGCCGGCGCGCACGATCTCGATCGCATAGGCGGTCAGGTTGATCGTCATGGCCAGGATGGCAGCCGACATCGCCGTCATCTTGATCCCGAGCGCGGGCAGGCCGAAGAAGATGAAGAAGAGCTGCACCAGGAAAGGCGTATTGCGGATCAGCTCGACATAGGCCGCGACCAGCGCGCGCGCCCATTTCACGCCCCAGCGCGCGGTCGCGGCGCCCCCGATGCTGAGCGCGAGGCCGATGGATGCCGCGACCGCCGTCAGCCCGAGCGTGACTCCCGCGCCCTGCAGGAACAGACCCAGGTATCCGGCGATCGCGGAGAAGTCGAGTTCGTAACCCATCCGCGGGCGGCGCGCGTGCCGCCTAGAAGTCCTTGGCCAGCGGCTGCTTCAGCCACTTCACGGCCATGTCGTTCAACGTGCCGTCCTTCTTCATGCCGACCAGCGTGTCGTTCAGTTTCTTCTGCAGGGCGGTCTCACCCTTCTTGACCGCCATGTTGGACGGCGAGGTCAACAGCAGGAACTTCTCCTCCGGCTTGATCGCCGGATTCTTCTCTAGGATGGTGGCGCCGACATCGTTGCCGACCACCATCAGCTGCGCCTGGCCCGACAGGAACGCGGAGATCACGCCGTTATAGTCATTGTAGCGCTGGATATCGGCGCCTTCGGGCGCAACCTTGGTCACCTCGGTATCTTCCAGGGTGCCGCGATTGACCGCGATGGTCTTGCCGGCGAGGTCGGCGGCGTCCTTGACCTGGACCTCCGCGGGGCCCATGACCGCGATGTAATAGGGCGCATACGGATCGGTGAAATCGACCACCTGGGCGCGCTCGTCGCTGTATCCGATGCTGAGCAGCGCATCGACCTTGCCTTCGCTCAGGAACGGGATGCGGTTCTGGCCGGTGATGCCGACCAGCTCGGCCTTCACGCCCAGCGCCTTGGCCAGGGCATTGGCCATGTCGACGTCATAGCCCTGGATCTTCAAGTCCGAGCCGAGCGATGCGAATGGCGGGAAATCCTCGAAGATGCCGATCCGGATGGTGCCGGCCTTGGTGATATCTTCCAGCGCGTCGGCGCTGGCCGGGCGGCCGGCCATCAAACCGAGCGCCAGTGTCGATGCCAGCGCGATGCTCTGAATGAGCGTCGTCCGCCGCGATAGCGAGAATGTCATGATCGCCCCTCTGTTCTGTCGATGCGTGAATTGGAACGGCGTGCGCGATGCGGATCCGGTTGGATCCGGAAGGCCCCGCAGGGCTCCACAGTGGAGCATTGAACGGCTCGCTTGCAAGCGTGGGCTGCTGGAACGCCAGCCCGAGGCAATCGGAACCCGTAAATTCCTAGGTGTCTGCGAGGGTCAATGCACGCGCTCTTCGGCCGGCGCCTCGAGCGCGCCGGTCATCAGCGCGACCGCTTCCGACATCGTGTATTTCTTGGGGTCGATCACCGTCAGGCGTCGGCCGAGGCGGTGGATGTGGATGCGGTCCGCCACCTCGAACACGTGCGGCATATTGTGGCTGATGAGCACGATCGGCAGGCCGCGGCGCTTCACGTCCAGGATCAGCTCCAGCACGCGGCGGGATTCCTTGACGCCCAGCGCGGCGGTCGGCTCGTCCATGATCACCACTTTGCTGCCGAAGGCGGCGGCACGCGCCACCGCGACGCCCTGGCGCTGGCCGCCCGACAGGGTCTCGACCGGCTGGTTGATGTTCTGGATGGTGAGCAGGCCAAGCTCGGACAGCTTCTCGCGCGCGATCTTCTGCATGCTTGCCTTGTCGAGCTTGCGGAACAACTGGCCGAGCGGCCCCTTGGCCTTGATCTCCCGCCCAAGGAAC
>DATEOK010000285.1:0-2921 GCA_035274225.1 Dongiaceae bacterium
CCCCCTCCCCCAAACTGGGGGAGGGCTGGGGTGGGGGAAGCGAGCGATGATTTTCTCCCACCGGGGCGCGGCTTCGCCCTCCCTACCCTCCCCCGGATCGGGGGAGGAGAATGCAAGAGTGCGTCATTGCGCCGCCGTCGCCGCCGGCGTGTCGCTCTCGCGCAGCACGTCCAAGAGCGCGGCGCGGATGGCCTTCAGCTTGGGCTCGGCCTCGACCTTCAGGCCGAAGCGATCCTTGACGTAGAATGTGTCGACGGCGCGGTGGCCGAAGGTCGAAATCTTGGCGTTTGCGATCCTGAGGTCCTGCTCGGTCAGGATCGACGTCAGCGCGTGCACCAGGCCGCGGCGGTCGCGTCCCGTGATCTCGATCAGGGTGTAGGCCGCGCTCGCCTTGTTGTCGATCAGCACGCGCGGCGCCACCGGGAAGGCGCTGGTCTTCGGGTTGACGTGCGGCGGCAGGGTCTTGAGCGTCGCCAGGGTCGCTTCCGGCGCGCCCAGCACGCGCTCGATCGTCGCCGTCAACCGCGCAAGCCGCGTCGGCTGGTCGAACGGCCCGCCTTCCGAATCCTGGATCGCGAACACGTCGAGCGCCTTGCCGTTTTTCAGCGTGAAGATGCGTGCTTCGACGATGCTGGCGCCGCACAGGGCGCAGGCGCCGGCCAGCTGCGACACCAGGCCGGCGCGATCGGGCACGTAGATCGTCACCTCGGTCATCGCCTCCCAGGGATCGACGCGGAAGTCGACCGACAGGCTGCGGCCCTCGATCTCGGCATCGCGCACCAGCCGCGCATGGCGCTCCAGGATCGGCATCGGGAACGACAGCCAGTAGCCGGGATGCCCGCGCTCCAGGTGCGCCTCGATGTCCTCGGCCGGCCAATCAGCCAGCTTGGCCTTGAGCTCGCCCAGCACCTTGTCGATCTCGCGCTCGCGCCCCGCGAAGATGAGGCCGCCGGAAAGATATTCCTCGGTGCGGTTGAAAGCGTCGCGCAGCAGCTGCGCCTTCCAGCCGTTCCAGGTCTTCGGGCCGACCGCGCGGATGTCGGCGACCGTCAGCACCAGCAGCTGCCGCAGCCGCTCCATCGACTGCACCTGGTCGGCGAACACCTGGATGGTTGCCGGATCGTCGAGGTCGCGCTTGAACGCGGTGTTCGACATCAGCAGGTGATGGCGCACCAGCCACGCCACGGTCTCGGTCTGGTCGTCGGTGAAGCCGAGACGCGGGCACAGCTGCTCCGCCAGCTCGGCGCCCAGCACGGAGTGGTCGCCGTTGCGCCCCTTGGCGATGTCGTGCAGCAGGACCGCGACATAGAGCACGCGCCGCGACTGGATCTCGTGCACCACCTGGCTGGCGATCGGCGCCTCTTCCGACAGCTCGCCGGTCTCGATCTTGTGCAGGATGCCGAGCGCATAGATGGTGTGCTCGTCGACCGTGAAATGGTGGTACATGTCGAACTGCATCTGCGCCACCACCCGGCCGAAGTCGGGCACGAAGCGGCCGAACACGCCGGCCTCGTTCATGCGCCGCGCCGCAACCTCCGGCCCCTTGGAGCGCGAGGTCAGGATCTTCATGAAGATCGCGTTGGCCTCCGGATTGTCGCGATAGGCCTTGTCGATCAGCTTCGCCTTGTCGGCGATCCAGGTGAAGGTCATCGGCTGGATGTCGAGGTCGTGCTTCTGCGCCACGCGGAAAATGCGCAAGAGGTCCAGCGGGTGCTTGTCGAAATGCTTGGCGTTCGCCACCGAGAGGCGCCCGCCGTCGATGCCGAACCCTTCCAGCTCGCGCTTGCGCAAGCCGATCGACGGCAGGCGGATGAAGGAGCGCTTGACGTGCTGCGCCTCCACCGCGGTGCAGAAGAAGCGCGTCAGCTCGCCCACCGACTTGGCGGTGAGAAAGTAGTGCTTCATCAGCCGCTCGACCGCGTTGTTGCCGGCGTGGTCCCGGTAGCCCAGGCGCCGCGCGATCTCGAGCTGGATGTCGAAGGTCAGCTTGTCCTCGCCCCGCTCGCGCAGGAAATGCAGGTGGCAGCGCAGCAGCCAGAGATACGCCTCCGCCTTGTCGAAGCGGTGCGCCGCATCGCGCGTCAGCACGCCTTCCTCGACCAGCTTGTCCGTGGTCTCGGCGTTGTAGAGGAAGCGCCCGATCCAGCGCAGGGTCTGCAGGTCGCGCAGGCCGCCCTTGCCTTCCTTGATGTTGGGTTCGAGGGCGTAGCGCGACGGCCCGAACTTCTCGTGCCGCACCTTTCGCTCGTTGAGCTTGGCCTGGTAGAAGGCCTCGCCTTGCCCCGCCACGCATTCCTTGTGGAAGCGCTTGCGGAACTTGTCGAACAGCGGCTGCTCGCCCCACAGGTAGCGCGCTTCGAGCAGGGCGGTCTTGATCGTGAGGTCGTCCTTGGCGCGGGTGAGGCACTCCTCGATCGAGCGCGCCGACTGCCCGACCTTCAGCCCCAGGTCCCACAAGCGATAGAGGATGTATTCCACCACCTGCTCGCAATGGGAGGTCAGCTTGTACGGCAGCAGGAACAGGAGGTCGATGTCGGAATAGGGCGCCAGCTCCGCCCGGCCGTAGCCGCCGACCGCGACCAGCGCGATCTTCTCCGCTTCCGACGGATTGGCGAGCGGGTAGAGCTGGGTGGTGGTGAAGTCGTAGATGGCACGGATCAGCTGGTCGATCATGAAGCTGGTCTCACGCGCCAGGCGCCGCCCGCTGTCCGCCGCCCTGGGGTCGGCCTCGAACCGCCGCCGGATCTCCGCCCGCCCGGCCGCTAGGTGCTCGCGCAGGACCGCCCCGACCGTTGCCGTGTCGGCATGGGGATCGCGCGAGCCGGCCACGGCGTCTGTCAGCGCCTGGGTCAGCGCCCGCCGGTCCAGGATGTCCCGCTGCTTCTCGATCTCGGGGCGAGTCTGGATGTTCATGGGGGGAG
>DATEOK010000286.1:0-6009 GCA_035274225.1 Dongiaceae bacterium
CGATCTCCGGCGGCACGCCGACGGCTTCGCGGATGGCGGCAAAACCCTTGTTGTCCGGTGCGGGCGAGATTGCGGCCAGGAAGCTGTTGGGGCCGATGACAGCATCCTCGCGCTCGATCCATTCGAACGTGCCGTCCAGCCGCACGATTCCATAGGTCGAGCCGAGGCGCGACCAGCCGGCGAACCACAAGCTCTCCTCATCGCGCCACGACAGCAACGTGATGTTGGACTGCTCCGCCGGCGCGAGCGAGGTGACCTTGCCGCTGGCGAGATCGAGGATCCGCATCTCGCCGGCCACCAGGCCACGGTCGCTCGACCAGCCTTCGAGGAACGCGACGCGCTTGCCCGAAGGCGAGGCAGCAGGCCCCTGCAGCTGCCACTTGGATTCATACAGGATCGTGGCGTCACGGGTCGCGAAATCGATTCGCGCCACCTTCGAATGATACCAGCCGCGTTCGCTGGCGTCGGCGGAAACGAGCGTCAGCACAGCATCGTCGCCGAGCAGGTCGAACTCCCACACGGTAGCATCGCGCGGGCCGATCTCGACAGTCGTGCCGTCAGCCACCGACACCTTGAACAGGCGCCGGCGCGCATCGTTCGGGTTGGTGACGGCGGGGTCCTCCGTTTCATCCCACCAGATGCGCACCGCGCCGTTGGTCGCGCCGCCATCGAGCCCGCGGTCGGCGGCAAGGACGATGATTGCGGCGGCATCGCTGGTCCAGCGCAGGTCCTCGACCGTGCCGGGAATCCGGCCCAGGGTCTTCACGCTGCCTTGGTCGAGGATGAACAGATCGGCCTTGCCGCGCATGGTGCGGTCGGAAGCGAAAGCAAGACGGTCGTCGAGCGGCGACCAGCGCGGCGAATGATCGCCGTTCGGACCGTGGGTCAGCTGCGTCGCCGCGCCACCGCCGAGGTCGTAGCGCCAGATGCGGCTCTGGTAGCTCTCGTCCGCATCGCGGCCCGCGGGGCGCACCGCGGTGGCGATGGCTTTGCCGCCGCGATGGAACGAAATGTCGGACGGGAATTGAACGCGATCGAGCCGGCCGATCACTTCCGCAAGCTTGTCCATGCGCAGACCTTACTGAATGGAATTGCCGCCAGGCAAGAAAAGGGGCCGCGACTATGCGGCCCCGGCTTGATCAAGCCTTCAGGCCGAAGCCTCGGATGGCCCAGGGAATGTTGTACCAGAAGGCACTGTATCCCGTCAGCTTGTACTTGTTGCTGATCGCCATCGCGGAGGCCGGCCAGAAGATCGGCACCAGCGCGGCATCCTCATTGACGATCTTGAACACCGTCTTCAATGCCTCGGCGCGCTCCTTCGGATCGGCTTTCTGGTTCGCGACCTCGAGCGCCTTGTCGACCTCGGCATTCTTGAAGTTCGAGCCGTTCATGCCGTCCTTGGCAGCATTGGCGCTGGCGTAGAACAGGTATGGATAGTTCGCGCCGTCGGCGAAATCCGGATAATAGGCCATGATCTGCATGCCGAGATTCTCGTGCCGGAAGTAGCCCGACAGCCAGGTGTTGTCGTCGACCTCCTGCACCTTCATGGTGATGCCGATCTCCTTCAGGTTCTGCGATACGCTCTGAAGGATGTTGACCATGTAGGGATCGGCCGAGTTGCCGGGCACCGCAATCTCGAAGCCGTTGGGATGCTTCGACTGGGCCAGCTCAGCCTTCGCTTTCTCCTGGTCGAACTGATAGCCGGGGATGGTTGCGTAGAAGGCGCGTGCCTCGTCGGCCGACATGATGCCGGCCCACATCTCAGGTGGGTTGAGCGCAGTCGCTGCCTCGCCGTTGCCTTTCAGCAAGGCTTTCACCAGGCCTTCGCGATCGACCGCGTACGAGATCGCCTTGCGTACATGGATGTCGTCGAAAGGCGCGGCCGTCTGATCCATGGTCAGCATGAAGACGCCGAGCGAGGGTGCGGTGATGACATCGACGTTGCCGAGCGCCTTCCACTGGTCGATGTCGGAGATCGCCAGGTCGAAGGTGCCGTCGATATCGCCGTTCTGCGCCGCGAGCAGGCGCGTCTGCCGATCGGGAATGGAAGAGAACACGATGCGCTTGGCGACCGGCTTCGGTCCCCAATAGTCGTCGCGCGCTTCGACGACAGCTCGGTCGGCGGGCACGAACTCGACCAGCTTGTAGGGGCCAGTGCCGAGCGGCAGGGCATCGGGCGAGCCAATATCCTCCGGAAATTCCTCGAGCTGCTTCTTGCTGAAGATGAATCCCGCCATGTGAGCGGGCGTGTACTGGAACTGCACGTTCGGCGACTTCAGCTTGACCGTGACGTCGGTCTCGCTGGTCGCGGTGACGGTATCGACCGAGCTGAAGAAAGCCGCGAGCTGCGACCCGGACTTCGGATTCATGTGGTACTGGAACGACGCGACGATGTCATCGACGCTCAGCGGCGAGCCGTCGCCGAAGGTCACGCCCTTGCGCAACGTGTAGACGTAGCTGGTATCGTCGGTCTGCGTCCAGGACTCGCAGATCGCCGGTTGCAGCGAGAGATCGTCGCCGAAGGCGAGCGGTCCTTCCTGCACCAGCGACATGATGGCGCCGACATAGGTGCTCCAGGCGCGGGGCACGAACATCGTGTCCTTGACAGAGGGCAGAGCCCAGCGGACTTCCTCGATCGATTCTTGAGCGCTGGCGCGGATGGCGCGGCTCAGCATGACGGCCGACATGGTGGAGCCGGCCATGAATAGCCGGCGCGTGATGTTCGCGTGCATAGCAACCTCCCCGTTTTTTATGTGACGATAAGTCTTGATAGAAGCGTAGGGTGAGTCAACATCGATGCGGATGGAGCGAAATCCTATCGCAGTCCATCTTGCCGGATTGGTTCGGTGAGAAAACGGGAAAACGTCATGAGAACCAACGTGTCGCGCAATTGTATCATAACAACCTTCTCGATCGTGGCCGCCGATCTCGCGACCGGCGATCTCGGCATCGCGGTGGCTTCCAAGTTTCTTGCCTGCGGCGCCGTGGTGCCCTGGGCGCGTGCAGGCGCCGGCGCGGTCGCAACGCAAAGTTTTGCCAACACCGCGTATGGCCCGGACGGCATCAGGATGATGCGCGACGGACTTTCGGCGCGGGATGCGCTGGCGAAGCTGCTGGCCGACGATGCCGATCGCGATCTGCGCCAGGTCGGCCTAGTCGATGCGCGCGGCGGCGCCGCGGCGCACACCGGACCCGGCTGCTATCCGTGGGCCGGGCATCATGTCGGCGACGGCTTCAGCTGCCAGGGCAACATTCTGGTCGGCCAGGACACCGTCGACGCGATGGCCGCGGCATTCCGTGCGTCGAAGGGCGAACTCTCCGGTCGCCTGGTCACCGCACTGGCGGCGGGCGATAAGGCCGGCGGCGACAAGCGCGGCAAGCAGGCGTCCGCCGTCTATGTCGCGCGGCCGAAGGGCGGCTATGGCGGGATGAACGATGTGCTGGTCGACCTGCGCGTCGACGATCATCCGGAGCCGGTGACCGAACTGCGGCGGCTGCTCGCGCTGCGCGACCTCTATTTCGGAACCAGCCCGGCCTCCGAGAAGCTGAAGATGGAAGGAGCGGTGCTGGTCGATCTGAAGCGCCTGATGACGTCGCGAGGCTTTTATCGCGGCGATGCGTCGGGTGTGTGGGACGAGGCCACCGAGAAGGCGCTCGATGCCTTCATCGCAACGGAGAACTTCGAGGAGCGCGTCGACCTCAAGAAGCGGACCATCGATGCGCCGGTATTTTCGTTCTTGCGTGCGTCAAGCTAGCGCGGCGGTGACCACGTGGGCGGCAGGTCGATGCCGACCTGGTAGTTCTGCTCTGGTGTTGCGGTCCAATGGCCATAGCGCGCAGCGGTCTCCAGGAAGCCGCGAACCGCCTCGGGCGTTGGCGAATTGGCCGGTCGCAATGTCGGCAACGCCGGCTTGCCTACCTCCAGCAAGAACCGGCCGAGATGGCTGGTGGCAACGACAATCATCACCGCCGGTTCGGGCCAGTGGTTGCGGAACGCCTGCTTTGCGCGGCCCGGCACATGGAATACATCGCCAGGCGCGAGCCGGGTCCATTGATAACCCTCAGCCGTCTGCGAGAGACCTTCGGTATTTCCGGATACCACGACGAGGGTCTCCGGGTCCGGCTGGCTGTGCAGCGGAATGACGATTCCAGGCGGAATGGTCCACCGCATCACGCAGGGCGCGGCCGTCGCCTCGTCGGGCAGGGCCAGGACTTTTATGACCCGACCCAGCACGTCGATGGATGGGCATCTTGGCTCGATGCACCGCGCGACGCGCCGGATCGATTCGTGCGCCATACCAAACGCTCCCGGCCTCGACAGGCGCGAGGCGCCGCTGACGTGATGTGCCATCGGACAACCACCTTGGTTTCCGGGCATCATGCCAGAACGCTTCCCGAGAGTTCTTGGGATATGCGGCACAGGGCTTTGGGGAATAAGGAACAGTCTGGCATTGGCCGCAACCGTTCCTACTATGTCTCTGTTAACGAGCCGTGGGAGCGATGATGAGCGCGACGGCGACACCAGACGAATTCGAACCGTTTCGGTTCTCGAGCGAGGACTTGCGGCCGGCCGACCGCATTCCTTTCTACCGCGACCTGATGGACCGCATGACAGTGCGGATGGACTTCGAGTCCTTGGACGAGCGCTTCATTTGCGAAGCGCACGGCTATCGCCTCTCCGACCTCAGCATGTACTACGTGGCCGGCAGCGCGGTCCGCGCGGGTTGGCGCGGTTTGACGATCGAAGGGGGCGGCGGGCTCGCTCTGGTCATGAGCCTGGAAGGGGCTAGCACAGTTTCCCAGCGTGGGCGCGAAGTGACCATCTCCGCCGGCAACTCGAATCTGCATTCGGTCGCGGACCCGATGCGTGTGGAGCGAACCGCGGGCCGCATTGCGATCATCGGCATGCCGCATGCCATGCTTGCCCCCATGCTCTCGAACCCCGATGCGGCCCTGATGTCCGTGATCCCGAGCACGATCGAGCCGCTTCGGCTTCTTGCCGGATATGTCGATCTGCTCATCAAGGATCCCGCGCTGCTGGCGACCGCCGAGCTGCGTCGTCTCGCGGTCAGTCATGTTCATGACCTGGTTGCCGTGAGCATCGGAGCGACACGCGACGCCGCGGCGATTGCAGCCGGTCGTGGCCTGCGTGCGGCGCGATTGCGGGCCATCAAGGCCGACATCGCACGGAACCACGCGGGGGACGTTACGGCCACTGCCTTGTCGGCACGCCATCGCCTGACCCCCCGCTATATCCGCAAGCTGTTCGAGAGCGAGGATATGTCATTGTCGCAATTCGTACGCGATCAACGGCTCACGCGCGTGCATCGGATGCTGGCCGATCCGCGTTACGCGCACCGCGCCATTGGCGACATCGCCCTCGCAGCCGGTTTTGGCGACATATCCACCTTCAATCGCGAGTTTCGCCGGCGGTTTGGAATGAGGCCGTCCGACGTGCGCCGCGCGGCATTCGGCGCGGTCACCTGAGCCTTCGGGTGACAGTCGCAGTCGCGCTCATGCCCTCGCGGCGTCGACGGCGGCCCGCACCCAGTCGAGCCGCGCGGCAGGCACCAGGCCGTAGTTGTAGTAGTGCATCTCGGTTGCGCCGGCCTCGATCGCGGCTCGCGTGCGCTCGACAATGTCGCGCGCGCTCTTCATCTCGGGATAGAACAGCCGCATGCCAGCGCCGAGGCGGCATTGCGCCGGCAGCATCGTCCTTACCGCGGCGACGTCGGCCCCGACCGCCGTCGGGGTGCGGTCGTAGGTACAGAACAGGATGCCGTCGCAGACCTTGGCTAGCGCCGCCAGATCGCTTCCCGACCGCCAGCCATCGTCGATGACATAGACGCGCGAGGCCGGGTCGGCGGCAGCCCTGATCTCCGCTACCAGGCTGGTGACCGGCTCGAACCGCCACAGCACGTAGGCCTCGACTTCCGGGTGATCGCGAAAGATGTCGGCGGCGCGCCGTGCGAAATCCGGCCAGCGCGGGGACGGCACCTCGCGCGCGGC
>DATEOK010000287.1:0-35755 GCA_035274225.1 Dongiaceae bacterium
CGGCAGTATTTCGAGAAGGACCGCGCCCTGGTCCGCCGCTTCCAGAAGATCGACGTCAACGAGCCGTCGCTCGAGGATGCGGTGAAGATCCTGCGCGGCCTGAAGCCTTACTACGAGAAGCACCACTCGGTGCGCTACACCCAGGAAGCGATCCGCGCCTCGGTGGAACTGGCGGCGCGCTACATCAACGACCGCAAGCTGCCGGACAAGGCGATCGACGTGATCGACGAGGTCGGCGCGGCGCAGATGTTGCTGCCGGAATCCAAGCGCAAGAAGACCATCACGGTGAAGGACGTCGAGGCGACGGTCGCCACCATCGCCCGCATCCCACCCAAGACGATCAGCAAGGACGACAAGAACACGCTGAAGAACCTGCTGCGCG
The DNA here is from genome assembly GCA_035274225.1 of Dongiaceae bacterium. Lineage (GTDB taxonomy): Bacteria > Pseudomonadota > Alphaproteobacteria > Dongiales > Dongiaceae > Dongia_A. The sequence goes on from DATEOK010000287.1 coordinate 383, forward strand.
ACCTGAAGACCATGGTGTTCGGCCAGGACAAGGCGATCGAGGCGCTGGTCGCCGCGATCAAGCTCAGCCGCGCCGGGCTGCGCGAGCCGGAGAAGCCGATCGGCTCGTACCTGTTCTCAGGCCCGACTGGCGTCGGCAAGACCGAGGTCGCGCGTCAGCTGTCGATGTGCATGGGCATCGAGCTGATCCGCTTCGACATGTCGGAATACATGGAGCGGCACACGGTCTCGCGCCTGATCGGCGCTCCTCCGGGCTATGTCGGGTTCGACCAGGGCGGCTTGCTGACCGACGCGATCGATCAGCATCCGCATGCCGTGCTGCTACTGGATGAGATCGAAAAAGCACACCCCGACCTATTTAATATTTTGCTCCAGGTCATGGATCACGGAAAGCTCACAGACCACAACGGCAAGACGGTCGACTTCCGCAACGTCATTCTGATCATGACCACGAACGCCGGCGCCCAGGAAATGTCCAAGGCGGCGATCGGCTTCGGTCGCGAGCGGCGCGAGGGCGAGGACCAGGAAGCGATCAACCGGATGTTCACGCCGGAATTCCGCAACCGCCTGGACCAGATCATCGCCTTCAGCAATCTGCCGCCGGAGGTGGTGGCCCAGGTTGTGGACAAGTTCGTGATGCAGCTGGAGGCGCAGCTCGCCGACCGGCACGTCTCGATCGACCTCTCCGACGAGGCGCGGAAGTGGCTGGCGCAGAAGGGCTTCGATCCGCTCTATGGCGCGCGCCCGCTGGCCCGCGTCATCCAGGAGAACATCAAGAAGGCGCTGGCCGAGGACATCCTGTTCGGCAGGCTGGAGAAGGGCGGCACGGTGCGCATCGGCCTCGACAAGGAAGGCGACAAGCTGACCTTCGAGATCGTCGAGAGCAAATCCACGCCGCGCGAGGAGACGGTCGAACCAGTCGACGCCTAAATTCCTCAGGCGAAGGCAACGGGAAGTTTCCTCGCCCTGTTTACGCGATCACGGTCATGTTAGCCGCGGCCCGGGAACCAAACCCCGCGCCGCGGTTTTCTCATTCATGGAAACGCACACCCTGTGACGCTGGTGTGTCACGCACGCCGAGTAGAACACCGCCTTGTCACAACTATCCTTACCAATTCTTAAGGATTCTGACCAAAAGTATTAACGCGCGAATCAGCATCTCTGGCGCTGTCTGCGATGCCCGGTTGGGAACCCGGGTGTCCACCAAGGGACGGAGCCGGCGAGCATCAGGCGGACGGGAATGGTGGCTGGTTCGTAATCGATGGGGGCCCTGTGAAACCGGGCAGGGCGCACACGCGCGCGCTGTCCAGCCAAGCTGGAGGCCCTCGCATGCTTCGTACGACCGTTCTCTCCGTTATTGCGGCTATCGCCCTACCGCTCGCCTTGAGCGCCAGCGCCGTGGCCGCCCCGGATGCCACCATAAAGCTCCTGAAGAGCCCCGTGGCCGTCTCTACGGCTGCCGCGCCCATCCTCCAGGTGGCCGAGGCCAGCCGCCCCAAGCAGCCGACGATGGCCGCCAAGGACGTCATCCTCTACGACATCATCTCCGACCAGATCAGCGAGATGCGCCGCAAGTCGGCGCTGCCGACCACGATGTGCATCGCCGAGAGCAACGGCGACGGCACGGCGGAGACGGTCTCCCGCACCCTGATGGCGCGGCTCGAGGCCGACAATGCCGAGGTCGAGGACAGCCTGTTCACCCTCAAGCAAGCGACCGAGTGCCAGAGCGCCGGCCATCGCATGGTCGACCGCGACACGCATGAGCGCGCGATGCTGATCGTCGCCGGTCCGATGGAGACCGAGATGAAAGGCCTGATGACCGGCTGCGGCGACTTTGTCGGCGGCTTCGTGCGCGCCTCCGACGACAGTGATTTCGACTTCTACACCGTCAACGGCGGCGACGTGGCCCGCAAGCTCGGCTGCGAGCTGGCTCAGTAACTGGAGGACACACCCATGGCTCTCATCACGCTGCGACCGTCCTCGGCTTGGAGCGAGACTTGGCTCCACCGGTTCGATGTCATGCTGGACCGCGTCGAGCACGCAGCGCGCAGGTTCTTCGCCGATCCGACGGGCGACTTTACGCAAGCCGCTCAAGACACCCGCATCCGCCGCCTCGCGGCGCATGGGTGCAGCGGCCAGGCGCTGATGTAGCGCGGGCAACTGTCACGGTCTCTTGCGAGAGTTGGTGAACAAGGCGCGGCGTTTTCGCCGCGCTTTGTCATTCTGCTACGCCGATTCCACCTGCCGGTAAGGTGACATTTCGTCCAGTGCCGCCTTCTCCTGCGCGATGTAGGCGCGTTCGCGGTCGAGGAAGTCCGAGATCGCGGCCTTCAGGCGCTGATCGGCGATCCAGTGGGAGCTGTAGGTCTCGGCCGGCAGGTAGCCGCGCTGGATCTTGTGCTCGCCCTGGGCGCCCGCCTCGACGCGGGGCAGCTTGTGCGCGATGGCGTAGTCGATGGCGCGGTAGTAGCACAGCTCGAAATGCAGGAAGCGGTAGTCCTCGAGGCAGCCCCAGTTGCGGCCATAGAGCGCCTGCGGGCCTTTCAGGTTAAGCGCACCCGCGACCGGTTGCCGATCCTTCTCCGCCAGTACCAGCACGATGCGGTCGCGCAGTGACTGCGCGATCCGGGCAAAGAAATCGCGATTGAGATAGGGTCGGCCCCACTTGCGGCTGCCGGTATCCATGTAGAAGGCGAAGAAGGCATCCCAGTGCCGCGCGGTCAATTCGGCGCCGTCGTAAGCCTGGATGTCGAGCCCGTACTCCGCGACCGCCGCGCGTTCCTTGCGCACCGCCTTGCGCTTGCGCGAATTGAGCGCGGCGAGGAAATCGTCGAACGTGCCGTAGCCGTTGTTGTTCCAGTGGTACTGCACGCCGAGGCGGGTCAGGAATCCGACCTGCTCCAGGAGGTCGCTCTCAGCGCGCGTCGCGAAGGTCACGTGCAGCGACGATACGCCCGAGTTTTCGACGGCCGAGATCAGCGCCGAGATCAAGGCGGCGCGCGCTTCGCGCTCCTGCCGCCCGGCACGCACCAACAGGCGAGGCCCAGGCACCGGCGTGAAGGGGGCTGCGACCTGCAGCTTGGGATAGTAGCGCCCGCCGGCGCGCTCGTACGCCTCGGCCCAGCCGTGATCGAACACGTATTCGCCCTGGCTATGGGATTTCACGTACAGCGGCGCGGCAGCGAGGACGCCGCCGGCGCTATCCTCGATGACCACATGCTGCGGCAGCCACCCGGTCTTGCGCCCGACCGAGCCCGACTGCTCCAGTGCGTCCAGGAAGGCATGGCTGACAAAGGGGTTTTCCGGCCCTCCATCGGCCGGACCATCGCCGGCGGCGCAAGCATCCCACGCCGCGGCGGGAATCTTGGCGATTTCATCGACGACGCGCGCGGACAAGGATGAAGCAGGCCGGTTCATGCCCGCATTGTGCGGCCCTGGCCCGCGAGGTCAAGCAAGTCAGATGAGCGTCAGCTTTTGCCGGTCGCCGAGCGGATAGGAGCAGCCGAGAATGCGGTCGATGGTCTTGCCGTCCGCGGCCAGCGGCAACAGCAGACGCTCATAGATCCGCCAATGCTCCATGAAGGTGCCCGGAGCCGGACTGTAGCGCCGCGTCTTGCAAACGGGCGCGCTGCCCTGGAGGACGGCGGCATAGTCGTCGAGCACGTCCGGCTCGTAGCCCGAGATGTCCGCCTCGTCGAAGAACTTTCCGGTCAGCTCGCGGCACGCGGCATCGACCAGCGAGGTCCCCATCAAGCGGAACCTGAACTTATGCGGGCCGTCCACCACGTCGACCATCAGCAGGTTGCCAAACCATGGCCGCAGGTCGTCGTCGGCAAAATCGCTGCGGCAGGGGATCGTGTCATTCTTCCGCTTGGACGCCCAGAGCTCCGCCAACGTCCGCAACTGCGGCGTCGTGATCACCGGCATCGGCACCTGGCTCGGCACGTACATGGTCCACCAACGCAGCTTCGGTGCGCTCACTATGCCGGAGTCGCCGCCGACTAGAAACGGGCGGCGACAAGATCAGGCGATTTCGAAGGTCGCGTCAACCTCTACCGCAACGCCAAGTGGCAATTGTGCCACGCCGACGGCGGATCTTGCATGCTTGCCGGCATCGCCGAAGACTTCGACCATGAAATCTGAAACGCCATTCGCAACCTTCGGCTGGTCGGTGAATCCGGGCGCTGAATTCACAAATACATTCAATTTGACACAACGTTTCACACGATCGAGATCGCCGAGCGCCGCCTGCAGCTGTGCCACGATGTTGAGGCCGCACAGGCGCGCTGCCTTCTGGCCGTCTTCGACCTGGTAGTCCTTGCCCAATTGTCCCTTGTACTGGAACTCGCCGTTCCACACCGTGACCTGGCCGGACACGAAGGCCTGACTGCCGGTCACGACGACCGGCACGTAGTTGGCGACCGGCGCCGCGGCCTTTGGCAATTCGATTTTCAGCTCTGCAATACGAGCAGCGATTTTTCCGGGCATGCTGAGGTTCCTGATCTGTAGAAAAGCCGGCGGAGCATAGCCACAAGCGGAGCCCCGAATCCAGGCTTGAACGACAGGTTCAGGTATCAATGCGTCGTCGCGCGAACAGTGGCGGTTACTCGGTCAGCACGTCGCCCCGCGGCGTGACCAATACGCTCACCGGGTCGCCCTCGGCGAAGGCAAGCGCATGCCAGACATTGTCGCAGCCCTTGGAGAGCTGGCTGATTTCGCTGTAGCCCTGGGCAAGGATGCGCTCGGTTGCTTCGAGGCGCGTCGCCCCTTCGGTGTCGCCGGAGCGGCAGGCTTGCTGCTGCTCAGCGCCCAGTTCCGGGCCTGGCTGCGCGGAGAAGGCATCGGGGGCCACCAGCTCGCTGCCCGCGGTGGCAACGAGGATTGCGGCGAACACAAGATCCAGTCTCAGTTTCATGATCCGGTTGCTCCGGCTCCAGTTTCGTCGCGACCGATGACACACCAACACTTGGCCGGCAAAATGGTGCCAAAATGGCCCAAATGTGGCGGTCGAACTTTCCGCGTAAATCATTGGAACAAAACGGAATTTAGAGCCATGGACAAACTCCCGTTCAAGATCAAAGGCCTGGACCACATCGTCTTGCGCGTGCGCGACCGGGACCGCATGGTGCGGTTCTATTGCGATATCCTCGGTTGCACGATGGAGCGCGAGCAGGCGGAGATCGGCTTGACCCAGGTGAGGGCCGGCCACTCCTTGATCGATCTGGTGCCGGTCGACGGCAAGCTGGGCCGCATGGGCGGCGCCGCGCCAGGCAAGGAAGGGCGCAACCTCGATCACTTCTGCATCACGCTGGAGGGCTATGACGAGGCGCAGATCCGCGCTTATCTCGCCGCGCAAGGAGTCGAGATCGGCGAAGCCGGCTCGCGCTATGGGGCCGAAGGCGAGGGGCCATCGCTTTATGTCAGCGACCCCGAAGGCAACGTTGTCGAACTCAAGGGGCCGCCATGGCACGAGTGAAGCGGAGCGCCGGTATCTTGCGCGCCATCATGCGGCGATCGTCGAAGAAGGGGTACATGGTGGCAGCCGCGGCGAGAGCTTGTCGCTCTACGTCCGCGACCCGTCGGGCAATATTATCGAATTGAAGGGGCGGCGGCTGCCCGCTTAAGAGCCTTCCTGCACCACGCGGCCGTCCGGTGTGATCATCACGTTGACCGGTGCGCCGTTCAACATGGCTTGGCCGTGCCAGTTGTTGTCGCAGGATTTCTTGAGACCGGAAACGGAGGTGTAGCCGGCGGCCTGCGCGTGCTTGGCAGCTTGATCCGCCGTCGTGCCGTCAATGCGTTCGCCGAAATGACACCCTGGCACACCCACCGCTTCAGTGCCCGGCGACAGGCTGGTCGGAACCTGCTGCGTCGCGGTCTGCGCAGATGCGGTACCCGCCACGGCAAGCACCATTGCCGCGGCCATCAGACTAAGCTTCATCATGAATTTCTCCCGAGTATGCCGAGAAAGGCAATGGCGACGCGCGCCGCACCCTGAGGTCCCGATGCATGGGGGGATGCTGGAGCGGGACCGGAGCGTGGGGTGGCGCACCGGGTCGGCGCGCGTGCCATTGTCCGGAGAAACAACGGATGAGCGTCAAGGTTCCCTGCGGGCGATTGGATTCAGGATAGTCACCGGGTTGGAACATTTCGCCGCACAGAGACATTGTTGGCCGCCATGCGACGCCATCTCTGCATGAGAAAGCCACGGAATTTCGCGCTCTTAGCAGCCCTGTTGCTGACGCCGGGCGGTTGCTCGACGGTTCCGGACGTTGACGAGAAGATTGCCGAAGCAACTTCAACAACCTCGCCCAGCCCTTTGATTCTAGGCGCGGACGGAACCCTGAGCTTGGCGCAAGCCAGTCGTGCGCTCAGTGACGTAGCCGCCGGTCCCGCCGCTGATGGCCTGATGGAGCGGCATTTGGCGGTCGAGCAAGCCGTGGCGGGAACGCCATTGACGGCGGGCAACGCGACCCGGCTGCTGCGCGACGGCGACGGCACGTTCGCCGCGGTGTTCGAGGCCATCGCGCAGGCGCGCCATCACATCAACCTTGAATACTACACGCTGGAGGACGTCGAATTCTCCGGCCGGAAGCTGAGCGAGCTGCTGCTCGAGAAGCGCAGGGCCGGCGTGGCGGTGAATGTCATCTATGACTCGTACGGGTCGCTCAACACGCCGGGTGAATTCTTCGAGACGCTGAAGTCGGCGGGGGTCAATCTGCTGTCGTTCCATCCCGTCAATCCGCTGGAGGCGGTCGCCGAGGGCTACTCGCCGAACGATCGCAACCACCGCAAGATGACGATCGTCGACGGCAAGGTGGCGATCGTCGGCGGCGTCAATCTCGCCACCTACTATCAGAGCAAGACGCCGGGCTCCGGATCGAGCGGAGACGCCGCCGGGAAAGAGCAAGCACCGAACAAGGACAAGCCGGAGGACTGGCGCGACCTGTCGGTGCGCATCGAAGGGCCCGCGGTCGCGCAACTGCAGGGGCTGTTCCTTGGCCATTGGCGTGGCGAAGGGGGGCCGCCGCTCGACCAGACCGACTTCTATCCGAAACCGAAAACCGCAGGCGACCAGATCATCCGCATCATTGGCAGCTCGCCGCAGCAGGACTACTCGCGCTACTACCTCACCCTGGTCTCCGCCATCCGCAGCGCGGAGCAGCGCATCTGGTTGACCACCGCCTATTTCGTCCCGACGTTCGAGGAGAAGCATGCGTTGATCGCGGCGGCGGAGCGTGGCGTCGACGTGCGCCTGATGCTGCCGGCCGTCAGCGATGCCAGCCAGGCGGTGGCGGTCGCGCATTCGCACTACAGCGACCTGCTGGAAGCCGGTGTGAAGATCTTCGAGATCGATCACGTCATCCTGCATTCCAAGACGGTGACCATCGATGGCGTTTGGTCGGCGATCGGCTCGTCGAACTTCGATCACCGCAGCGTGCTGTTCAACGACGAGGTCGAAGCGGTCGTGCTCGGCCGCAAGACGGCGAGCGACCTGGAAGCGGTGTTCGAGGAAGATCAGACGAGCGCGAAGGAGGTCAATCTCGATGAGTGGGAGAAGCGGCCCGTGACCGAACGCTTCACCGACTTCTTCCAGCGCTCGCTGCAATATCTTCTTTGATCAGTCCGTGAAGAAAATCGGGATGCGTCGCGACCGCGCCGCCGGGCATCGAGCCGGTGGCGCAATATAGCCAATCCACGTCGTAACCCGGCCGCGAAGCGCGCTCTTCGCGGGCGTCATCTTTTTTGATGTCGGCCGGGGGAACAGGTTCGGTCGTCGATGGTCGTCCATCAAAGTGACAACCGGCCGCCACGAGAATGAAACGATCTCTGTGCTCTATGCGCTCGCCTGCGGGGACGCGGTCCGAATCAGCACGTTATGCGAAAGGAACCTGCCTTGACAAAAGCGGGTGAGTGGTGAGACTGCCGCTGTCAAGTGACGGTTTGATGACAAGAAATCATTCTTTTGCCGAAGAGGCCGGCACCAGTCCGTTCGCCGTCCGGGCGATTGAGCTTTTACCACGAGGGAGACACACGTGACCTACCGATGGAAACTCTATGCGACTGCCGCGTCATTCGCGGCGGCGCTGACGGTCGCCGGATGCGGCGACGAGAAGAAGGAAGAGCAGGCCGCCGCTCCGGCCGCAACGGAGCAGCCCGCACAGCCGGCCACCGGTGAGCAGACCGCGGCGACCGAGACACCTGCTGCCGACCCGATGGCGGCGCTGGTCGAAGCGGCCAAGAAGGAAGGCCAGCTCACCACGATCGCGCTGCCGCACGATTGGTGCAACTACGGCGAAATGATCGAGAGCTTCAAGGCCAAGTACGGCCTGACGGTCAACGAGCTCAATCCCGACGCCGGCTCCGGCGACGAAGTCGAGGCGATCAAGGCCAACAAGGACAACAAGGGCCCGCAGGCGCCGGACGTGATCGACGTCGGCCTGTCGTTCGGTCCGTCCTCCAAGACGGAAGGGCTGCTGCAGCCGTACAAGGTCGCGACCTGGGACAGCATCCCGGACAGCGCCAAGGATGCCGAGGGCCACTGGTACGGCGACTATTACGGCGTGCTCGCGTTCCAGGTGAATTCCGACATCGTCAAGACGCTGCCGCAGGATTGGAGCGACCTGCTGAAGTCCGACTACGCGGCTTCGGTGGCGCTGGCCGGCGACCCGCGCGCGTCCAACCAGGCGATCCAGGGCGTCTACGCGGCTGGCCTGGCGCAGGCGGGAGGCGATGCGGCCAAAGCCGGTGAAGCGGGCCTCAAGTTCTTCGCCGACCTCAACAAGGCGGGCAACTTCGTGCCGGTAATCGGCAAGGCCGCCTCGCTGGCGCAGGGCTCGACTCCGATCATCATCCGTTGGGACTACAACGCGCTGGCCGATCGCGACACTCTGAAGGGCAACCCGAAGGTCGATGTCGTGATCCCGAAGAGCGGGGTGGTTGCGGGCGTCTACGTCCAGGCGATCAGCGCCTATGCGCCGCATCCGAACGCGGCCAAGCTGTGGATGGAGCATCTCTATTCCGACGAAGGCCAGCTGACGTGGCTGAAGGGCTATTGCCATCCGATCCGGTTCAACGACCTGGTGAAGAACGGCAAGGTCCCGCAGGAGATGCTGGACAAGCTGCCGCCGGCAGCGGCCTACGAGGCGGCGGTATTCCCGACTCTCGACGAGCAGGCGGCCGGCAAGGACGCCATCACCAAGCAATGGGATGCAGTGGTCGGCGCCAACGTCCAGTAGCCGACTGTTCACCGGGCTTTTTGCTTGCAACGCTCCCCCGCCCGCGCCGATGATCCGGTGCGGGCGGGGGAGATGCATCTGCAAGTGAGATCGCCGCCAGACCCGTTAGAGAGTTGAATGGCTCAAGAGGGGCAGGCCTTATCCCAGGCTCCGGCGCCGCCGGTGCGGACCGTCCAGTTCGGGCAGACTGCCTGGGCGTGGGTCGGCGTCACGCCGTTCTTCATCTTCGCGCTGATGTTCCTGATCGTCCCGACCTTGTATCTGGTGGTCGGCGCGTTCCAGGATGCCGAGGGCAACTTCACGCTCGCGAACCTCGCGCAGCTGTTTACTTCGGATTCGATCCGCAGCGCCTACTGGATCAGCATCAAGGTCAGCGTCGCCTCGGCCGTGGTCGGGGCGCTGCTCGGCTTCGCGCTGGCCTACGCCGCGGTGCTCGGCGGCCTGCCGCAGTGGCTCCGGCCGACCCTGATGACATTCTCGGGCGTCGCCTCCAATTTCGCCGGCCTGCCGCTCGCGTTCGCCTTCCTGGCGACGCTCGGGCGCACCGGCATCGTGACCACGCTGCTCATCACCCTGTTCGATTTCAACATCTACCGGACCGGCTTCAACCTGCTCAGCTTCTGGGGGCTGACGCTCACCTACCTCTATTTCCAGATCCCGCTCATGGTCCTCATCATCACGCCGGCGCTCGACGGCCTGAAGCGAGAATGGCGCGAGGCGGCGTCGATCCTGGGCGCCAGCCACTGGGAATACTGGCGCCATGTCGCGCTCCCGATCCTGTGGCCGGCGATCGTCGGCACCACGCTGCTGCTGTTCGCCAATTCCTTCGGCGCGATCGCGACCGCCTATGCGCTGACCGGCTCGTCGCTCAACATCGTCACCATCCTGCTCTATGCGCAGATCCGCGGCGACGTGCTGCATGACCAGAATCTCGGCTATGCGCTGGCGCTCGGCATGATCGTGATCACCGGCCTTTCCAACGGCGCCTATATCTGGCTGCGCGCCCGCAGCGACCGGTGGCAGCGATGAAGCAGCAGAAGATCGGCTCCTGGATCGCCATCATCGTCGGCACGCTCTATTTCATCGTGCCGCTGATCGGCACCTTCGAGTTCTCGCTGCGCATGCGGCGCGGCGAATACAGCTTCGATGCCTATCGCGTCGTGTTTGCCGATCCGAAGTTCCAGGAAACCTTCAGCTACTCGACGCTCATGGCGCTCCTCACCATCGTCGTGGGCGTGCTGATCGTGGTGCCGACCTCGTACTGGATCCAGCTGCGGCTACCCAAGCTGCGGCCGGTGGTGGAATTCATCACCCTGATGCCGCTGGTGATCCCGGCCATCGTCATCGTGTTCGGGTATCTCAGGCTCTACAACACCTCCTCGATCGTGCCGCTGACGGCGAGCGCGCGTTCCACCGATCTGCTGCTGGTGTTCAGCTATGTCGCGCTGGCGCTGCCGTACATGTACCGCGCGGTCGATACCGGAATGCGGGCAATCGACGTGCGCGTGCTGACCGAGGCGGCGGAGAATCTCGGCGCCAAGTGGCCGACAATCCTGTTCAAGGTGATCCTGCCCAACGTGCGGGTGGCGATCCTCTCCGGCGCGTTCCTGACCTTCGCCACGGTGATCGGCGAGTTCACCATGGCCAGCTTGCTCAACCGGCCCGCCTTCGGACCGTACCTGCAGCTGATCGGCGCCAACCGCGCCTATGAGCCTTCGGCCCTCGCGGTCATCGCGTTCCTGGTGACCTGGGCCTGCATGGGGCTCATCAACGTGGTCGGGCGCGGCAAACAGATCAAGGCGGCGCCGTGACCGCGCGCGGCGCAACAGTTGGATTTGGCGCCTCGAGGGCGCCCGGGGGGAAGTGAGTATGTCGTTCCTGGATATCAGCGACGTGCGCAAGAACTACGGTCAGCAGACCGTGGTGCAAAAGTTCGATCTCGACGTGGAGCGCGGCGAGTTCGTCTCCTTCCTGGGCCCATCCGGCTGCGGCAAGACCACGACCTTGCGCATGGTGGCAGGCTTCGAGATTCCGAGCGCCGGCGCGATCCGGATCGACGGCAAGGACATCACGGGCCTCCGCCCCAACCAGCGCAACGTCGGCATGGTGTTCCAGTCCTACGCCTTGTTTCCCAACATGACGGTGGCGGACAACGTCGCCTTCGGCCTCAAGATCGCCAAGAAGCCGGCCGCCGAGATCAAGGCGCGGGTCGAGGAGATGCTGAAGATCATCAAGCTGCCGCATCTCGGCGAGCGCTTCCCGTACCAGCTCTCCGGCGGGCAGCAGCAGCGCGTGGCGCTGGCGCGCGCCCTCGCCATCAAGCCGCAGGTGCTGCTGCTGGACGAGCCTTTGTCGGCGCTCGATGCCAAGATCCGCGTGTCGCTGCGCGAAGAGATCCGCTCGCTGCAACGCAGCCTCGGCATCACCACCATTTACGTGACGCACGACCAGGAAGAAGCGCTCTCGATGTCGGACCGCATCGTCGTGATGAACGAGGGGCGGGTGGAGCAGATCGGCACGCCGTTCGAGATCTACAACAACCCGAAGACGCGCTTCGTCGCCTCGTTCGTCGGCACGCTCAACATCCTCAAGGGCAACGTGGCGGATCCGGCCGCCGGCAAGGTCCTCATCGACGGCCAGGAGGTGTTCGCCGCCAAGCGCATCGGCCACCTGCAGGCGGGCGAGGCCTGCGCCGTCGCGCTGCGCCCGGAAGCGGCGACGTTGCATCAGACCGCGCTGCAGGAAGCGGCCAAGGTGGCCAGCGCCTTCGCCAAGGAAAGCGGCCCGCGCAACCGCATGGTCGGCACCATCGAAGAGGTGAATTTCCTCGGCTCGGTGGTGCGCATCCGCGTTCGGTTCCAGGACAACGCGATCTCGCTCGACACCTTCAATAACCCCAACGCCACACCGCCGGCGCGCGGCAGCCAGGTCACCGTCAGCTTCGGCCGCGAGGATCTGCTGGTGCTGGAAGGGGCTGAGGGGTAGCCGCCTATGGCATCTGCTCGACGGCCGTGCTGAAGGCCTTCTGGAAGGCCGCCACCTCGGCGCCATCCGCATCCGACACCGCCGTATAGACCAGATCGCCCACCGACCAGGTTGCGATGGTGAAGCCGTCGACTTTGGCCGTGCCGGGCTCCGCTCCGCCATCCGCCTGCCGCACGAAGACGCTCACGACATGCGGGCCGGCCTTGTAGACCAGGACCGGCAGCGCATCCTCCTGCGGGATGTCCAGCCGGCCACCCACCAACGGATAGCCGACCGCGGCCAAGTCCATCACCACCGGCGCCACCTTGGTCTTGCCGCCGAACCACGGCTTCACCGTGTGCCGGTCCGACGACGCGACGTCGATGACGTGCCCGGACAGCGTGGCGCGCAGGTGCGAACTCAGGGCGGCCTGTTGCCAACTCTTATCCGTGTCGGGTCGCATGACATAGAGCGTCGTGCTGCTGGCGAGGAATGCCGCCACGCACGCCGCGGCGGCCATCGCGACCCATTGGCGCCGCGGCAGGGCGACCGCGCTGGATGCGGGCCGATCCGCCGGAAGCGACGACAGGATGCGCTGGCGCAGCACGTCGCTCGCTGCCGGCCGCGCCAGGTCCGCTCGCAGCTGGGCGCGCAGGCGCAGATGCCGTTCCAGCTGTCGCTGACAGCCGGAGCACGCGGTCGCGTGCCGGTCGAAGGCGGCACTTTCCGCGGTGGACAACTCGCCGTCGATATAGGCTTCCAGGCTGTCGCACGCGATGTTGGGAGCCTGGGTCATGCCGAATACTCCGGCAAGGCGTCCATCAGGAGCCGCCGCGCCCGCGCCAGCCGCGACATCACCGTGCCGATCGGCGCATCGATCACGGCCGCGATCTCCTTGTAGGAGAGATCCTGCAGTTCGCGCAGCACGATCACCTCGCGGAAATCCTCAGGCAGTGCTGCCACGGCGCGGTTGAGCTGATCCGCCATGTCGCGCTGGAGCAGGGACCCCTCTGGGGTTGGCGTTTGTGCCACGGTCGCATCGGCCTCCGGCTGCTCGGTTTCGAAGTCTGGCACCAGGACCAGCTTCGATGAGCGGTTGCGCTTGAGCCAGGTCATCGCGGTGTTGCGCACGATCGCCAGCAGCCAGGGCCGGAAGGCCCCGCCGGAAAAGCGATCGAGATATTTGTAGGCGCGAAGCATGGCCTCCTGAACGATGTCCTCGGCATCGGCCCGATTGCCGGCGAGCCAGGCCGCAAGATGCATGGCGTCGTCGAGCAATGGCACGGCCATGCGCTCGAAGCGGGCGCGCCGGTCGGTTTCCGACAAGATCAGGCCTCCAGTTTCCAGGTCCCGGCCGCTTCCCGCGACAGACGCGACTCTCACCAATACCGCCGCTCCGGCCATTTTATTCCCGGAAATTTTTCGAGGAATAACGGGCTGCGCGCCCGGGTCTTGTCGGCGTCCGCGCACCCTATCCCCGGAGGAACTCATATGCAGGTCACATTGACGCGACGGGATGCCTTGAAGCTGGCCGCCATCGGCAGCGGCGTCGTCTTCGCATCCCGCCTTCCGGCCAGGAAAGCCCTGGCCGGCGCCGACGACTTCTTCTTTGTCCAGCTGAGCGACACCCATTGGGGGTTCGAGGATCCAAAGGCTAACCCGAATCCGAGGGCGTCGCTGCAGGAGGCCGTCGCCGCTGTGGCGACGCTGAGCCGGGCGCCGGACTTCGTAGTGTTCACCGGCGACCTGACGCACAAGACTGACGATGCAGCTGTTCGCCGCAAGCGCATGGCCGAATTCAAGGAGATCATCCGGCCGCTGTCGGAATTGCACACGATCTTCCTGCCCGGCGAGCACGATGCAGCGGCCGATCAGGGTGCCGCCTTCAAGGAAGCCTTCGGCGCGACGCACCAGAGCTTCGATCACAAGGGCATCCATTTCGTCATGCTGGACAATGTGTCCGATCCGAAAGGGGTCGGCGAGGCGCAGCTTTCCTGGCTGGCCGGGGACCTGAAGCCGTTCGATTCCATGCAGCCGATCGTGATCCTGACCCATAAGCCGCTGTGGGATCTGAAGCCGGAGTGGGACTGGTTCACGCCGGACGGCGCGCGGGTGATCGACCTGCTGGCGCGGTTCAAGGCCGCGACGGTGTTCTACGGGCACGTCCACCAGGAGATACACCACGTCACCGGCAACGTGACGCACATCTCGGCGCGTTCGGCGCTCTACCCGCTGCCGGCGCCCGCCGCCCAGGGTCAGAAAGCGCCGCTGCCCTGGGACCCGGCGGCCAGGGACCACGGCATCGGCTGGCGAACCATCATGGCCACCGGCGCCGCGATCGCCACCGAAGAACATCCGACCGCCTGACAATTCCTGAAAGGAACTATCATGACTGCCTTGACCTTCCGGCTTGCCGTGCTGGCGGCTGCCTTCATGGTGCTCGGTTCGGCCGTTGCCTTGGCCGTGGACACCGAGGAGACGCCGGCCACGACCGCCGTGACCAACTTCGACGCCGTGCGCGCGCTGGTGGATGACAAGAAGTTCGATGACGCGCTGCCCAAGCTGCGCCAGCTCGACCAGGAAAGCCCGAACAACCCCGACATTCTGAACCTGATCGGATTCTCGTTGCGCAAGACCGGCAAGATGGACGAGGCGCTCGGCTACTACACGCGGGCGCTGGCGCTCAACCCGACGCACCTCGGCGCCAATGAATATCTCGGCGAGCTCTACCTGCAGACCAGGCAGCCGGACAAGGCGAAAGAACGGCTCGCGGTGTTGCGGCAGGCCTGCGGCGACTGCGAGGAGTTCGAGGATCTGAGTGCGCAGATCGACCGGTACGCGGCGCAATAGGTCTGGAGCGTTCCCCGGCCTATCCTCCCGGGCTGGGGAACGCTATTTCTTGGCCAGCTTGAGCTGCCGGCGCCGCACGATCTGCTGGTCGGCCAAGACGCCGATCAGGATGACACCGCCGATGACCGCGAAATTGAGCGACGATGGAATGCCGAGCAGGTTGACCAGGTTCTGCAGCACCTGCAGCAGGATGGTGCCGAGCACCACGCCCATGATCGAGCCTTCGCCGCCGCGTAGCGAGCAGCCGCCGAGCACCGCTGCGGCGATCGCATAGAGCTCGTAGAAGCTGCCGTGCGAGGCGGGCGAGATCGAGCGGGTGTACATCGCGAGGTAGATGGCGGAGAGGCCGCATAGCGCGCCGGAGATCACGTAGGCGGCGGTGATGATGCGGTCGGTGCGGATGCCGGAATAGCGCGCCGCCTCCTCGTTCTTGCCGACCGCGAATAGGTAGCGGCCGAACACCGACTTGTGCAGCACGATCGCCATGATGACGGCGAGCAGGATGAAGACGATGAAACTGTGCGGGATGAGGCCGAAGGCACGTCCGGTGGTCAGCCATTCCAGGGTCGGGAAGTTCATGCCGAATTCGAAGCCGGCGGTTCCGTCGTCGGTGTAATAGCGCGCGATGCCGCGATAGATCAGCAGGCCGCACAGGGTTACCACGAAGGGCTGCAGCTTGGCCTTGGTCACCAGGAAGCCGTGCAGCCAGCCCATGATGGTGCCGCCGATCACGATGATGATGACGGCGAGCGGCCAGTCCATCTCGTGGGTCACCAGCAGGTCGATGAAGATGACGCCGAGCAGGGCGAAGATCGAGCCGACCGACAGTTCGATGCCGCCGGTGATGATGACGAAGGCCATGCCGATCGAGAACATGCCGAACAGGCCGATCAGGTTGGCGGTGTTGGCGATGTTGATCGGCGAGAGGAAGCGCGGATTGATGATCGCGACCACGGTCCCAACCACCAGGATGAGCACGAGCAGACTGAGATCCTTCTTGTACATCGCGCTTATTCGCCCCCCATCACCATCTTCACAGCCGCCATTTCCGCTCGGCTCTTGCCGACCGCGAGCTGCAGCACGCGATCCTCGCTGAACTCATTGCGCTCGAGCACGCCGCTGATGCGGCCCTCGTGCATCACCGCTATCCGGTCGCTGACGCCGATCACTTCCTCCATGTCGCTGGAGATCATCAGGATGGCGACGCCGGAATCGGCGAGGCCGCGCATCAGCTCGTAGATCTCGCCCTTGGCGCCGACGTCAATGCCGCGGGTCGGCTCGTCGAAGATGATGACCTTGGGGCTCATGCTCAGCCACTTGGCGAGCACGACCTTCTGCTGGTTGCCGCCGGACAGCGAGGAGGTCTGGGTCGCGACCGTCGGCACCTTGATGCGCAGCTTGGACTTCTGCTGGTCGGCGTTCCTGGTCTCGGCATCGCCCTGGATGATGGACGCGCGGGCGTAGGCCGGCAGGTTGGCGAGCGAGATGTTTTCGGCGACCGTGAAGTCCAGCAGCAGGCCGCACTGCTTGCGATCCTCCGGGATGAGGTAGAGGCCTCGGCCGATGGCACCGCGCGGCTCGGTGATCTCGACTGGCTTTCCGTGGAGGACCACTTCGCCGCCGAGCGTCCGATCGATACCGAAGACGGCGCGCGCGAGCTCCGTCCGGCCGGAGCCGACCAGGCCGGCGAGGCCCAGGATCTCACCGGCGCGGAGAGCGAGGTCGACGGTCTGGGCGGGGAAGGCGGCGGTGCGGACGCCCTTCAGATCCAGTGCCACGTCGCGCGGCGGGCCCGCCGGCGGGATGTAGAGCGATTTCAGGTCGCGGCCGATCATCAGGCGGATCATCTTGTCGTGCTCGATCTCGCCCTGCCGCAGGTGGCCGACCGTCTTGCCGTCGCGCAGGACCAGCACGCGGTCGGCGCAACGCTCGACCTCCTGCAGGCGGTGCGAGATATAGATGACGCTGACGCCGTTCGCCTTCAAATCGGCGATGACGCCGAGCAGGCGCGCGGTTTCGCTGGCGGTCAGGCTCGAGGTCGGCTCATCCATGATGACCAGCCGCGCGTCCAGCGACAGCGCCTTGGCGATTTCCACCAGCTGGCGCTGGGCGAGGGACAGGTTGGCGACCGGCGTCGCCGGTCCGAAATCGGCGCCGAGGCGGACGAGGAGCGGCTTCACCTTCTCATGCAGCGTCCCAGTGTCGATCAGCTGGAACGGCCCGCCGAAGCGCGGTTCGCGTCCAATGAAGACATTGGCGGCGACGTCCAGATTGTCGAACAGGTTGAGTTCCTGGTGGACGAAGGCGATGCCGGCCCTGGTGGCGTCCTTGACCGTCAGGTCGGCTCGCGCGGTGCCGTCGATGCGGATCGTGCCATCGCTGGGCGCGACCACGCCGCCGAGGATCTTCATGAGGGTGGATTTGCCGGCGCCGTTCTCGCCGACCAGGCCGACCACCTCGCCTGGTGCGACCGACAGGCAGACACCGGCAAGGGCCACGACCCCGGGATAGGTCTTGCCGATGTCCAGTAGCTCGAGGAAGGGAGCGGCGACCGCCGCCTGCTGCGCTGACATGGTGCCCATGGGACGGTGGAGCTGAGACGGTAGAGCCGGCGCGATCATAACACCGCGCCGGCTCCACCTGCCACCACCCCGTCGTGGCTAGCTCTTGCCCTGCCGCTTCTTCAACTCGGCCCAGAATGCATCGACATTGGTTTGGTCGATGATCGCAGTCGGCACGATGATCAGCTTGTTGTCCGGGATGAAGCTCTTATCGCCTTCCAGATACTTGGCCATCATCTTCATGCCCTGATAGCCCCACTCGTAGGGCTGCTGCACCACGGTGCCGACGATGGTGCCTTCCTTGACGCCGCCGAGGGTGATCGGATCCTCGTCGAACGCGATGATCTTGATCTTGCCGAGCTGGCCGGCGTTCTTGACCACCTCGTAGATGCGCGGGGTGTTGTAGGAGTAGAGCCCGGCCAGGCAATCGATGTCCGGGTTCGCCGCCAGGGCATCCTCGACATTGCGCTTGGCGCGCGCCATGTCGATGTCGTCCTCGCGCACGTCCAGGATCTCGATCTTGGTGCCGGCGATCGACTTCTTGATGCCCTCGACGCGCTCGCGCGCGTTGTCGTTGGCCAGGATGCCGACGAACATGATGCACTTGCCGCCGTCGGGCATGGCCTTCTTCATCAGCTCGCCGGCCTGCACGCCGGCGTCGACGTTGGAGCTGCCGATATAGGCGAGGCGCTTGGAGTCCGGCGCGTCGCTGTCGGTGGTGAACAACGCCGCATGCTCGGCGACGCGGTTCAGCGCCTCGGTCGAGTGCTTCGGATCGTCCGGGCTGACCATGATGCCGGCGACGCCCGCCGCAACCAAGTCATCCATCAGACGCTGCTGCACCGCGGCCGTCGCGGTCTCCGGATATTTGAACACCAGCTCGTAGTTCGGCAGTTCCGTCTGGGCCTTCGCCACGCCGGCCTCCGCCGCCTTCCAGAAATCGGAGGCGCCGTTGACCACGAATGCCAGGGTCTTCTTGTCTTGCGCATCGGCCGAAAGACCGAGGCTCATCGCCAGCGCCAAGGCGGCGCCAGTCAGAAACAGTCGCTTCATTACATCCTCCCACGCGAACTTGTCTGCGCTTCACAATGCGATCGGACTTCGCTGGACGCTGCCGATCTTGGTCAGTCCATTTGTCTGACAATATCTCAATACGCGAGTTACGCGGCGCGCGTCAACGAGGAAGGATGTTGCGCGCTTACGCCAACTGCACAACCACCCCTCAAAATGATGCGTAAAGGATGGGCGCGGACAACCAGCATCGAATGGTAGCTACCATCGACGCAGCAGAAGTGGAATGACCGTTCTATTCGCCCGTTCTATTCACTCTGGCGCAGGTTGCGGATCCGGTCGAACAACACCGCCAGGATGATTGCGCCGCCGATGAAGGTGCCCTGCCAGAAGGCGTTGATGCCGAGCAGGCCGAGGCTGTTGCGGATGACCTCGATCAGCGCCGCGCCGACCAGGGCGCCAAAGGCCGTGCCGATGCCCCCGGCGAGGTTGGCGCCGCCGATGACCGCGGCCGCGATCACCTGCAGCTCCATGCCGGCGCCGATATTGGTGGTGACCGCACCGAGCCAGCCGGTCTGGATGATGCCGGCGACGCCAGCCGCCAGGGCCGAAATCACATAGACCGCCACCTTGATCGGGCGGACCGGGACGCCGGTCAGGTTCGCCGCATGCTCATTGCCGCCGATCGCGTAGACATGGCGGCCGAACCGGGTCCAGCGCAGCACGAAACCGGCCAGCAGTGCAAACGCCAGCATATAAAGCACCGGGTAGGCGATGCTGATAGTGGAGCCGAACAGGCTGAAGTCCCAGGCGCCGCCGCCGAGCTTGAGCAGCAGGTCGTGATCCGGGCCGAACTGGAACACCACGGTGTTGTTGGAGGCGACCATCGCCAGACTGCGTGCGATCGACAGCATGCCGAGGGTCACGACAAAGGGCGGGAACCCGAGATAGGCGATCAGGATGCCGTTGAACAGCCCGATGACCAGGGCCGTGCCGAGCGACGCCAGGATGCCGACCTCGATGCTATAGCCGCGGTTCATGGTGACTGCGAGCACCATGCTGCACAGGCACAACACCGAGCCAACGGACAGGTCGATGCCGCCGGTAATGATGACCAGCGTCATGCCGAGCGCGATAATCGCGACGAACGTGGCGTTGCGCGTGATGTTGTAGAGATTCTTCTGCGTGTCGAACGATTCGGTGGCGAGCGACAGGAAGATGCAGGCCAGGAGCACAGCGACCAGCACCCAAAAAGTCTGGCTGGCGGTGATCGATGACAACCAGCTGTGCTGTTTCTGCGCAATCGTTTGGTCGAGCGTGGTGGCCATGGTCAAACCTGTTCGATGGCGCCGGTGATGAGGCCGGTGACTTCCTCGGGTGAGCTCTGAGCGATCTTCTTGTCGGCGACCTTGCGGCCTCGCCGCATCACGATGACACGGTCGGCGACGGCGAAAACGTCCGGCATGCGGTGGCTGATGAGCACGATCGCAAGGCCCTGGTCGCGCAGGTGGCGGATGTGGTTGAGCACCTCGGCCACCTGGCGGACGGAGATCGCGGCGGTCGGCTCGTCCATCAGCACGATCCTGGCCTTCGACAGCATGGTGCGGGCGATCGCGACTGCCTGGCGCTGGCCGCCGGACATCTGCTTGACCAGATCGCGCGGCCGGGTCTCGGACTTCAGCTCCTTGAACAACTCGCCAGCGCGCCGATACATGGCCGCGTAGTCGAGCACGCCGAGCGCGCCAAAGCCGATCCGCGGCTCGCGCCCGAGATAGACGTTGGCGGCGGCCGTGAGGTTGTCGCACAGCGCCAGATCCTGGTGCACGATCTCGATGCCGTGGCGGCGCGCATCCACCGGCTTGTGCATCACAAGATCGGTTCCTTCCAGGCGCATGGTGCCGTGGCTCGGCCGGAAGTTGCCGGCGATCATCTTGACCAGCGTCGACTTGCCGGCGCCGTTGTCGCCCATCAGGCCGGTCACTTCACCGGCTTCCAGCGACAGCGACACGTCGTTGACGGCCTGGATCGCGCCGAAATGTTTCGAGATGTTGTTGAGCTCGAGAAGTGCCACCCGTCCTGCCTCCCGTCCGCATCATTCTATTTCCGGTCTCGCTTGAACCGTGAACGCGGATTTTGCTGCGATGCACTGCAACCATCGCCTCCGGCGAGGTCGCGGTGAATTTATGCAAACACCGTTAGGGGCGTCAATCGATTGTATGAAAAATCAACCCCTCAGGGAACATCAAGCGCGGAATTGTAGGACAAAACCGTTGACGGGTGCGTAACTCCGAGTATTAGCTAGCCCCGGGAGGGGGCGATGCTGATCCTCGTGACCGGTGCGACTGGGAAGGTTGGGCGGACTCTGATTGCCCGCCTGCTCGAGGACCCGCGTTTTGCCGGGGCTCGCGTCCGCGCGCTTTGCCACAACCGTACCTATGACTCGCACGATCGCATCGAGATCGCGCGCGGCACCATCGCCGACCGGGCGGTGGTCGATGCGGCGCTGGAAGGCGTCACGCACGTCGTCCATCTCGCCACCTGCAAGGAAACGCCGACCGACGTCATGGACGTGACGGTCAAAGGACTGTTCTGGCTGCTTGAGGGATTTCGCCTCAGCCGGCGCGCCAAGCAGTTCATCCTGATTGGCGGCGATGCTGGGATCGGCCATTTCTTCTATCGCCATGACGGGCCGATCACCGAGGATGCGCCGCACATGGCCTATCCCGGTTGCTATGCCCTCTCGAAGGTTCTCGAAGAAGTGATCCTGGAGCAGTTCGGAATCCAGTACGGTCTCAATGGATGCTGCCTGCGCGCGCCCTGGATCATGGAAAAAGACGACTTCCGATACACGCTGTCGTTCGGCGACGACGTGTTCGGCGGACCTGACTGGAAGTCGATGGTGCCCGCCGACGATGCCAAGAGGTATGCCAGGGACGGCACCGTGCCGCTGCTCCGGGACGCCGATGGCCGGCCGCTGAAGCGCAACTTCGTTCATGCAGACGATCTGGTATCCGCGATCGTCGCGGCGATCGACAATCCGCGCGCGGAGCGGCAGCTGTTCAACATCTGCATGGACCGGCCGGTCGACTATGGCGAGGTCGCGGACTATCTCAAGCGCACCCGCGACCTCGATTCAGTCGACGTTCCGAGCCAGTATCACTCGAACTGGATGGACAACAGCAAGGCCAAGTACCTGCTGGGGTGGGAACCGGATTACGATCTGGAAATGCTGATCGACTCGGCCTGGACCTACGAGCGTTCCAAGAACGATCCTCGCAAGGTCTGGTATCCGGGTTGATCGTGTGTGGCGGGCACGTCGTGCCCGTGGGTTGAAGAATGTCTGTGTGCAACGGGAGGAATGAATGAAAAAACTACCGCTACTCATCGCCGCGGCGGCTCTGGCGCTCAGCGCCGGACCGGCCCTGGCCAAGAAGCAGCTCGTTATCGTGGTGAAGGGCCTCGACAATCCGTTCTTCGAGGCGATCAACCAGGGCTGCCAGAAGTGGAACAAGGAGAACGCCAGCTCCGAATACGAGTGCTTCTACACGGGTCCCGCCTCCACCTCCGACGAGGCGGGTGAGGCGCAGATCGTGCAGGATATGCTCGGCAAGTCGGACACTGTGGCGATGGCCATCTCGCCGTCCAACGCCAAGCTGATCGCCCAGACGATCAAGACCGCCAATCCGTCCATTCCGATCATGACCCTCGACGCCGATCTGGCGGCCGAGGATTCGGCGTTGCGCAAGACCTATCTCGGTACCGACAACTACCTGATGGGCTATCGCATCGGCGAATACATCAAGCAGCACAAGGCGAGTGGCGGCACCTTCTGCTCGATCCAGGGCAACCCGGGCGCCGACAACATCCTGCGGCGCGCGCAGGGCACCCGTGACGCCCTGAGCGGCCAGAAGGGCCTGGCGGCTCTGAAGGGCGAAGGCGGCTGGACCGAGGTCGACGGCTGTCCGGTCTTCACCAATGACGACGGCGCCAAGGGCGTGCAGGCGATGACCGACATCCTGGCGGCCAATCCGAAGCTGGATGCCTTCGCGATCGAAGGCGGCTGGCCGCTGTTCGGCGCACCGCAGCCGTACCGCGACCTGTTCAAGCCCTATGCCGACCGGATCGCCAGCGGCGACTTCGTCGTCTCCGCCGCCGACACCATCGGCGACGAAGTGGCGATCGCGCGCGAAGGCCTGGTCACGGCGCTCGTCGGCCAGCGGCCGTTCGAGATGGGCTACAAGGCCCCGACGGTCATGATCGACCTGGTCGAAGGCAAGACGGTCGAAGATCCGGTGTTCACCGGCCTCGACGAATGCACCAAGGATACGGTCGACACCTGCATCCAGAAATAAGATCGAATCTTCAAACTGCCTCGAAGGGCGCCCGCAAACGGGCGCCCTTTTTTTGTCGGTTTTCGAAGCCGGCGAATCGAGATTCTTCAAGCTGAGCCAAGCGTCGTCCGAAAGTCCCGCGAATTCAGCGGGGTGGCGGACGATAGGCTACTGCCAATTCTTGTCACTGGGCTGAGGTAGAACTTAGCGCATGGAAAGAAGCGAGAGAGCAGCGTCCGTTTTGAAGGAGTGGGTCATGTCGCAGATGATTTCATCAAGGTCCGATAACTTCCAGGCACAGTCGCAGGGCGAGCCTGCCGGCCTGTTGACCTTTCCGCTGGCGGTGCTGCGCACCGTGCGGCACGCCTGGAACACGCATGCCGATCGCAAGCTGCTGGCGGAGTTGAGCGATCATCAGCTGCGCGACATCGGCATTCGGCGCGAGCATATTACGCATGTCGTGCGCCACGGCTGGGATTTTTGAGCGGGCGCATTGAAACGATGCCGATGTAGCATGGTGAATATGGGATAAGAGACAGGCGCTTAAGGCGCTTGTCAGAATCCGGCCAACCGTACACGCTGCCGTGAATTGTAGGCACCGGATGAGAGGCTAAGTTGCCTGTCATCAGGTGCCTCGATTCACAGGCAGACGAATGGCGCAGCAGGCGGCAGTACGGCTGAGTCCCTACCTACCATGGCTCGACCATGGTGGACGGCTGTCTCCTTTCAAGACCTCGGTGTTCGTGCTGCTATTTCTGCCGGCCTTGTACGTGGCTTGGCAGCTGGCGACGCACAGCTACGCGCGGCCGTACATCCTTGCCAACCACGATCTCGGCGACTGGGCGATCCGGCTGCTGTTTGTCGCGCTGGCGGTCACGCCGCTGCGGCAGTCCCTCGGCTTGCCGCGGCTGATCCAGGTGCGGCGCATGGTCGGCGTTGCGGCGTTCTGCTATGCGCTGGCGCATTTCACGTTCTTCGCCCTCGACAAGTCGCTGCAGCTCACCGTGGTCGCGCGTGAGATTGTTCTGCGCTACTACCTGACCATCGGTTTCGGCGGGCTGCTGATCCTGTTGGCGCTGGCGACGACGTCGACCGACGGCATGATCCGGCGCATGGGCGGGAAAAGATGGGCGGCGTTGCATCGCTTGGTCTACGGCGCCGGTGCCCTCGCGATCGTGCATTTCTTCATCCAGTCCAAGGCGAACGTGAGCGAGCCGTTCGTCATGGGCGGCATTTTCCTGTGGCTGATGCTGTGGCGCCTGCTGACGCACTATGGGCAGCTGCCGCGTAGCGCACGCGCGGTCCTGGTGCTGGTTCTGCTGGCGCTGGTTTCGGCCGCTGCGACGGCGGGGGCGGAGGCGCTCTACTATCACCTCAAGAACGGCGTCGATGTCATGCGCGTTCTCGCCACCAACTGGTCGATGGGGATCGGCGTGCGGCCGTCCTGGATCGTGGGCGCGGCCGGCCTTGCGGTGGCGCTGGGTGCGGCTTTGCGGCCACTCTGGGCTAGGTCATCCGGGGTAGGGCGGCGCACCGCCGCAGGCTCGGTCCGACAGTCCTAACGTTTCCTTAATGCAGGCTGGGCTTTGCTAGGGGTCCTAAGACAGGACTCGGCCTATGCAGGAAACCTGGGACGTCTCGGCCCTGATCGACAAGGGCACGCGGATTCACGAAGCGCGCGGCATGACCATGCAGCATCTGGGCATGGAGCTGCGGCACATCGCGAACCGGGCGTTCATTGATTTCGTCACCCCGGCGCAGCGCGCCTGGTTCCGGCGCTGCATGGCCAAGGTCACCGCGGGTGAAGAGCTCGGCATCATCACCGCCGAGCTGCAGACCGGGGCGGTGGCGCCGCAGCCGTTCTTCGTCACCGCGCGCCCGGCGAAGGCCGAGGGCAAATGGTGGCTGATGCTGACCACCAACTTGCCGGAAGCGATGCGGCCGGAAGTCCGCAAGCCGGACAAGCCTGCCTTGGCGTCCGGCCACGAATTCATGCTGATGGTGGAGAGCGCCGCGCAGCAGATGGGCGACCGCCTTGACCTGATGCGGCTCAATGCGTCGATCCTGGGCGACGAGGCGGTGGCATCGCCCGAGACGCGCGCCACCCTGCAGGCCGAGTTCGACCAGATCGTGCTCAGCGACGCCTTTGACGGCATCGCCTCGCGCACCGGTGCCGGCGAATATCTGCTGCTGCGCGATCGCGACGTATCGTCCAGCGCGCTGCTGGCGAAGCTGGGCGCGGCGGCGGAAAGCCGCTCGATCCCGCAATCGCAGCTGGGCCTCGAAGCCAACTCGCTGCAGCTGTCGACACTTGAGCCGAATTTCAGCCCCGCGAGCATCCGCCGCGCGATGGACAACCTACGCCATCCCGAACGCCCGGTGCAGCAATGGGAAGGCGTCGTCATGGAACAGCCATTCTGGTTGCGACCGGCAATCCTCATCGCCGGTTTGGCGGCGATCGGAGGCATCGCCTGGCTGGTGGTCTAGGCGGCCTTTCGCGCTCTCAGAATTTTCGCGCCTGCACGACGTTGGCGAGAATGGTGCTTTCGCCCAGCGCTTTGCAGGCCTCGATCCGGTGCAGGCCGCTGACCAGAACGTAGCGCGCCTTGTCGGGCCGCACCAGGATCGGCGTCTCCTGCCCCTTGTCCGCAATGCTCTCGGCCAGCGCCGTCACCTTGGCCGGATCGACCGGCTTGCGCAGCGCCGCCGGCACGTAGATTTCCTCGATCTTGATACTGATGGGCTTCATCGATGCTCGCGCTTCATCCTGGAGGCGCGAAGCCTCGCTTGGGCGCGAAGCGGCGTCAAGGCGCTTCCGTTCCCAGCACGCGCACGGCCGGCAGGCGCAGCCGCAGGGTCGTGCCGTGGCCCTTGCGGCTTTCGATCTCCAGCGTGCCGCCATGCAGCTCGGCAAAGCTGCGCGAGATCGGCAGACCAAGCCCGGTCCCTTCGGGCGCGGTGAGGGACGTGGCGCTGCGGCTGAACGGCGCCCAGGCAATCTCGATCTCTTCTTCATCCATGCCCGGCCCATCGTCGGCGATATCGAGCGCGATGCCGCCGTCCGCGCCGCGCGTCGCGCGAACCGCGACGTGGCCGCCGGGTGGAACGAACTTGTGCGCGTTCCCCAGAAGGTTCAACAGAATCTGCCGCAGCTTCTGGCGGTCGGCGCGCAACATCACGCCATCGACCGCGACGTCCAGATGCTGGCTCTTGGCGGCGAACTGGCCCTGCAACATCGCCGTCGCCTCGCCGACCGCCTCCGACAAAGCGAACTCGGACTCGGCCAGCTCCATCTTGCCGGCCTCGATCTTGGACAAATCGAGGATGTCGTTGATCAACGTCAGGAGATGCTGTCCGCCGGACAGGATCGCCTCGGCATAGCCGCGATAGGGCGGCGAAACGTCGGGCCCGACATGCTCCTCCGCGACCAGTTGCGCGAAGCCGATGATGGCGTTGAGCGGCGTACGCAGCTCGTGGCTCATATGCGCCAGGAATCGCGATTTCGCCAGGTTCGCGTGATAGGTCTCATCGAGCGCGGCGCGCATGCGCGCCTGAGCGCGCGCGAGCTCGGCCTCGCGCTCTTTCGATTCGGTGATGTCGAGGACGTAGCTCTCGAGAGACCGGCGTTGATTTTCGCGATCCTCGCTGGTCCAGCCCACTTCGCGTGCCCATCGCAGTTCTTGCGTGACGGGATGGATGAAACGGTATTCGAGGTCATAGGTGCCGCCCCGCGTGCGGCGTTCCCGTTCCGCGGCGAGGTAGCGATCCCGGTCCTCCGGATGGACAGCGTTGTACCAGAGATCGACGTCGGCGTAGCCCTCCCGCGATATGTTTCCGAACATCTGGGCGGCATCGCGGCCATAGACCTTCACGCCATCCTGGTCGTATCCAAGCCCGGTTTCGCTTTGGGTGCCGAGGCAATAGGCGATGTTGCGCATGTTGTCGAACAGCAGGCGCAGGCGCCGCTCGTTCTCGCGCGCCATCAACTCATTCCTTCGTTCCTCGGTCACGTCGATGTAGAGACCGACCGCGCCGCCATCGGCCGTACGGCGCTCGGCGACCCGGAACGATCGCTTGTTCGAACGGTATTCGAAGGACGTGCTGAGCGCGGCGTGACGCTTCAAGCGCTCAGCAACCATGTCCTCGGTAGTGCGGCCCGGCGGGAGGTTGGCCGGCACGCCGTAGAATGCCTGCGCCAGCTCAACAAATTTGCGGCCCAGGCGCACCTCGTCCTTCAGGTTGGGGTAGACCAGGGTCCGGTAGGTGTCGTTGAAGACGACCAGCCGATCCTCGGCGTCCCAGCGCGCAAGGCCGACGCGCGCCAAGTCTAGCGCCGAACTCAGTGCGTCCAGGCCGCTTGCCTCCAGGTTGCCCTGCATCCCGAAGTGCTCCAATTCCCCCTGGGGCAAGTCTATGGGCAATCGCAAACCTCCGGCAACTACCCGGTGACATCGCCGCAACCTCCTCATGGCGGCCGATGTCTCTCCCATAACTGGCAAATATTCCGCTATTTCACGGAACAGCGTGGCGCTGCGTGGCGTTAATCGCAGATCGGGGGAGGGCATCGGACCAATACCAGGGAGGAACAGATGCTCCGGATCGTCGCCCTTGCGGCAGCCACCCTTGTTGCACAGCTCAGTCTCTCCGCCGGCGCCCGGGCGGAAGTGACCGTTTCGATCTCCTGCAGCTCGCTCGGCATTGAGCAGCAGCTGTGCCAGTCAGGCGCCGAGGCGTGGGCCAACAAGACCGGCAACAAGGTCAAGCTGGTGGCGACGCCGGCCGATGCCAACGAACGGCTGGCGCTCTACCAGACGCTGTTGGCGGCGCAGGCCAAGGATATCGACGTATTCCAGATCGACGTGATCTGGCCCGCCATCCTGGCGCCGCACCTGGTGGACCTCAGCCCGGTGGTCTCCGAGCAGGACCGCGCCGACCATTTCAAGGTCCTGGTCGACAACGACACGGTCGACGGCAAGCTGGTCGCGGTGCCCTGGTTCGTCGATGCCGGGCTGCTCTATTACCGCAAGGACCTGCTGGAGAAGTACGGCAAGTCCGTGCCAGCGACCTGGAGCGAACTCACCGAAACGGCGAAGGCCGTGATGGATGGGGAAGCCAAGGCCGGCAACTCCGTCGTGCAGGGCTATGTGTGGCAGGGCCGGGCCTATGAGGGCTTAGCCTGCAATGCGTTGGAGTGGATCGCGAGCTACGGCGGCGGCGGCATCGTCGATGCGGAAGGGAAAGTGACCATCGACAATCCGCAGGCGGCGCAGGCGCTGGACATGGCAAAGGGCTGGATCGGCACCATCTCGCCCAAGGGCGTGCTGTCATACGCGGAAGAGGAATCGCGCGGCGTCTTCCAGTCCGGCAACGCGGTGTTCATGCGCAACTGGCCTTATGCCTGGGCGCTGGCGAACGCGGCGGACAGCCCGGTCAAGGGCAAGGTCGGTGTCGCCGTGCTGCCGAAAGGCGAGGGCCCGGGAGCGCGCAATGCGGCGGCGCTGGGCGGGCAGAACCTCGCGGTGTCGAAGTATTCCGCGCACCCGAACGAAGCGGCCGACCTGGTGCGCTACCTGACCTCGGCGGAGGAGCAGAAACGGCGCGCTCTCGAAGGGTCGTTCAATCCGACCCTGCGCAGCCTCTATACCGACCAGGAAGCCGTCGCGGCCAATCCCTTCTACAAGGATTTCCTGCCGATCATGGAGAGTGCGGTGGCGCGGCCGTCGACGGTGACGGGGCGGCGCTACAACCAGGTCTCCAGCGCGTTCGTGAGGACCGTGCACGGCGCGCTGTCGGGGCAGGGGGCGGCGTCGGCAACCCTGGTCGACCTCGACAAGGAACTGGAGCGGCTGGGTCGCAACGGCCGCTGGTAGGCCCGCCGCGGCATGTCCGCCATTCACCAGAGTCCGGCGCGGGAGCGGATCGACCTCGCGCCGGCCGCCGCGTCGCGCGGGCCTGGACCGACGTTGGAGCAGCAGCGCTCGCGGGTCGCCTGGCTGTTCGTCACGCCGATGTTGGTCGCCGTAGCCTTGGTGGCCGCCTGGCCGCTGGGGCGCACCATCGCCTTCAGCTTCACCGATGCCTATCTCGACGATCTCGATAACTGGGTCGTCATCGGGTTTGCCAACTACCTCTCGCTGTTCCAGGACCCGCTGTGGTGGCGGGCGGTCGGGACCACCGCCGCGTTCACGATCACCTCGGTCGGGCTGGAGACGCTGCTTGGCCTGGCCATCGCACTGACTCTGAACGCGCACATGCCCGGGCGCGGATTGCTGCGCGCCGCGGTGCTGATCCCGTGGGCCATCCCGACCGTGATCTCCGCCAAGATGTGGGGTTGGATGCTGCACGATCTCTACGGCGTGGTGAACGCCGCGTTGCTGAAACTCGGCCTGATCGACGCGCCCTGGGCCTGGTTGGCGGAGCCGAAGCTCGCCTTCGCATCGGTGGTTGCGGTCGATGTGTGGAAGGCAACGCCGTTCATGACGCTGCTGATCCTGGCGGCGCTGCAGGTCTTGCCGCGCGAGATCTATCAGGCGGGCAAGATCGATGGCGCTTCGCCGATCAGGATGTTCCTGCGGGTGACCTTGCCGCTGATCCGGCCGGCTTTGCTGGTCGCGATCATCTTTCGCGGCCTCGATGCCATGCGGGTGTTCGACGTGATCTATGTGCTGACCGGTAACAATCCGGCGACCACGACCATGTCGGTCTATGCGCGCCAGCAGCTCGTCGATTTCCAGGATGTCGGCTATGGCTCGGCGGCCGCGACCTCGCTGTTCCTGATCGTCGCGCTGGCGACTGCGATCGTCATCACCGTCGGGCGCGTGAACGTCGGCGGAGAGCGGCGATGATCCGCAGGCACCTCGGCCGGATCGCCTTCTACCTGCTGCTCGCCGGGATCATCTTCTACGCGGTGTTTCCGTTCTATTGGGCGATCGTCTCGTCGCTCAAGACCGGAAGCACGCTGTTCCAGGTCGAATTCTGGCCGAGCAGCCCGACGCTGGAGAACTACGCCGCGCTGTTCCAGGAGCAGCCGTTCGCGCGCAATATCATGAATTCGCTGATCGTGGCCGTGGTGGCGACCGGCATCTCGCTGTTCCTGGCGTTGACGGCGGCCTATGCGCTGGGGCGCATCCGGTTCCGCGGACGGACCTCGATGCTGCTCGTCATCCTCAGCGTCTCGATGTTTCCGCAGATCGCCGTGCTGTCGGGACTGTTCGAGCTGATCCGCGCCATCGGGCTCTATGATTCGCTGGCGGGGCTGGTGCTTGCCAATCTCATCCTGACGCTGCCGTTCGTGACCTGGGTGCTGACCACCTTCATGCGCGAGATGCCGCGCGAGCTGGAGCAGGCGGCGATCATCGACGGCGCCAACGACTGGCGCATCCTGACGCGGGTGTTCCTGCCGATCATGGGGCCGTCTTTGTCGGCGGCCGGCCTGCTCGCCTTCATCCTGGCGTGGAACGAGTTCATGTTCGCGCTGACCTTCACGCTGTCGACCGAGCAGCGGACGGTCCCGGTCGCGATCGCGCTGATCTCCGGCGCGACCGCCTACGAGCTGCCCTGGGGACGGGTGATGGCGGCCTGCGTCATCGTGACGGTGCCGCTCATCATCCTGGTGCTGGTGCTCCAGCGCTACATCATCTCCGGCCTGACGGCCGGCGCGGTGAAGGGCTAGCCCCGGTCGAGGGCGCGGATCACGCGGTCATAGAGCGGCGGCGGCAGCAGGCGCATCAACCGCGCAATCCATGCCAGGGTCCAGGGGAAGGAAACATATGACCGCCGCGCCAGGATTGCCTTTGCCAGCAGGTCGGCGGCGGGCTCCACCTGCATCGACATCGGTTTCGTGCGCTGTTTCTTCGTGTCTTTCGTCACCACGAAGCCGGGGGCGGCGAGAGTCACCGCGATCCCGCGCGGCGCCAGGTCGATGCGCAGGCTCTCGATGTAGTTCATCAAGGCGGCCTTGGCAGCGCCATAGGAAGCCGCGTGAGGCAGTCCGCGGAAGCCGGCGATGCTGCCGATCGCGACGATCTGGCCATTGCCTTGCTGCAACAGGGCGGGCAATGCGGCCTCGACGAAGTTCACGACGCCGAACAGGTTTAGATCGAACGAGGCGCGCATGTCCGCGCCGGTCAGGTTTTCCGGCGCACTGCGGCTGCCGCCGCCGGCGTTGAGGATCAGCCGGTCGATCCGCCCGTGCTTGCGCAGCACCTCCTCGACGCAGGCGCGCGACGCTTCGCCGATCGTGACGTCGCACACCGCGATCTCGCTGCTGCCGCCGGCCTTCGCGATCTCTGCCGCCACCTCCTGCAGCAGGCGCAGGCGGCGCGCCACCAGGACGACGTGGTCGCCGTGCCGCGCCAGGCGCCTGGCGAGCGCGGCGCCGATGCCCGACGACGCGCCGGTGATGAGGGTGATCGGCTTGTCCGCGCCGGCCAAAGGCCTAGTCCGCGATGCGCTGCATGGCGTCGGCGATCGCCTGATCGCGGCCGGCATCGTTGATCTGGGCGCGGGCGTGCTTCTTGAGATTCTTGCGCGCGTCGCGGTAATAGGCGGTGCGCTTCAGCATCGCCATGGCGAAGCGGTTGAGCGCGCTCGCAGGCCAGCGCATCGGCCGGTCGAAGTCGAACAGCAGGATGGCGCGCTCCTCCTCGGTCCTGTTCCAGACCTGGTGCAGCATCGAATCGTCGAACACGAAGCACTTGCCTTCGCGCCAGCGCACGGATTCGCCGCCCACGATCATGCGGCACTTCTGCCAGCGTTTCGGCACGATGAGGCCGAGATGGGAGCGCAGCACGCCCTTGGTGATGCCGCGGTGCGGCTTGATCTTGTAGTTGGGCGCGAGGATCGAGAACCAGGCGGAGCGCAGCCCCGGCACCTCGCGCAGGAGGGCGGCGGTCTTGGGGCAGCGGGCGGTGTTGCCGGTCAGCTCCTCGCCCATGCCCCACAGGAAAAAGGCGCGCCACTTCTGCGAATGGGCGATGCGGGCCTGGTCGGGCGAGATCTTGTCCAGGAACGGGATGTGCTCGCGATCCTTGAGGATGACGTCGAGCTCGGCCCGGATCTCCTGCCAGTTCGCCTCCAGCTCCGCCACGAACGGGAAATGCCCGTTCGGAATGAACGGCAGGTCCGGCACGCGGGATTGCCGGCTATAGAGCTTGGCCAGCAGCTTCAGGGTGCCGAGGCCCAGCATCTTGACCTTGCTGCGGCGCCAAGCTTTCCAGGGGGATTTGCCCTCGCTCCCGCGTACTGCTGTTGCCCCTGCCATTTGACCCCGTTAAGCGGCGTTGGTGCGCGGATTCATACGGGGGCGACCTCGGGGCGCGCAAGGTCGAACATGTCGCGCCCAAGGGTCTGCTCAGGCTCGAATCAACCGCCGGAACAGGCGGTCCGCCGCCTCCAGGTCGGAGGGCGGGCGGCCCGGCATCTCGGTGGCCGATCCGGCCGCGGCTGCGATCTCGGCGGCGATCAGCCGGTCGAGGGCCGGAATGCGCGGGCCTGAGCCCATTTCCCGGGTCCGGCTCTTGGCCGCGACCTGGCGCTCAACGATCCGGATTGTCGCGGCCGGCAGGTCGGTTGCGTCAAGCAGCGCCTGGAGGTGCATCGGTGGCCGCCGGCCGTTCTGCAGGCGCAGGAAGCGCAGCGTCAGCGCGGGCCTCTGGGCGTAGAAGTAGCGCTTGAGCGCGATCCGGTCGCGCGACAGCTTGGCCGCCACCTGTCGGCGCGCCAGATGCAGGTAGTGATAGGCGAGGGCGCGCGGGTTGAGCATGTGGTCGGCGAAGGCACGCAGCTGCCGCAGTGCAGCGGCATCGCGGCGATAGACGATGGGCGACTCCATCCATTCGGAGATGACCGCGTTGGGCTTGAGGACCAGGTGCAGGACCTTGCGCAGGTCCCAGCCGTTCACGTCCATCTCGTCCTCGATCGGGGCCTCGATCACGTCGCGGCCGGGATAGACGCTGAGATACCAATCGGCCGGCCGGGCATAGACGAAGCGGACGTCGTAACCGCTGTCCGGCGACGGGAAGCCCCAGGCGCGGCTGCCCGACTCCACAGCGAACAGGATGCGGCAGTGCTGCTCGCGCTCGATGGCGTCGAGGCGGCGTTGGACTTCGGCCCATCGCTCTTCCGGAATGGCGCTGTGGCGCTTCATAATGTGGCTCCCCCTGGAACGAGGCGCATTAGACATGAGTCGGGTCCGAATCGAAACCGAGCTGGGCGACCTCGAGATCGAGCTGTTCGAGAAGTTGGCGCCCGCGAGTGCCGGCTACTTCCTCGCCGATGTGCAGGCCGGCCTGTATGACGGCAGCAGCTTCTTCCGCATCGTGACACTGAGCAACCAGAGCGCGGAGAAGCACCGGCGCATCGCGGTGATCCAGGGCGGCCTGCGCCATGAACGCGAGGACCTGGCGCCGGTCATTGCGCACGAGACCACGGCGATGACGGGGTTGAGGCACCTCAAAGGGACGGTGTCGCTCGCACGCTTTGCGCCGGGCGCGGTGTATCACTCGTTCTTCATCTGTCTGCGCGATGAGCCGGCGCTGGATTTCGGCGGCGCACGCCATCCGGACGGGCAGGGGTTCGCAGCGTTCGGGCGCATCGAAGAAGGATTTGACGTCGTGCAACGGATCTACGCGCGGGCGGAAGCGCAGGAATATCTCAAGAACACGCTCAGGATCGAACGCGGGCTCGCACTCTAGAACGCTCCCGCCCGCCGTCAGGGCCTAGCTGATGGCGGGCGGGGTGAGCAACAAGCGGACCCTCGTCAGAGCAAGGGAATAAGAGAGCTTTACGAGCACCCGCTTGTTGAACCGCAGGTCGTGCACTTCATGCACGTCCCATTCCTGACCAGGGTGAAGTTGCCGCATTCGCCGCAGCTATCACCCTCGTAACCCTTCATCTTCGCTTCGCGGATCTTCTCAAGGCGACTTTCGATTTCGCGCGCGAGGACTGGTGTGGAGATCGTCGCGTCCACCTGTTCGCGTCGCTCCAGGTGCACGTGCATGTGGGCGCCTTCATGGGCGTGGGAATGCACCTCGTGCGGGCTCGGCGCCAGCGCGGTGTTGCCGACGATATGGCGCGCCATG
This sequence comes from Dongiaceae bacterium, assembly GCA_035274225.1. Classification (GTDB taxonomy): domain Bacteria; phylum Pseudomonadota; class Alphaproteobacteria; order Dongiales; family Dongiaceae; genus Dongia_A. The sequence goes on from DATEOK010000287.1 coordinate 34,419, forward strand.
TTGGAGAGCACCACCAGGTTCGAGCGCACGTAGCCGGTGGAGGCGATGCGCTTCACGCTCGCCAGCTCGCGCTCCTGCGCCGGCAGGTCGGCCTGAGTCACGCCGGTGCCGAGCGCATCCGGATCGAGATCGTCCGGCTTCACATGGGCGAGGTCGTTGCGGCCGAGATAGGAGATCGCCAGCTCGCGGAACAGGTAGTCGAGGATCGAGGTCGACATCTTGATCGCGTCGTTGCCTTCGACGATGCCGTTCGGCTCGAACCGCGTGAAGGTATAGGCCTCGACATATTCCTCGAGCGGCACGCCGTACTGCAGGCCGATCGAGATCGCGATCGCGAAGTTGTTCATCAGGCTGCGGAAGGCGGCGCCTTCCTTGTGCATGTCGATGAACCCTTCGCCGAGCGCGCCGTCTTCGTATTCGCCGGTGCGCAGGTAGACCTTGTGGCCGCCGACGATCGCCTTCTGGGTGTAGCCCTTGCGGCGCTCCGGCAGGCGCTTGCGGCCCTGCTGGACCTGGCGCTCGATGATGCGCTCGACGATCCGCTCCGCGACGATGGGGGCGCGGGCCGCTGCCGGCGCTTCGATCACCTCGTCCACGGCATCGTCGTCACCGAGCACGGAGGTCGCCAGCGGCTGCGACAGCTTGGAGCCGTCGCGATAGAGCGCGTTCGCCTTGATGCCGAGGCGCCAGGACAGCATGTAGGCGTCCTTGCAGGAGTCGACGCTGCTGAGGTTCGGCATGTTGATGGTTTTCGAGATGGCGCCGGAGATGAAGCTCTGCGCCGCCGCCATCATGTGGATATGACTCTCCACCGACAGGTAGCGCTTGCCGATGCGGCCGCACGGATTGGCGCAGTCGAAGATCGACAGGTGCTCGTCCTTCAGGAACGGCGCTCCTTCCAGAGTCATCGCGCCGGAGCAGTAGGTGTTCGCCGCCTCGATGTCGGCCTTGCTGAAGCCGAGGGTGGCCAGCATGTCGAAGGTCGGCTCGTTGAGCTGCTCGGCCGTGAGATTGAGGGCCGCCTGGCAGAACTCCTCGCCCAACGTCCACTTGTTGAACACGAAACGGATGTCGAAGGCGGTGGCAAGCGCATTCTCCACCGACTGGATCGCGCCGGTGGTGAAGCCCTTCGCCTTCAGCGCCTCGTGATTGATGCCGGGGGCGCCGGACAACGTGCCGTGGCCGACGGCGTAGCGGATGATCTCCTCGACCTCGTGCTCCGCGTAGCCGAGCTTGTGCAGGGCGGACGGAACGGTGCGGTTGATGATCTTGAAGTAGCCGCCGCCGGCCAGCTTCTTGTATTTCACCAGCGCGAAGTCCGGCTCGATGCCGGTGGT
>DATEOK010000288.1:0-7043 GCA_035274225.1 Dongiaceae bacterium
CCGGATCACGAAGTGGCCGGGGAAGTTCAGCCCCTCGATGCGCCAGCCGAGCGAGCGCGCCGCGTGGATGTAAAGGATCGACAGCGCGACCGGGAGGCCGCGCCTGCGCTGGATCACCTCGGCGAGGTCGGCGTTGCGCAGGTCGTCGTACGTCTCCTCGTCGCCGCGATAGCCGAACTTTTCCGCCAGCACGTAGCGCAGCGCATCGCAGCAGGCTTCCAGCTTGTCATCGCCGGGCTTCAGCGAATCCAATGACGATGCGCGCTTCATCGCGCCGGCAATCTCCGCGAGATGCAGCCGGCTGGGTTCGAGATCGAGATTGCTGCGCTCGTGCGCCGCGCACAGCAGCGCCGCCTCCGCCAGGTCGATGGCCTCGTCCGCGCCCTCGCCCATGCGGCGCAGCGCGTCTTCGATCGCGCCCGGTGTCATGACCCGCTCGCCTGGGTGAATCCGCCCGGCGTCTGGTCGAGGCCGGGCTGCTTCTCCGCCGGCATGATGTCCGGCGCCTTGCCGGGCGGCGGCGGCTCGGGCAGCAGCGGGTCGGTCTTCACCCGCACGTAGTTCCGCACGTCGCGCACATAGGCGACGTCGCGCGCATGGTCGATGACGCGCTGCACCTCGGTCTTGTCCTGGCCGACGCCGATCAGATAGACGATGCTGTCGATGCACTCGACCGAATAGTTGTTGGCGCGCACGCCGCGGTCGACGAACAATTTGGCCCATACCATGCGCGCGAGATATTCGTCCTGCGCGATCTGGCCGAGGTCGCGCGCCTTCTCCACCTCGATGTTGTTGATGACCTCGCGCACGCCCGGCTCTTCCCAGGAGGCCTTGACCGCGGCCAGCCTCTGCTCCTGCTTCTGCACCACGCCACTCAACAAGACCCGGCCTTCCTGCACTTGCAAGTGCACGTTTTGCGCCACCGCCAGATCGGCGGCCACAAAACGAGCGTTGATCGCGATCCACATGCGGTGGTCGTCGAGGCCCTGGTAGAGACCGCGCTCCTGGGTGGCGAGATCGGCCGTGAAAGCGGCGGCGCCGATTGCCGTGCCGATCGGTGAGCATGCCGTCAGCGCCCCGTACGCGACAAGGAGAAGGGGTGCTGTCATAACCGGCGCGACTCGCATGCGGGGCACTATGCCCTAACGCCAATCGGCTTGCCATGCCGCCGGGAAATGCCGCGGCCAGCCCCATTGCAGCGCCCGCGCCAGCTTGGCCCACGGCCCGGATGACGGAACTGTAACAGTGATGGCATCGAGCCGCAGCTCCAGGTCCCGGCAGTCGGCGCGCCTGGCCGCGAACATCTCCGCCGCGCGGGCCACCCGCGCCTGCTGGTGGGGCGAGATCGCGAACAGCGCCGCATCCTGCGCCCCCTCGCCCGCGACCAGCCCGCCGCTGCGCCGCTTCACCTCGACCGCCGCCAGCACCGTCCCCCGCCGCGCCAGGATGTCGACCTCCCCCGCCGCACAACGCCAGTTCACCGCCAGGACGCGATAGCCCTTGAGCCGCAGCAGCCAACACGCGATCCGCTCGGCACGCCGCCCGGAGAGATAGGCGCGCTGGCGGCTGCGCGGAGATTTCATGACGTCACCCGACAATGACTCCCTTCCCCCCTTGTGGGGGAAGGATGCGGAGCCTTAGCGAGCGACAGCGAGCTTAGGCGCAGCTGGATGGGGGGTGCCGCCGCACGAGCAAGCGGGAGTTGCACACGATCCAGACGCATCTCCACGATTCTGAATTTTCTCCCGCCCAATGGTGCGGCGGCACCCCCCATCCCAGCCTTCCCCCACAAGGGGGGAAGGGGCTCATCTGCGAAGGCGGAGGCTTCCTTCACTCCTTCTCCCCCTGCAACTCCAGCGCCCGTGCGTACACGGCGCGCTTCGGCGCGCCGGTGGCGGCCGCCACAGTCGCCGCCGCGTCCTTTACGCTCATGCTGTCCAGCGCCCGACGCAGCAGCGCGTCGATGTCCTCTTCCGACGCGCGCTCTTCCTCCGGCGGCCCGACCACTATGACGATCTCGCCCTTGGGCGTGCCCGCCTGGTCGTAGTGCGCGATCAGCGCCGACAGCTGGTCCCGCCGCACCTCCTCGAACAGCTTGGTGAGTTCGCGCGCCACCGCCGCCCGGCGGTCGCCCAGCACCGCCAGCAGGTCCTTGAGCGACTCCAGCAAGCGCGGCGCGGTTTCGAAAAAGATCAGGGTGACCCCCGCGCGCGCGGCTTCCGCGATGGCCTCCCGCCGCGCCTTGCTCTTGGCCGGCAGGAAGCCGCCGAACAGGAACCGGTCGCTCGGCAGCCCCGACAAGGCGAGCGCCATGATCGGAGCGCTCGGACCGGGGAGCATGGTGACGGCGAGCCCCGCTGCCACCGCCGCCTGCACCAGCTTGTAGCCGGGGTCGGAGATCAGTGGCGTGCCGGCGTCGCTGACCAACGCCACCCGCTCGCCCGCCGCGATCCGCGCCAGCAGCTTGGGCCGCATGGTTTCGGCATTGTGGTCGTGATAGGGCAGCAGCGGCTTCTCGATCCCGGCATGCTGGAGCAGCTTGACGGTGACCCTGCTGTCCTCGCAGGCGATCAGGTCGGCGGATTTGAGGCCTTCCAGCGCGCGCGCCGTAATGTCGCCCAGATTGCCGATTGGAGTCGCGATCAGGACAAGCGACCCCTGCCCGGAGCCCGCGCCGGGTTCACGTTTACTTCGCGGTTGGCTGTGGCTAGGCTTCATGCGCACTCGGGTTTTAGGGATTCATCGAATGATGCAGGCGGCAATGGACGGCGGCGCGCAACTGGCAAAGCGCTGGCTGGGCGCGCTTCTCCTCACTCTGGCCGCCGGCTGCGCGCCGAGCAATGTACCGCCGCCCGCGGGGCCAAGCCAGCCCGCCCCGACCCTGCCGCAATACGAGACCCTGCCCGGGGCGCCGGTCGAGACCGGCACCAAGATCGGACTGCTGCTGCCGTTGTCCGGACAACAGGCGGCCCTTGGGCGCTCGCTGCTGCAGGCGGCCGAGATGGGGCTGTTCGAGGTCGGCGACGAGACGTTCACCTTGCTGGTCGAAGACACCGCGACCGCCGCCGGCGCCGAGACCGCCGCGCGCAAGCTGCTGGCCGAGGGCGCGCAGATCCTGCTTGGCCCGGTGTTCTCCACCGACACCCGCAAGGTCGCGCCGATCGCGACCGGCGCGCATATTCCGGTGCTCGCCTTCACCAACGATCGCTCGGCCGCGCAGCCTGGCGTCTATGTCATGGGCGTCACGCCGCAGGACGAGGTGCAGCGCGTCATCCAGTATGCCGCGAGCCAGGGCATGCAGCGCTTCGCGATCCTCGCGCCGAGCTCGAACTACGGCAACATCGTCGAACAGGCGTTCCGCAATTCGGTGCAGGGTGCGAACGGCATTTTCGCGGAGCAGGCCCGTTATGATCCCAGCTCGCCCGACTACACGCAGGTGGTCGAGCAGCTCGCGACTGCCTACCAGAACAATCCGTTCGACGCGGTGATGCTGCCCGAAGGCGGCGCCAAGCTGCGCCAGCTCGCGCCGCTGCTGCCCGCGTTCCAGATCGGGCCGCAGACCGTGCCGATCCTCGGCACCGGCCTGTGGGCCAACGATCCGACCCTGGCGCAGGAGACCGGCCTAGCCGGCGCGCTCTATGCCGCCACCGATCCCGCCAAGTGGCGCCCGTTCGCCGACCGCTACGCCGGCATCTACGGCCAGGCGCCGGACCAGCGCGCGGGCCTTGTCTACGACGCGATCACCCTGATCGTCTCCCTCGGCAAGGCGGCATCGGGCTATTCCGCGCCGGACTATTCCGAGACCGCGCTCACCAACGTCAGCGGCTTCAACGGCGTCACCGGCGTGTTCCGCCTCAACGCCGACGGCACGGTCGAGCGCCGCCTCGCGATCCTCGAAGTCGCCCCCGGCGGCGCCACCGTCCGCGACCCGGCACCGGGCACCTTCGCGGCGGCGATCAACTGACGCTCGCATGAGCCCCTTCCCCCCTTGTGGGGGAAGGTTGGGATGGGGGGTGCCGCCGCACGAAAGCAGACAAGGTGCGACGATCCCACTCGTATCTAGAGCTTGCGAGCATGCCGGTGCTCCCCTTCAGCGGTTCGTGCGACGGCACCCCCCATCCAGCTTCGCCTAGGTTCGCTCCGCTCACCAAGGCTTCGCATCCTTCCCCCACAAGGGGGGAAGAACATCGTGCATGCGTTTGCCAGGGTAATGCGCTACAAGCGCGCATGCCCTGCCCCATCTACACCGACCCGCGCCTTGCCGCGTGCTATGACGCCGCCAACCCGCCAGAATCTTTCTACGCGCACTACCTCGCACTCGCCGGCAACAAGCCGAAAACCATCCTCGACATGGGCAGCGGCACCGGTCGCCTCGCCGTCGCGCTGGCTGAGCGCGGGCATCGCGTCACCGGCGCCGATCCCTCTGCCGGCATGATGAAGGTCGCGCGCAACCGGCCCGGAGCCGATCGCGTCACCTGGATCGACCGCGACGCGAAAGGCCTCGCGCTCGACACGCGCTTCGATCTCATCACCATGACCGGCAACGTGTTCCAGGTGTTCCTGGAGGACGAAGACATCCGCGCCGTCCTGCGCACGCTGCGCCGTCATCTCGCGCCCGGCGGCCGACTCGCCTTCGAGACCCGCAACCCGCTGGTCGAGGAATGGCGCGGCTGGACCCCTGCCCTGACGCGCGAGATCATCGACGTGCCCGGTGTCGGCGCGGTCGACGTCCACTACGACATCGCCGAAGCCGATGGCCCATTCGTCACCTACGAGACGCACTACCGCTTCGGCCCTGACGATGTCGCGGTCGGCTGCGATACGCTGCGCTTCGTGACTCAAGAAGAGCTGGCCGCATTCCTCGCCGAAGCCGGCTTCACCGAGGTCACGTGGTTCGGCGACTGGGACCGTTCGCCGCTGACCGCGACCAGTCCCGAATTCGTGGTGGTTGCCCGCTAGAGCATTTTCCGCCGAAGTGGATGCCGGTTCGGCGCAGAAAATGCGACCACTGGATTGAGCTACTCCGCGATCGCGGCGCGCATCGGGCGCTGCGTCAACCGGTGCGCCAGGCGGTTGAACGGCAATTCGATCACGCGGTACGACGCATAGGCAACGACCAGCGCCGCGCCGTAGATCAGCGGCGTCAGGCCCCAATGCAGCGCTGTCGGCAGCTCGACGCGCTCAATCGCCGCCCAGGCCGCGCCCACCACGAACATGTGCGTCAGGTACAGCGAATACGAACTGTTGCCCACCATCTGCACAAAGCCGCGGCGCGGACACCGCCGTTCGAGCGCCAGGCCGGACGCGACGATCAAGGTCGCCGCCAGCGTCATCACCAGGTGCGGCGCGACGTCTCGCATTGAGTCGAACGGCAGCTGATAGAGCCACGCGGTGCTAAGCGCAGCCGCCGCGACCAGCGCGATGGCTCCGATGCGTGGAATGCGCTCGAACAAGGCCGATGCCTCCGCCAGCCACACGCCGACCAGGAACGGGATCAGCGCGATGTTGGCGTAGAACGCGAGGATGTTGGCCTTGGGCGGAATTGCGAAACTCAGCAGCACCAGCGCGCCGAGCGCGGCGGTGAGGATGACCGAGCGCTGGATCCGCTTGCGGCACCAGAACAGCGTCAGCAGCGCGGCGTAGAAGAACATCTCGTAGTTCAGCGTCCAGCCGAGCTTGAACAGCGGCCGCCAGTCGCTTGCCGCTTGCGGGTCGGGCGCAGGAATGAAGAACAGCGACAGCACCAGGTGCTTCACGTCTGCCGTCGTGGTCTTGAACAAGGCCGGCGCCGCCAGCGCCACCGCGAACACCAGCAGCGTGCACACCCAGTAGAGCGGCAGGATGCGCAGGATGCGGCGCGCGGCAAAAGCGCCGGGGGCGAATGCCCCCTGCCCTGCAACATGCGTCATCACGAAGCCGCTGATGATGAAAAAGATCTCGACGCCGAAGCGCCCGGTCAGCAGCAGCGCGTTGGGATCGCCGCGCGACGGATGCTCGAAGATGTGGGCGATGACCACCAGGCTCGCGGCAAGACCACGCAGGGCCTGGATGGAATAGAAGGTCTGCTTCAAGCCGCTCCTCGCGCCCCTTCGGGCGTGGTTGCGCAGACCCGCTCTTGCGATTGCCTGCAAATCCCCTGCGGGGCCGAACCCTGCCCGCTTCCATTGGTTCCCGCAACCGCGCGCGCCGGCCGATAACCCGTTGTCGCAGCTTTGTTATACGGAGAGAACTGTCATCGCGCCTCGGCGGTTGCCAGCGCCGGCGGTGCGGTCATGCTGTCTCCATGATCCTTGTCGCGAGCTTCGCCCTCGCCCTGCGTTGCTCATCGTCTACATCGTGATCGTGATCGTGATCGAGAATGTGGGTGGATGGTGACCCGTTCGCATGGATGACCTGACCGTAGCCGCGCTGATGCTGGCTGCTTTCGGTGTAGTGCGGACTTAAAGGATTGTTGGTGATCCGCATGCAAACTTCGCGCTATGGTGGTCGCCGGCATCGTTAGGGAACGTCGCGGCATGGATGGAATTTTGGGACTCTTCCTGTTGATCGCGCTCGTGATCGCCGCCGGCATCGCCAGCATGACCGGCCGCAACGGGCCGCCGTCGGCCGGCCGCTTCTTCCTGCGCTTCATCATCGCCCTGGTCGGCGTCATCTTCGTCGCGGCGCTGTTGCTGTTCGGCGCCTGTGCACTCATGTTCGGCGGATACAGCGGCGGTTGCATCAACTGCTAGCGCTCCCGCCCCTCTGGCTCCTGGCGATCTTCATTCCAATATCGATCCTGCTATTCCTCGGTTGGTGCCACCTCGCGCTGCGCAGCATTCGCGCGCCGCTCAGTGCCACTGTGTTCAACGCGGTTTTCCCCCGCGTCTTCGCGCGCTAAGCTTCGCGCAAAATCGTCCTGACAAGGAGCGCGTACCATGCCGAAGACCCACGCCATCCGCATCGAGAAGACCGGCGGGCCAGAGCAGATGAAGTGGACCGAGATCGACCTGCCCGCGCCGGGCAAGGGCGAGGTGCAGCTGAAGCATCTCGCGATCGGCCTC
>DATEOK010000289.1:0-25938 GCA_035274225.1 Dongiaceae bacterium
GCCTTGACCCGGCGCGCCACCGTCGGGTGGCTGACGTCGAGCTGCTTGGCGACCGCCGTCAGCTTGCCAGCGCGGGCAAGGGTGAGGAAAACGTTGAGATCGTCCCAGTTCATGGCGGTGCCGTCCAAAAATGTCAGGAGCAGACTGTTCAATAATTTACAGTCGCTGCTCCGATTTGTCGAATGCGGAACATTGCTGTTCAGCCTACCGTGCTCGCCTGCGATGATCTAGAGGTTTCCATCATGCATATCGAGCCGAGGCTTTGGACCTTCACCCGCGGCGTCCGGCTGCGCATCGCCTGGACGGTGCTGATCGGGCTCATCGCCAGCGCCCTCGGCGTCGCGCGCCTCGGCCTGCTCGGCTGGCTGATCGGTGCCTTGTTCGCCGGCCAGAGCCTTGAGCAGTTGCTGCTGCCGACCATTGCCATTGCTGCGGTCATGGTGCTGCGCGGCGTATTCGAGCATTGGCGCGCCATGATCGCACACGAGACCGCGGCGCGGGTGCAGGTCTCGCTGCGCCGCGTGATCTACGAGAAGATCGCCTCGCTTGGCCCCGGCGCGGTCGGGCGGCAGCGCTCCGGCGCATTGACGCTGTCGCTGATCGACGGGGTGGAGCAGCTGGAAACTTATTTCGGCCAGTTCCTGCCGCAGTTCCTGATCTCCCTGCTGTCGCCCGTCCTCATCTTCGCGGCCATCGCCTTCATCGATCTGCCGGTCGCAGGGGTCATGCTGGTGTTCGCCCTCATCGCCCTGTTCGCACCGGCGGCGTGGCACAAGTTCGACGTCGCGCGCTCGCTCGATCGCCAGAAGGCCTACGCGACCTTCGCCGCCGAGTTCCTCGATTCGATCCAGGGCCTGGCGACCCTCAAGGCGTTCAACCAGAGCAAGGCTCGTGGCGATCACCTGGACCGCGAGGCCAAGAGCCTGTTCGAGCGCACCATGTGGGTGCTGGCGACCAACGTGCTGGCGCGCGGCATCACCGACAGCGCGATCGCCTGCGGGGCGGCCGCTGCATTGGCGCTCGGCGCATTCCGGGTCGAGGCCGGCGCGATGGAACTGTCGGCGCTGCTCATTATCCTGATGCTGGGGATCGAAATCTTCCGCCCGATGCGCGAGCTGCGCACCGTGCTGCACCAGGGCATGGTCGGCATGTCGGCGGCGCAAGGCCTCTACCAGATCCTCGACAGCCGGCCGCTGATCGAGGACGCATCGGCGGCACACCTGGCGCAGCCGCTGGCGCCCAGCCTCGGCTTCGACGGCGTGCGTTTCCGCTATCCCGGAACGCAGCGCGCGGTTCATGACGGCCTCAGTTTCTCGGTCGCGCCGGGCGAACGGATCGGCGTGGTCGGCGCTTCGGGCGGCGGCAAGTCGTCGATCGTGCGCCTGCTGCTGCGCTTCTACGATCCGGAGCACGGCGCGATCCGCCTCGGAGGGCATGACCTGCGCCAGCTGTCGTTCGAGCAGATCCGCGGCATGATCTCGGTCGTCAACCAGGACACCTTCCTGTTCCATGGCACGGTCGAGGCCAACATCCGCATGGGCCGACCCGATGCCGGCGACGACGATGTCCGCGCCGCAGCGAACGCCGCCAATATCCACGACTTCATCGCGGCGTTGCCCAACGGCTATGACACGGTGATCGGCGAGCGCGGCATCAAGCTGTCGGGCGGCCAGCGCCAGCGCATCGCGATCGCGCGCGCCATCCTGCGCGATTCGCCGATCCTGGTGCTGGACGAGGCGCTGTCGGCGGTCGATGCCGAGAATGAGGCGGTGATCCAGGGCGCGCTCGACCGCCTGATGCGCGGCCGCACCACGCTCATCTTCGCGCATCGCCTCAGCAGCGTGATCGATTGCGACCGCATCCTGGTGCTGTCGGATGGCAAGGTCGTGGAGAACGGCCGCCACGATAGCCTGATGAAGGCCGGCGGCATCTACGCCCAGTTGATGGCGGAACAGGCGCGCGATGCCGCCGCCGAGCCTGTGATCGATGCATCGCCGGCTGCACCGGCGGCGCCGGAGATGATCGCGCACATTCCCGATGTCGGCTTGAAGCCGGTGACCGAAGGCATCATCAAGGCCGAAGGGCTGAACTGGCTGCAGTTGATTGCGGCACTGATGAAGCTGGTGATGCGCTGGAAGGGCCGCCTGACGCTGACCTTCGTTTTCGGCGTGCTGCGGGTCGTGGCCTTCATCGGTGTCGGCATCCTGAGCGCCCTGGTGGTGCTCGACCTCAAGAACGGCCAGCCTTATGGCCACTGGCTGTGGGCGCTCGCCGTCGTCGCGCCCCTCTCTGGCCTGCTGCACTGGCTGGAATCCTGGATCGCGCATGACATGGCGTTCCGCCTGCTGGCCGACATGCGCATCGATGTGTTCCGCAAGCTGGATGCGCTGGCGCCGGCCTACCTGGTGCGCCGCCGCACCGGCGACCTGATGGCGCTCGCCACCCATGACATCGAGCTGGTCGAGTATTTCTTCGCCCACACCGTCGCGCCGGCCTTCGTCGCCATCCTTGTGCCGGGCGTGGTGCTGGTCTGGCTGGGCCTCACGTCGCCGTGGCTGCCGCTGGCGCTGCTGCCGTTCCTGGCCGCTGTCGGGCTCTGCCCGTTCCTGCTGCGCGGCAAGGTCGACCGGCTCGGCTCCGAAGCGCGCGAAGCGGCCGGCGAGCTCGGCGCCTTCGCGGTCGATTCGGTGCAGGGTCTCGGCGAGATCGTCGCCTTCCAGCAGGAGCAGAACCGCACCCGCGCACTCGATGCCCTGTCGCGGCGCCATGTGCAGCTGCGCCTGCCGTTCTATCGCGAGCTGACTCTGCAAGGCAGTTTGCTCGAGATCTTCACCGGCCTCGGCGGCCTCGCCGTGGTGATCGCCGGCGCGCTGCTGATGCAACGTGGCGCCATCGATCCCGCCGTGCTACCGCTGCTCACCTTGCTGGCGATGGCGGCGTTCCTGCCGGTGTCGGAGATCGCGCAGATCGGCCGCCAGTTGGCCGACACGCTCGGCGCCACCCGCCGCATCTATGGCCTGATGAATGAGCCGGTGCCGGTGCAAGACGGCGCAGGCGTGGCGATTCCCCAGCGCAGCGCCGCGCTATCCGTGCACGAGGTCAGCTTCACCTATGCTGGACAGAACCGCCGCGCGCTCAGCGATGTCTCGTTCGAGATTCCAGCGGGCAAAACGGTGGCCTTGGTCGGCATGTCCGGCGCCGGCAAGACCACGCTGGCGCAGCTGCTGATGCGCTTCTGGGACCCGGACACCGGCGCGATCGCGCTCAACGGCACCGACCTGCGCGACTACAAGATCGATGCCCTGCGGAGCCGCATCGCGTTGGTGGCGCAGGACACCTACCTGTTCAACGACACCCTGCGCCGCAACATCCTGATCGCCAAGCCAGACGCCGGCGAAATGGAGCTGACCGCCGCCATCAAGCACGCCTCGCTCGACGACCTGATAGCGGCGCTGCCGGACGGGCTCGACGCCCCGGTCGGCGAGCGCGGCATGAGCCTCTCCGGCGGCCAGCGCCAGCGCGTGGCGATCGCCCGCGCCTTCCTCAAGGACGCGCCGATCCTGATCCTGGACGAGGCGACCTCGCATCTCGATGCGCTGAACGAGCAGGCGGTGCGGCACGCCCTCGACCTGTTGCAGGCCGACCGCACCACCATCGTGATCGCACATCGCCTCTCGACCATCCGCAACGCCGACATCATCGTCGTGCTGCAGGACGGTGAGGTGAAGGAGATCGGCGACCACGATGGCCTGGTCGCGCGCGCCGGGCTCTATGCCCAGCTGGTGTCGCGGCAGTTCGCCTCCGCCTACGCCTCGGCGGCCCAGTAGAGGACGAATGGAATTCCCCAATCATGTATGACCATGCTTCAAAATACTCCCCCCTCTCCCCTCGCGGGAGAGGGCTGCGTAGGCTTAGCGAACGTAGTGAGCTTAGCCGGAGCTGGGTGAGGGGGCCGCGCCGATAGGCGCGCAGCGCGCAAGCGCTGAAACGTCGATGCTGGTATGGCGCTCTTTCGAGCGCGCGTGCCTATCGGCACGCAACCCCTCATCCAGCTTCGCCTAAGCTCACTGCCGTTCGCTAAGGCTCCGCATCCTTCTCCCGCAAGGGGAGAAGGGGTGCTTTGGGGGAGCAGGTGCTGAATTAAGCCTGCAGGCGAGTGGGGTCGGACTCGTTGCTGACCACGCGCTCGGCCGGCATGTGCAGGGTGACGCGGGTGCCGCTGCCGGGCCGGCTGTCGATCGAGATCTCGCCGCCATGCAGCTCCATCAGCTTCTTGCTGATGGCAAGGCCAAGGCCGCTGCCGCCGAAGCGGCGGCTGATCGAGGCATCGGCCTGGCGGAACGGCAGGAACAGGTCCTTGATCACGTCCTCGGCGATGCCGATGCCGGTGTCGCTGATATGGATGTCGAGCCCGCGGTCCTTGGTCACCTCGGCCGCGATGGTGACGCCGCCGCCTTGAGGCGTGAACTTGACGGCGTTGGACAGCAGGTTGAGCAGGATCTGCTTCAGCGCGCGCTCGTCGGCGCGCAGGGCCGGCAGCGACCCCTTGTTCTCCACGATCAGGCGTACGCCGCCGTCGGAGGCTTTCGACGTCACCATGCGCACGCAGTCGTTGAGCGCGGAATCGACCGAGATGATCTCTTCCATCAGCTTTTGCTGACCGGCCTCTATGCGCGACATGTCAAGGATGTCGTTGATCAGCGCCAGCAGCAGCTTGCCGCTGCTGTTGATATCGTCGGCATAGGTCACGTAGCGGTCGGGGATCTGCCCGAACGCCTGCTCGCGGATCAGCTGCGAGAAGCCGATCACGGCATTGAGCGGCGTGCGCAGCTCGTGGCTCATGTTGGCCAGGAACTGGGTCTTGGTGCGGTTGGCGATCTCGGCGGTGCGCTTGGCGGTCATCAGCTCGAGCTCGCGCTCGCGCTGCTCGGTCACGTCCTGGATGACGCCGATCTCATAGAGAATGCGGCCCTGCGGATCGCGCAGCCGCTCGGCCTCCATGTGCACGTGGGCGATCGACTGGTCCGGCCGGACCATGCGGAACTGGGCGTTGTAGCGATCCGACGTGCGGTGCACGAAGCCTTCGACCGCCTCCATCGCCGCCGGCAGGTCGTCGGCATGGACGAACTTGCGCACCAGGTCGGTCTCTTCGAGCGGGATCTCCCCCGGCTGCACGCCCAGGATGTCGGCGAACTCGCTCGAGACATGCAGCCAGCCGCGGTCGGAGGATTGCGCGACGTCGCGCGGCTCCCACACCCAATAGCCGACGCGCGACAGGCGGTGGGCGTGGCGCAGCAGCGTCTCGTTTTGGGCGATCGCGCGCTCGTTGCGCTTGCGGTCGGTGATGTCCTGCACGACGCCAATGACCTGGCCCACCGGACCATGGTCGTTCATCACCTTCTCGGCGGACACGCTGACGTCGCGGATCTCGCCGTCGCCGCGCGCCAGGCGATAGTCGAAGGTCCAGGCGGTCTCGGCCGATGCCATGAAGGCGCGCCATTCGGTGAGGATGCGCTCGCGGTCCTCGGGATGCGCCATGGCGATGAGCGGGCTGGTGGCGGCGCCGTTGAGCGCCTCGGCCGGCGCGCCCAGGATCTCCTGGGTGTCGCCGGAGAACACCAGCCGGTCGCCGCCGCCCGCTGCCGCCGCCACCGGGTCATAGGTCCAATAGGCCAGCTTGGCGAGGCGATGCGCGCGCCGCAGCTTGATCTCGCTTTCGCGCAGCATGGCGTCGGCGGCCAGCTGCTGGGTCACGTCCTGCGACATGCCGACCAGCTCCCTGGCGCCATGGCCGACATCGACGCGCTTCTCGGCGAAATCGCGGATATAGCGATAAGTGCCGTCCCGCTGCTTGAGGCGGAAGGTGATGGCGAGGCGCTGCTGTTCGCCCCCGTAGAAATCGCGATAGGCTTCGGCCATGGCGTCCTGGTCGTCGGGATGGACGAAGCGCTCGATGAACTCGGCCAGCGAGACGTCGATCTCGGCGAAGCTGTAGCCGAATACGTGATCGACGTTGTCGGAATAGGTGAAGGTGCAGCCGGACCAGTCGCTGTCGGCGGAGTCCGACCGCGCGGTCCAATAGCACATGTGCGCGATCGATTGCGCGCGGTCCATGATCGCGTTGTTGCGCGCGATCGCATCCTGCTGCGCCCGTTCCTCGGTCACGTCGGTGCCGACGCTGAGCACCCAGTCGCGCCGGCCACCGGCATCCGGCAGGTTGGTGCTGGACCAGCGGATGAGGCGCCGCTCGCCGGCGCGGGTCAGCAGGTGGCACTCGTAGGCTTCGGGCGTCTTGGCGGTGCGGGCGCGGCGCTGGGCGGCCGCCGCCTGCTCCTGTTCCTCGCGCGGCACCAGATGCACGAAGGGATCGAGCGCCAGCAGCTCGCTCTGTGGATAGCCGAGCGTCTCCGCTTCGGCATTGCAGCTGATGAGCCGGCCGCCTGCATCCTGCACGAACACAATCACGTCGGCGGAATCGAGCACGCGGGTCACGAAATCGCGCTGCTGGCGCAGCCTGGCCTGGCTCAGCAGGATGCGGCGGCCGAGCACGACGGCGATCAGCGCGAGGCCGAAGCCCGCGGCCGCGATCACGCCGGAGATCACGATCAGCGCCGGGCGGACATTCGCCGTCACCACCGCTTGCGGCAGCGAGACCGCGACCACCAGCGGGAAATCCGACACCGGCCGCAGATAGGCGATGCTCTCCACCCCGTCGGCGGTGGCCCAGCTGTCGCTGTCGCCCTCGCCGGTCGAGTTGTGCGCGCCCGTGCTCAGGAAGCCGGCGGGCTTCGTGCTGGCGAGGCCGGCGGCGTCGATCATCAGGATGCCGTCGCTGCGCAGCAGCGAGACGTGATGGTCGGTCGTCGGCCGCACCAGGCGGAAGCGTTCGGCCAGCACCGGCGCATCGACCACCAGCGTGACGGCGCCGGTCAGCTTGCCCTTGCCGGTGACGATCGGCCGGCTGATCGGAAAGGCCCAGTCCTGGCTGCCGACCAGCCGGAACGGCGCGCCGACGGTGAGGCCGGCGCCGGGATGGTCGCGGAAATACGCGTAGAGCGGCCGGGGATCGAAACCGGTCGTGGGCAAGGCGAAGCTGTCGCGCGTCACCATGCGCAGCGTACCTTGCTCGTCGCTGACGATGATGCTCTGCACCGACAGGAGGGCGGTCAAGCGCGGCTGTACGCGCTCCTGCAGGCGTGCGGTGCCGGAGGCCTCGAGCTTGTCGGAGCGGCCGAGCCAAGTGCTGGTGAGCTGCAGCACGGTGTCGATCTGGTGCAGGTCCCAGGCGGTCTGCTCGGTGACGGCGCGGGCGAAGCGGCGCAGGTTGGCCTGGCTGTCGTCGTATTCGGCTTTGTGCAGTTGCCAGCTGGCGGCGCCGGCGCCGATCGCGGCCAGAGCGAGCACGAACGCAACCAGCACCGCAAGCGCCCGGCGAGTCTGCCGCTGCTCGGTGTCATGGGTCTCGATGGGCTGGTCGCCTTCCGTCATTCGGCCATCGCTTATGCCGCCCGTTCTCCTCGACCAAGGAGGAGCAAAGGATCATTGTCGGGGGCGAGTGTGGATATTTCCTTTACCCTCGGACTCACCCAGGGATTTCAATGGTCGGCGTAGTTAATTATCGCCGGTTCGTTGCTGTTCGCTACGTGGATATTACGCCGATATTCAACCCGCGACCCGCAGGGATGCGCCTTTCACAGCTCACACGCATTTGTGATAAATTGTAGAAATATCACCAAGCGCACGGATCGCCCGCGGGATCCGCGACATCGTTCATCTGGGCCTGGATCTGCCCCGCCCGGCGCGAGACGTAGGCGCCCGGCTTGCCGGCATTGTATTTCAGCGGATTGGGCAGCGCCGCCGCCAGCAGGGCGGCCTCGCGGCGCGACAGCTCCGCCGCCGGCTTGTGGAAATGATGCTGGGCCGCAGCCTCGGCACCGTAGACCCCGGGACCCCACTCCACCACGTTGAGATAGACCTCGAGGATGCGCTTCTTGCCCCACATGGTCTCGATCAGCAGCGTGAAATATGGCTCGACCGCCTTGCGGGCGTAGCGCGTCACCGTGGTATCGCCCGGCCACAGAAACGTGTTCTTGGCGGTCTGGTTGCTGATCGTGCTGCCGCCGCGCAGCCGGCGTGACTTCTCGTTGTGGCGCAGCGCTTTTTGAATGGCCGAGAAGTCGAAGCCCCAATGCGAGCAGAAGCCGGCGTCCTCGGATGCGATCACCGCGCGCACCAGGTTGGGCGAGATCTCGTCGTACGACACCCAGTCCTTGGAGATCCAGTTGCCCTCGAACAGGCGGATCACCATCAGGGGCGTCAGCGGCGGCGGCACGAAGCGATAGATCGCGGCGAGGATGATGGTTATCGCGATGAACCAAATGAACGCGCGGCCCACCCAGCGCAGGCCGCGCCTGACCAATCCGCCGCGCCGCCGGGCAGGGGAAGAGCGAAGCATGGGGTCAGCCAGCGGATCGTCCATCGCCGGCCTTTGATACTGACGCACGCTGGCCGCGACAAGGGCAAGGGTTGCGAAGGCCAAGGGGATCGTCGGAGGATGGCGCCATGACCGATCCGGATCCGGAATTTCCAGCAACGGCAGCGCGCATCCTGCGCGGCGCGACCAGGCTGCTGGAGGGGCTGGGCTATGCGGCGATCGCCGAATACACCCTCGGCAACGGGCGGCGCGCCGACATCCTCGCCATCGACGGCGCCGGGCAGGTGACGATCGTCGAGATCAAGTCCTCCCGCGCCGATTTCGCCGCCGACCGCAAGTGGCGCGACTATCTGGAATTCTGCGATCGCTTCTACTTCGCGGTCGAGCCGGATTTCCCCCTCGGCCTGCTGCCGGAGGACGTCGGCCTGATCTGCGCCGACGCCCATGGCGGCTCGATCCGGCGCGAAGGCACGCTGCAACCCATCAACGGCAACCGCCGCCGCAGCCTGATCCTCGGCGTCGCCCTCACCGCCAGCCGGAGGTTGGCGCGCGTCGCCGACCCGGAGTTGCCGTGGTGATCGAAAGGCGTCGCGCCACGCGCGCATAACCTCCTCCCCCGAGCCGGGGGAGGTCAGGGTGGGGGCGCTGGTTCAGCTTGGCTCAGTCGAGTGGGTGGAGAGAACAACCCCCACCCCAACCCTCCCCCAGCTTGGGGGAGGGGGTTTTGTATCGCGAGATGGAGTCTACTGCCTCGCCGCCGTCACATCCGCGAGCTGGGCGCGGCCGTCGCGGTTGTCGAGGTAGTTGACCAGGGCGGCCACCACGCGGCGGTCGTAGGCCTTGCCGGCCTCCTTGAACAGGATCTCGATCGCGGCATCCATCGACATGCCCTGACGAAAGGCGCGGTCGCTGATCATGCCGATCAGCGCGTTGGCAACACCGATGATGCGGGCGGTGATCAGGATGTCCTCGCCCTTGAGCCCGCGCGGCTGGCCGCTGCCGTCGAAGCGCTCCTGCGCCTGGCGCAGTGTATCCACCACCGGCCCGTCGAACTCGATGTCCTGGATGATGTCGGCGCTGACCTGCACCGAGTTGCGCAGCAGCGTGCGCTCCTCCTCGGTGAGGTCGCCGGTCTTGGCCAGCACCTCCGGCGGGATCATGATCTTGCCGAGATTCAGGAGGTTGGCCGCGCTCTCCGCGGTATCCATCTCGGTCTCGGTCAGGCCCATCTCGCGCGCCACCGCGCGGGCGACGCGCGCGACCCGCGTCGAATGGTTGGCAGCATAGGGATCGCGCCGGTCGACCACACTGACCAGGGTCTTGACCAGGTTCTGTAGGGTGCGGGCGCGCTTCTCGCGTTCGGTCACCACGTCGGTGATGTCGTGCTCGACCGTCAGCACGCCGGCGGTCGCGCCGGAGCGTTCCTTGAGCGGGATGTGCTCCGACTGCAGCACCTTGAGGCCGTGCTCGTTCTCCAGCCGCGCCACGTTGTTGACGGCGGTGCCGACCTTCAGCGCCTGCTCGTTGAGCTCGAGATAGCGCTTGGCGCTGCCCGGGCCGATCACCGCGGCAATCTCCTTGTGCAGCATCTCCGCCGGCGTGATGCCGGCGCCGGCGCTGGCCTGGGCGTTGGCGAAGCGGTAGCGGTTCTGGGTGTCGAGGATGAAGATGCTGGTCGGCTGGGAGTCGGTGACCAGCTGCAGCAGGTCCTTCTGCGCCTCGAAATTGCTGGCCAGGACCTGCGCCCGTGTCGCCGCTTCCGATGCCCGGCGCGACGATCCGTGGCGCCACACCGCGATGATGGCGATCGCGATCACCAGCAACGCGAGGCCCAGCATCGCGGCAAGGGTGCGGAACCTCGTATCGGCGGCACCCAGCGCTTCCTCGTAGTCGACGGTGTACATCAGCACCCACGGCGCGCCGGTGATGGTGCGCGCGGTCACGACCACCCGCCGGCCGGTACGGTCCTGCAGGTCGGGGGCAAAGCCGTTGCCCTCGGTCACGGCAAATGCCGCGTCCAGATTGGGCGTCGACATTTCCATGGACGTTCCGAGCGGCTGAGAGGTTTCACCCGACCGACCGACCATCGAGAGGTACGTTACCTTGTTCCCGATCCTGGTGAGCAGTGCGGTGGTGGCGGACTGCGTCGTGTCGCCCGGCTGGTGCAGCAGGGAAAGGAGTTCCTCACCAACCCGCTTCACGCCGACGATGCGCCCGATCTGCGCGCTGGTCGCCTGGTCTGATTGCACCGCGAACAGCGGCACCACGAACGTCATGGTCGCTCGGCCCTGCGCGTCGAACATGAGCGGGCCGGTTTCCGATCTGCCGGGCGCGACCTTGTCCACGAAATCCCGCAGCGCGCCATCAAAGGGCGGCGCATCGGGCGATGCCGCCACCACCCCGCCTGCGCTGTTCACGATGAGGATTCCGCCCGTCGCCTCGGTCGGCGCGTTGAAGTCGGGCTGCTCGTCGTGCACCTCGCCGAATCCGCCGCGGGTCGCGGCCACCAGCAGCAGGTTGCGCAGGTACTGGCGGAAGCCTTCGACCTGGTCCTGCTGTTCCGGATCGCTGCTGAACTCGTCGATGGAGCCGACGTAGAGCTGGACCGATTCGTTCTTCGCGAGGGCATTGAGGTCGGCAAGGTTGCCCGCCAGCCAGCGGTTGACTTCGGCCACGCGGCTGTCCGCCACGATGCCGAGGCGCACCTGCCATTGCGTCAGCTCGCGCTGGCGCCCTTCGTCGACAAACCGGTTGATGGCCCACACGCCGACCACGCCCAGAACAATGAGGATGATCGCCGGAAACAGGATCTTGAGATCGAGGCCGCGCTTTGGAGCGCCGGAATCGAACATTCCGCCGGCCGGTTCCCCCTTGGTCCCCCCATCCGCCCTCGTCTGCGTGGGGCTTGCGCCACGCTCAGCCAATGTCCGCTCCTTACGTCTTCTGTTTGAACTGGTTGGGACAGTAGCCTACAACCTATCATGATCCTGGGGCGGGGCCAATTAACCCCTTATTAACTGTAAACGCACAGTTTGGCCGTAACGAATGCGCGCAACACTCCGCGCGCCGGGGGCCGCAGGCATGGAACACCGGGGACGCAGACGATCCGCAGCGCACTGGCTGGGCCGCATCATGGCTGCGGTTGGCGTCATGGGTCTGCTGCTCGGTGCCGCGCCGGCCGAAGCGCGCAAGTATCCCAAGATCTTCGGCTCGATCGAGCTGTTCTCGACCAAGACCACGCGCTTCCCGAAGTGGCTCAGCATGCTCGACCGCTTCCAGGACGGCAGCAAGCTGTGCGAAAGCGCCACCTGCACCTCCAAGGGTTGGAAGGAGTTCATCGCCGAGCTCCAGGGCCAGGACCTGAAAACCCAGCTCAAGGAAGTGAACCGCGCCTTCAACGCGCACAAATACATCCTCGATATCAAGAACTGGGGCGAGGAGGATTATTGGGCGACGCCGTACCAGTTCCTGAAAAAGCACGGCGATTGCGAGGACTACGCCATCTCCAAATACTTCACGCTCAAGGCGCTCGGCGTGCCGATCGAGGACATGCGCGTGGTCGCCCTGCAGGACCAGAACCTCAACCTCGGCCACGCCGTGCTGGTGGTCTATGTCGGCGACGAGCCGATGTTGCTCGACAACCAGATTGCCTCGGTGGTGCCCGCCAATTCCATCAGGCACTACAATCCGGTCTTCTCGATCAACGAATCCGGTTGGTGGTTGCACCGCCGCTAGAACTTTTGGCCCGAGACTTCTGACCGACCGATACCCAAGCGTGGATGGCGAGTGCCCGAATCTTAGCAGTTCGTTTACCATGATCCTCGCAATCTGAAGGCTGGGGTGCCATCAGGCGCCGCCATGGCGTGGGCCGGATGAACGAGCGGACAAGCAAAGAGACGCGGGCGTTGACCTATGACGAGCTGTTGCTCGACTTCGTCACGCGCCTCGACCGCCACCGCGCCGGACGCCTGGCGTGCGAGCTGCATCTGGGCCTGCTGCGACCCTATCACCAGCAGCCACATCATCTGCGCATCGTGCGCAAGACCATGGAGCCGCTGACCCGCCGCTTCGACGCCGGCATCTACGAGATGCACAACCGCAGCGTCATCGTCGTCACCAAGGGGGCGACGCTCGCTGACGTCGAGCAGCATGTCGCGCAGGTGCGCGCGCTGTTCTCGGAAGACCCGCTGTTCGTTGGCCAGGATGAAGCGCAGTTCTGCAGCTGGTACGATCTGGAGCGCGATTATGACGCGCTGCTGCGCCGCGCCCGGCAATTGACCGAGGAGCGCAAAACCGTACCGGAAGGCGAGGATCAGGCACCGGCAAGCCGGGTCGCGCCTGGCGGCGCGGCGATCCGGCCGACTCACCTGGAGCAGATCGAGCGCGCGATCGAGCATGCGGATCTTGCCAACATCCTGCGCCGCCAGGAGGTGTGCGCGGTCATCCCCGGCATGCGGCCGGAGCCGATGTTCCACGAGCTCTATTTCTCGATGTACTACCTGGCGCAGACTTTGCTGCCCGGCCACAACGTCACGTCCGACGATTTCCTGTTCCGCCACCTGACGCGGGTGCTGGACCGCCGCATGCTGGCGCTGATGATGCAGCGCGAGCTGTTCCCGATGCTGAAGACCGCCGCGCTCAACCTCAATGTGCGCACGGTGCTGTCGGCCGAGTTCATGGAGTTCGACAAGGCGACCAACGTCAAGGACCGCGGCTCGCTGGCGATCGAGCTGCCGGCGCTCGACATCATGAACGAGCCCAACGAATACCTGTTCGCGCGCGATTTCCTGAAGGAACGCGGTTACAAGATCGTGCTCGACGGCGTGAAGCACCTGAACCTGCCGCTGATCGACCGCGACTGGCTCGGCTTCGATTTCGTCAAGGTAACCTGGACGCCGAGCCTCTACGACGATGCCGCGACCCAGCGCGGCGACGCGCTGAAAGCCTCGATCAGCAAGATCGGCCGCGATCGCGTGGTGCTCTGCCGCGTCGACAGCGAAGACGGCTTGAAGGCGGGCGAAGCGCTCGGCGTGACACTGTACCAGGGCCGCCTGATCGATGCGCTCAGCGCAGCCCGGCCGAAGGTCGCTGCCGGCTAGTCATCCGCCTCGCTACTACCCCACTGTCATCCCGGGCGAGCGTAGCGAGACCCGGGACCCATGCAGTGCCTCCGGAACGCTGATGGAGCGCATGGGTCCCGGGTCGCGCAGCTTCGCTGCTTGCCCAGGATGACAGAATGGGAGGAGTGCGCCTGGCGCCTAACCCCGCGGCGCATACTTCGCGAGGATGCGCTGCAACGTCCTGCGGTGCATGCGCAGGCGTCGCGCCGTCTCCGAGACATTACGGTCGCATTGCTCGAACACGCGCTGGATGTGCTCCCAGCGCACGCGGTCGGCAGTCATCGGCTGCTCGGGCGGCGGGGGCAGGGCGGTCTTGTCTTCCAGCAGCGCCGCTTCCACCTGGTCGGCGTCGGCGGGCTTGGGCAGGTAGTCGGCGGCGCCGTGCTTGATGGCGGCGACCGCGGTCGCGATGTTGCCGTAGCCGGTCAGCATCACCACCCGGCAATCCGGATTGACGTTGCGGATCTCAGTCACGATGTCGAGGCCGCTGCCGTCGTTGAGCCGGAGGTCGACGACGGCATATTCCGGCGCCTCGGCCTTGGCGGTGGCGATGCCGGACGCGACGCTCTCCGCCTGCCGCACGGCCCAGCCGCGCTTCTCCATCGCCATCGCCAGGCGCTGGCGATAGACTGTGTCGTCGTCGACGATCAGCAGGGATTTCGCTCTGTCATTCATCCTAAGACGCTCCTCGGCCAGGACACGCGCACTTCGGCGCCGCCATAGTCATTGTTGCTGAAACCGACGGTGCCGCCGGTCCGCTCGATCAGGTTCTGCGCGATGAAGATGCCAAGGCCCATATGATCGCCCTGTCGCTGGTTCTGGTCCAGCCCTTCGCCGCCGCTCGATAGATAAGGATCGCCCAGCCGCCGCAGCACGTCCGCCGGGAATCCGGGGCCGTCGTCGGTGACGGTGATGACGATCTCGGCACGGGTCCAGGCGATCAACACCTTGACCTCCTCGCGCGCGAACTCGATGGCGTTCTGCATCAGGTTGCCGAGCCCGTGCATGATCTCCGGCCGGCGCGGCAGTACCGGATCGCGCGGCTCCGACGGGTCGGGCGCGAACTCGATGCGCAGCGCGACATGCGGGCGCGCGTGCGGCGCCGCCGCCAGTTCCACCAGCAGGCCGGCGGGCAGCACGTTGAAATGGTCCTTGTCCTGCTCCGGCTTGCGCGACAGCTCGGCCAGGATCTCGCGGCAACGGTCGCTCTGGCTGACCAGCAGCTCGGCATCGGCGCGATGCTCCGACTCCTTTGGCAGGTCGCGCGCCAGTTCCTTGGCGACCAGCGAGATGGTGCCGAGCGGCGAGCCCAGCTCGTGCGCGGCGGCGGCGGCCAGCGCGCCAAGCGAGGACACGCGCTGCTCGCGATCGAGCGCCGCCTGCGCCGCCGACAGCGCATCCGACAGGCGCCGCGATTCCTGCGCCACACGATAGACGTAGAAGGTGAGGAACATGACCGCGAGGATGAGCGCGACGGCATAGCCGGCGACGAAGACGTCGGGAACATCGAACTCGCCCTCGGGCCATGGCAAGGGTTCGTGCCGGATGCCGAGCGCCACCACGCAGGCGATGGCGAGGCCCGCAAGGCCAAGCGTGCTGCGATAGGAGAGGGCGGCCGCCGATACCGTGACCGGCGCCAGGATCAGCACCGAGAACGGGTTGTTGAGGCCGCCGGTCAGATAGAGCAGGACCGCCAGCTGCAGGATGTCGAAGGCGAAATAGAATGCGGATTCGCGATCGGTCAGGCGCTCCGATTGCGGCCGGCGCACCTGCGTTGCCAGCGTCACGGCGGCCAGCGCCGCGACCGCCGTGCCGGCCCAGCCGATCTGCATCGGGAAGCCGAGCACGTAATGCACCACCAGCAGGGTCAGGGCCTGCCCGGCGACCGCGATCCAGCGGATGATGAGAATGGTGCGCAGCCGCACGCGCCCGACCGTGCGGCGCGGTCTTGCAACGCGGCGCGGCGCGCTCGGGCTGTCTGCGGCGATCTGGCTCATCGGCCGGACTATCGCCGCCGCCGCCGGTTAATTGCAAGCATTGGCCGCTAAGGGAAATCCCGGATCGCGGCGTTTTGCCGCTGCTCGGTGAAGCCCCTTCCCCCCTTGTGGGGGAAGGTTGGGATGGGGGGTGCCGCCGCACGAACAGTTGGTGAAAAGCGTAGGAGTGCATGCTTGCTGGAGCATAGTGCCCGACGTTCGTGCGGCGGCACCCCCCATCCAGCTTCGCCTAAGCTCGCTGCGCTCGCTAAGGCTTCGCATCCTTCCCCCACAAGGGGGGAAGAGAAGAGCTACTAGCCTTCAATCTTGCCGCTGATCGCCTTGCGCAGGCGCACGGGCGTCAAGCCCGGTGCCTCCACCTTGGTGGCGCCGGCAATGCGGGCGAGGCGGTGGATGCCCTCACGCAAGCGATCATCCGGCACCTTCTTGATGAGGTCGAGGCCGACCACGCGCCAGCTATCGCCGTCCTTCTTGACGTCGATCACCCCGGCCACGTCATGGCCGTACAGGATCGGCATGGCGAAATAGAAGCGGCGCTGGTGCTGCGGGGTATAGGCCTCGAACTTGTAGGCAAAGCCGAACAGCTCGGTCAGGCGCCGGCGGTTGAACAGCAGGTTGTCGAGCGGCGGGATGATGCGCACCACGTCGTCGGCGATCGGGATCGGCTGCGCCAGCTCCTCGGCCAGGGCATAGAGCGGCTCCCCGTTGGCGGCGCGCGCGAACGGCGCCTCGACCACCAGGCCATTATTGATCGCGCGGTCGACCACCTTGTGCGCGACCGGCAGCCAGCCCTCGCGCCAGGTGCCGATATGATGCGCCGTGCGCTCGGTGAGCTGCCGATGGGTGGCGAGCTTCAGCACCGAGGCGGCGGAGCGCACGAAGAAATCCAGATGCTGGGTGCGCGTCGGCTTGTGCTTCTCCAGCAATTCCGGCGCGACCTTCTCGGTGAGGTCGAACTGGCGATGGAAGTGCTTGGTGCGGCCGGCGATCTGCGTCTCGCCGAGATAGAACAGGTAGTCGAGCGCGCGCGTGGTGAGCTTGATGGTGTTGAAGCCGCCGATCACGCGCTCGCTGTCGAGGTCGGCGGGCGAGATCGGGCCCTCTTCGCGCATGCGCTTCTTCAGCCGCCGCATCATCGGCCTGAGCTCGCGCAGCCGGTCGCTATTGGTGATGGTGTTGCCGAAGTCCTTGATGAAGCCGGGCAGCCAGTCGCGCCGGGTGGCGAATTGCGGGTAGTGTGTCTCCAGCATCCCGCGGTCGCGATAGAGCATCTTGTAGAGATCCTCGACCGGCGCATCGGTGCGCGCGGCCCAGGCGATCTCGTGGTTGCGCAGGCCATTCACCCGGATCGAATCGATCTGGATCATGCCCAGCTTCTTGGCCTCTTCGGCCGCTTTCTCCACCGGCCACAGCGGACCGCTCAAGCCAAGCCGCGCCAGGATGAAGGCGCGCGCTGCCGCAGGATCGTTGGAACTCGGGGAGCCGCTCACGGTGAGGCCGCTATTCCTTGTTGCTGACCCCGGCCTCGGCGAAGGTCGCCATGCCCGAATGGCACAGCGCTGCGGCGCGCACGATGGGAATTGCCAAAGCCGCGCCGGACGCCTCGCCCAGCCGCATGCCGAGGTCTAGCAGAGGCTTCTTGCCAATTTCGGTCAGCAGTCGGCGGTGGCCGGGCTCGGCCGAGCAATGCGCCACCAGGCAGTGGTCGAGCGCGCCGGGATGGGATTTCAACAGGACGCTGGCCGCTGCCGTGCTGGCAAAGCCGTCGAGCAGCACCGGCACCTTCGCCATGCGTGCCGCCATCACCGCGCCGGCGATCGCCGCCAGCTCATGCCCGCCGAGGCAGCGCATGATCTCCAACCCGTCGTTGAACCTGGCACGATGGCGCGCGAGGCCCTGGTCGATCACCTCGGCTTTGCGCGTCAGCTGCGCGCCCTTGATGCCGGTGCCGGGTCCCGCCCAATCCGTGCCGGTGCCGCCGAACATCGCCGCGGCAATGGCGGAGGCGCTGGTGGTGTTGGCGATGCCCATCTCGCCCACGCACAGCAGGTCGATGCCCGGCTCCACGCACATCATGCCGTAGGCCATGGCGCGCGCGGCCTCTTCCTCGCTCAGCGCCGGGCCCTGGGTGAAATCCTTGGTCGGCTGGTCGAGGCACATCTCATAGACGCGCAGGTCGGCGTCGGCGTTCTTGCACAGCTGGTTGATGGCCGCGCCGCCCGCCTGGAAGTTCAGCACCATCTGCTGCGTCACTTCCTTGGGGTAGGCCGACACGCCGAGGTCCGCGACCCCATGGTTGCCGGCGAACACCGCCACGCGCGGATGATTGACCGCGGCCGGATGCCGGCCCTGCCAGGTGGCGAGCCAGCTGGCGATCTCCTCCAGCCGGGCGAGGGCGCCGGTCGGCTTGGTCAGCTGCCCTTCGCGCTCGGCCGCCCTGGTCGCGGAGCCGAGGTCGGGACCGGGGAACTCGGCCAGGATGCGGCGAAGCTCGGTAAAACTGGCGGCGGACTGGGTATCCAACATTGGCTCCTGATGGGCGTTTCGTTAAGACTCTGACTCTACTTGTTCGAACCAAAAGCCCTTGCGGGCGTTGTTCTGCACCCGCATATGGGCTCCTGGCAATCGGGACCTCGCAGCACCGCTTACATGAACGACCAGACCAGACCTTCCGGCGCAACCCAGCAGAATGCCAGCAAGCCCGGCTGGCACCCCGGCCAATGGTGGCGCGAGGTCCGTCTGGCGTTGGGCTTTTTCACCCGCCTGCCGCTGAAGGCGCCTGCCGGTCCGGTCGCCGAGGCGACCCGAGCCTTTCCCGTCGCCGGCGCCGTCGTCGGTCTGATCGGGTCCCTGATCTATGTTCTGGCAGTCTGGATCGGCCTGTCCCCCTTGCTGGCGGCGCTGCTTGCCGTGGCAGCGACGGTCGTCGCCGGCGGCGCGCTGCACGAGGACGGCCTCGCCGATTTCGCCGACATGCTGGGCGTGCGCGGCGACCGCGAGCGCAAGCTTGCCGTGATGCGCGACAGCCGCATCGGCTCCTATGGCGTGCTGGCGCTCGGCTTCTCGACCGCGATCAAGGTCAGCGCCGTGCTCGGCTTGCGCGATCCCTGGCTGGTGGCCGGCGCCCTTGTCACCACCCAGGCCTGCGGCCGCGCGGCCCTGCCGATCATCATGCGCTCGCTGCCGCTGGCGCGCCCGAACGGCCTCGCGGTCAATGCGGGCAGGCCCACGGCCGCCGCGACCTATCAGGGCATCGGTGTCGCGCTGCTGATCTCCGCCTTCGCCTGCGGCCCCGGCGCCGCTTTGGTCAGCGTCGTGGTTGCGATCGTCGCCGCCTTCCTGGTGTCCGAAGTGGCGCGCAGGCAGATCGGCGGCTACACGGGCGACGTGCTCGGCGCGGCACAGGAAGTCGCGCAGCTCGCCATCTTCGTCAATCTCGTGTCGCTCAGATGACGCACACCGTCACCCGCTGGTGGATGGTGCGCCATGCGCCGGTGATCGGCGTGCATGGCCGCGTTTACGGCCAGGACGACATCGATTCAGATTGCGGCGACGAAGCGGAGTTCAAGCATCTCGCCGGCCTGCTGCCGCACGATGCGGTGTGGCTGGTCTCGCATCTCAAGCGCACGCACCAGACCGCGTCCGCCATCATCGCAGCGCGGGTCACGGAGACGGTGTCCGCGCCGATCATCACCAGCGAGCTGGCGGAGCAGCATTTCGGCGATTGGCAGGGCATGACCTATGCAGACCTGGAGGCGCTGCGCGGCGCCGACTACCTGCGCTTCTGGCATTCGCCCGCCAGCGAGCGGCCGCCCGGCGGCGAGAGCTTCGAGGATGTGGTCGCGCGGGTCGCCGGCGCGATGGAGCGCATCACCGCCGCGCATGCCGGCCGCGACATCGTGGCGGTGGTCCATGGCGGCACCATCCGGGCTGCGCTCTCGATTGCGCTCGGCATCGCGCCGGAGCGGGCGCTCGGATTTTCAATCGACACTTGCTCGGTCACGCGCCTCGATCACCTGAGCCAGGGGACCGAAGGTGCCGCCTGGCGCATCGTCGCGGTCAACCAGCATCCCAATTCGCTAACCCGTTGAAGTTCCGGCCGCGTTGACGGGCTTGTGACTCGTAGCCGCGGCGTCCGGCCATTGCGCCGCCTTATTTCGCTGGCTATCTCTTGTCCTGCCCGGGACGCTCCGAGTCGTTAAGAAATCGCCGGGGACTCATCGTCGGGGATCTTCAGGAGGCTGCAAAAATGCTGACCCGCCGTTCTCTCATGATTGCCGGATTGACCGCGCCCGCTGCCGTGTTGGGTGCCCGCGCTGCCCTGGCGCTGACCCAACAGCAGGAGGTGCTCGACAAGGCGCGCATCAGCTTCGAGAAGCTGATCACCTCGGTCGAGTTCGGCGAGCTGCCAGGCTACATGAAGCGGGCCAAGGCGGTCCTTATCTTCCCCGAGCTCTACAAGGGCGGCTTCATCCTCGGCGCCGAGGGCGGCTATGGCGTGCTGTCGGCGCGCGGCGGCGACGGCTGGAGCCAGCCGGCCTTCTACGACCTGGTGGCCGGCAGCCTCGGCCTGCAGATCGGCGGCCAGGTCAGCGAAGTGGTGCTGACCATCATGAGCGACAAGGCGCTCAATGCCGTGCTGACCAACCAGCTCAAGTTCGGCGGCGACATGGCAATCGCGGTCGGCCCCATCGGCAAGGGCCTCGGCGCCGACACCACCACCAACATGCAGGCCGACGTCTATTCCTTCGCCAAGACCGCTGGCCTGTTCGGCGGCGTTTCGTTCGAAGGCGCCGGCATCATCAAGAAGGACGACTGGAATGCCGCCTATTACGGCCAGGGCGCGACCCCGCGCGGCATCGTGATGGAAGGCAAGTTCAAGAACCCCAACACGCAGGCGCTGTTGAAGAGCCTGCAGCCGTACTAGGCGGATCATGAATTCGGTTTGGACACGGCGGGCGCTTACCGCATTCCTGCTCGCCGTGCTGGTGATCTGCGGCATCCTGCTCTATCGGCTGGTGCTGGAGCGCGTGACGCCGGAGACCGTCAGCGGCGAGGCGCTGGTCGGCGGCCCGTTCACGCTGACCGACCAGGACGGCAGCACGGTCACCGACCAGACCTACAAGGGCAAGCTGATGCTGATCTATTTCGGCTTCACCTATTGCCCCGATGCCTGCCCGACCGCGCTCGGCGTCATGAGCGCCGCGCTCGACAAGCTGGACCTGGCGGCCGAGCGCGTCGTGCCGATCCTTATCTCGGTCGATCCCGCGCGCGACACGCCGCAGGTGCTCAAGGACTACGTCTCCAACTTCCATCCGCGGATGGTGGGATTGACCGGCACGCCGGAGCAGATCGCGCAGGTCGCCAAGGCCTATCGCGTCTGGTACGAGAAGGCCGCCGGCGCGACCAGCGGTGAATATCTGATGAACCACACGGTGCTGATCTACCTCATGGACGGCGAGGGCAAATACCTCGCCAACTTCGGCCCCGAAGCCACACCGGACCAGGTCGCGGACGAGATTCGCAAGCACCTGTAGGATGGCGGTCAGCTAGCCAGCTATACCCGATCTGTTGTATTTCAGGCTTGGGCTGATCTGGTCCTGGACCGGGGGGAGCGCGGCATGTTCGAATTGCTGGCGGTGCGGCCGCTTGGCCGCGCGTCGTCGCGTCGTTTCGAGCCATGAACCAGGTCGGCAACCGGATCGGCACTGGCGACAAGGCCCGCGAGGTGGACGTGCCGCAATTCGTCGACTCTCGGGGTCGCCTTGCGGTTTTCGAACGGCTCCACCCCCTCCCGTTCAAACCGGTACGGGCGTTCGTCATCAGTGAGGTGCCGAAGGGCGAGCACCGTGCGCGACACACAGTGCCCTGTAACCAGTTTTTGTGGATGGCTGCCGGTTCCTGCTGGGCCGTTGTTCGAGCCGATGAGCAGTGCGACGCGGCGGACCAACAGCGTTTCCGCCTGACGGCAAACGGCCGGGGGCTTTACCTGCCGCGGGGCGTATGGATCGACTTGTACGAATTCACCGCCGGCAGCATCCTGATTTGCTTGGCGGATGCCGAGTATGTGGCGCGTGTCTAGCCCACGCACGCCCATCGTTCGCATCCCACAAGCCGATCCCGCGCGTCGGCTCGATCGCTATCGCTCGGCGATCGACCAGGCAGTGCGGAAGGTCTTCGGCAGCGGTTACTTGCTGTCGGGTCCGGAAACCGCGGCCTTCGAAACCGAATTCGCGCAATATCTTGGCGTGCGCCACGCAGTTGCTGTCAGTTCCGGCACTGCCGCGCTCGCCATCGCTTTGCAGGCTTTGGGAATCGGTCCAGGAGACGAGGTGATAGCACCCGCCTTGACCGCTCCCGCGACTGCCGGCGCCATACGCCGCAGTGGCGCGACCCCGGTCTTCGTGGATGTGGATCCGGCGAGCTGGAACATCAGCCCCGCGGCGATCGAATCGGCAATCGGCCCTCGCACCGTGGCGGTCGTGCCCGTTCATCTGCACGGCACGCCGGCCGCGCTGCGGTCCATCCTCGACATCGCGGCGCGGCACGGACTCCGGGTGGTTGAGGACTGCGCTCAGGCACACGGCGCCTCGATCGACGGTCGCCTGGTGGGAACGCTGGGCGATGTCGCGGCTTTCAGCTTCTATCCCACGAAGAATCTCGGTGCGGCAGGCGACGCAGGCGCCATCGTTACGTCGGACATCCAAGTGGCGGAGCGGGCACGGCGGCTGCGCGCGCACGGGCTCGACGACAACGGTGTCGCCGTGGAATTGGGCGAAACCGGTCGTATCGATGAAGTGCAAGCCGCCATCCTGCGTGTGCTGCTGCCGCATCTCAACGACACAAATCGCGAGCGCCGCGATTTGGCTGCGAACTACCGCGCTGGATTGAAGGATGCGCCGGTTGCGCTGCCGCCGAATGCCGAGGGCGCGGTCTACCATCAGTTTGCCGTTCTGGTTGATGGGCGCGACCAGGTGAAGGCACGCATGGCCCAGGGCGGCATTCTGACCGGTATCCACTATGGCCGGGCCTTGCATCAGCATCCGGCCTTTGCGCAGCCTGGGTGCAGCTTGCCGGTCGCGGAAAGCCTGGGTGCACGTCTGCTCAGCCTGCCGATCCAGCCGGAGGTCGTCACCGGGCGCGTCGAAGAGGTTATCGCGTGTCTGTTGCGGAGCCTGGACCGATGAACGGCATCGTTCTGTTCGGCGCTGGATCGCCGATCTGCGCCGACGTTGCCGAGACATGCCGGCGCAACGGTCATGCGATCGTGGCGGCGATCAGGAACGTGTCCGGCGCGGTGTATGTCGACGCGTCGGTTCGCGTCATCGAGGCGGCGGACGTGACGCCGGACCTTGCCTTGGTGCCCTTTGTGTTGCCGCTGTTCGGTCCGCAGAATCGCCGGATTGCGCTTGCTGCTGCCACCGGTCTCGGATTTCGCAATCCGGCGCAGCTGGTGGACTGCACCGCGATTGTCGCCGGTGATTGCCGGATCGCCGCCGGCGCTTATGTCAACGCCGGCTGCATCATCGGTAGCGGCACGAAGCTGGATGCCTTTGCCTTCTGCAATCGCGGCGCCAACATCGGGCATCACTGTTGGATTGGAGGGTTTGCTTCGATCGGTCCTGGGGTCGTGTTGGCGGGATCGGTGACGATAGGCGAGGATAGCCAGATCGGTGCCGGCGCGACGATATTGCCGAAGGTGACAATCGGCGCCCGCGCTGTCGTCGCACCTGGAGCGGTAGTAGCCCGCGCCGTTCCGGACGGCGGCTTTGCCGCGGGAAATCCCGCACGCATCCTTGCACGGCCGGCGGCACAGGATTGAATATGTTCGGATGGCGCCGTCCCGTCGTCCACATGTACGCCGTGTGCTGGAACGAGGCACACCTGCTGCCGTTCCTGTTCCGCAACTATGAGCCATGGGTACAGCGCTTCGTCTTCTTCGACAATGGCTCGACCGACGGGACGCAGGCGCTGCTGTCAGCCAAACGAAACGTCGAGCTGCGCCAGTTCCCCTGGACCGATCCGGACTCTTTCGTGCAATCGCACCGAACGCTGCACAACAGGTGCTGGCGCGAAA
This sequence comes from Dongiaceae bacterium, assembly GCA_035274225.1. Classification (GTDB taxonomy): domain Bacteria; phylum Pseudomonadota; class Alphaproteobacteria; order Dongiales; family Dongiaceae; genus Dongia_A. The sequence goes on from DATEOK010000289.1 coordinate 23,629, forward strand.
GCTGCGGTGTCGCCGATTGGGTTGTCGTAACCGCCACCGACGAGCATCTCCATCACCCGAACATGCTCGGCTTCCTGCGGCGATGTGACCGCCGTGGTGTCACCTGCGTCCCGGCACTCGGCTACCATATGGTGACGAAGCAATTTCCGGCGGCGGACACACACCTCGCCAAAGTGCACACACTCGGCGCGCCAAGTTCGAATATGAACAAGCTGAGACTGTTCAAGCCGGATCTGGTGCAGCCGAATATCGCGATCGGCGGCCATGGCGCCGACCCGGCTGGGCATGTGGTGTATCCACGACGCGACGAGTTGCTGCTGCTTCACTACAAATGGCTTGGCCTTGAGTATCTCGTGGAGCGGCACAAGCTGCTTGACACTGGCCTGCGCGCCGGCGACCGCCTGAATGACTGGGGCGTGCACTATAAGCTGGATCGCGCCGAACTCGAACGGGACTTCGAGCGCTTGTGGCGAGAGGCGGTGGATATCCGGGATCCCGGTTACGTCCCATGGCGGGATCATCCGCACCGGCGCTTTTGGCGCACCGACCATCAGCCGCCACAGGTCGCAATGCGCAAGCCACGGCGCTATCCGCGCTTGCATCGGCTCTGGATGCAACTGAAGAAAATGGGCGGATCGTGAAAGCGCGGCTTGAAGCACGGCATGTTAACCAATTCAACAAGTCATACAAAAGTCTAGTTGCGCCCGAGTCCCGCGCTTCGTAACGTCGGCGACCTTTCGGGGGGGAAGGTCGGTGTCCGAGTCGCGCGCTTTGCGCGGCAGCGCCGGTGAGCGGAAGGACGAGCATGCTCTATCAAGCGATCGAAGCCCATTTGGCGAGCCTCACGCCGGCGCGGCTGACGGCGCGCTGGATGCACCAGATGATGTCGCATCCGATGCTGCCGCACTCCTACACCACCGGCTTCCGCGCCGCCGCCGCCTGGTTCGAGCTCTTCGACCGCGCCACCCAGCGCCGGCTTAAGCCGGCCTTCGGCCTCGATGCCACGCTGATCGATGAGGCACCGATCGCGGTGCGCGAACAGGTGGTGGTGGAAAAGCCGTTCTGCCGCCTGCTGCATTTTGCCCGTGACCTGAAGCTGCCGCGCAACGATCCGCGTGTGCTGGTGGTGGCGCCGATGTCCGGCCACTATGCCTCCCTGCTGCGCGGCACGGTGGAGACGTTGCTGCCCGCGCACGAGGTCTACATCACCGACTGGACCGACGCTCGGCTGGTGCCCTTGAGCGCCGGCGGCTTCGACCTTGCCGACTATATCGACACCATCATCGACTTCCTGCGCGTGCTGGGCCCCGACACGCACGTGATGGCGGTGTGCCAGCCTTCGCCGCCGGTGCTCGCCGCAACCGCACTGATGGCGGCGGACGGCGATGCCGCGACGCCGAGGAGCCTGACCCTGATGGGCGGTCCGGTCGATACCCGCGTCAACCCGACCCAGGTCAATGTCGTCGGCGCCAGCCAGAGCCTCGACTGGTTCGAGCGCAAGGTGATCGACCTGGTGCCGCCGCACTATCCGGGCGCGATGCGGCGAGTCTATCCCGGCTTCCTGCAGCTCGGCGGCTTTATGTCGATGAACCCGGACCGCCACGTGCAATCGCACATCGATTTCTTCCATCACCTAGTGGTGGGCGACGGCGAGAGCGCGGCGGGGCACCGGCGCTTCTACGACGAGTATCTCTCGGTCATGGACCTCTCGGCGGACTTCTATCTCGACACCATCCGCCACGTGTTCCAGGAGCATTCACTGCCGGTCGGCACCTTCACCCATCGCGGCGAGAAGGTGGAGCCAGCGGCGATCAAGAAGACCGCGCTCATGACCATCGAAGGCGAGCTCGACGACATCTCAGGGTTGGGCCAGACCAAGGCCGCCCACGACCTCTGCCGCAACATCCCTGCCGCCAAGCGCCGCCATTTCGAGCAGGAAGGCGTCGGCCACTACGGCATCTTCAACGGCCGCAAATGGCGCCAGAGCATCTATCCGGCCTGGGCGGAGTTCATCCGTAGTGTGCGATAGCTACCCTACGAGCTCGCACGGCACGTCATTCTGCACGGTGGTGCGATAGAGCGTGCGCCCCTGGTCCGGCGGGCAGCCGGCGGCAAGGTCCATGGTCGAGCGGTCGCGGCTGTCAGCTATCGACTTCGACGTGTGTAGGCGCGCCGTCCTTGAAAAAGACCGTGAAATGACTGCGGCGTCGATCGCGCTTGCACTCGTATCCTACATCCCAAGGCCGATTGTCGTCGCCGTCCAGCGGGATAGCGAGACCGGCGAGGACGTAAGCATCGCGCCATTGCGTG
>DATEOK010000290.1:0-10458 GCA_035274225.1 Dongiaceae bacterium
CAGGCCGGCCGGCGCGGCGAAACCGTGCTGCTGGCGCTGGTCGCGCTCGGCGGCCGTGGTCTGTCGAACGCCGAAAGTGGGACGCTCGCGCAGGCGCTGGGTGGCCTGGAATCCGTCGGCTTGCAGGACGAAGCCCGGCGCATCGGCATCGAGGCGGCGATCCTCGCCGGGCTCTAGGCATGGGCCGGCAGCGCGCCCTGCCGCTCGACGACACCGTGCCGGCAACCCGCCACTGGGAAGTCTTCCACGAAATGCTGACGGCGGAGCGCAACGCCTCCGCCAACACCATCGACGCCTATCGGCGCGATCTCAAGGACGCGGCCGATGCCGTGCGTGCCAAGGGCGATCTCGCCGATGTCTCGGTCGATAGCCTGCGTGGCTATCTGGAATCGCTGAGCCGGCAGAAGTTGGCGCCGGCCACCGCCGCGCGCCGCCTCTCCGCGCTGCGCCAGTATTTCAAGTTCCTGGTCAACGAAGGCCTGCGCAAGGACGACCCGACGACGGCGCTCGATGCGCCCAAGCGCGGCCGGCCCCTGCCCAAGATCCTGAGCGAGAGCGAAGTCGCCGCCATGATCGACGGCGTCGCGCAGGAGGACAAGGCGGCGGCGCTGCGCCTCGGCGCGCTGATGGAGCTGATCTACGCCAGCGGCCTGCGCGTGTCGGAGGTGGTGGGCCTGCCGCTCGCCGCCGCCAAGCGCGACCAGCCCTTCCTGGTGGTGCGCGGCAAGGGCGCGAAGGAACGCCTGGTGCCGCTGAACGATGCCGCCAAACGGGCGCTCGCCGCCTATCTCGAGGTGCGGGGCACGTTCCTGCCGCGCTCGCTCAAGGCCTCGCCCTGGCTATTCCCCTCGAGCGGCGACAGCGGCCATCTCACGCGCCAGCGCCTCGGCCAGCTGTTGAAGGATGCGGCGGTCAAGGCCGGCATCGACCCGGCGCGCGTCTCGCCCCACGTGCTGCGTCACGCCTTTGCCACCCACCTGCTGGACCGCGGCGCCGATCTGCGCGCCTTGCAGAAGATGCTCGGCCACGCCGACATCGCGACCACGCAGATCTATACCCACGTCGCCACCGGCCGGCTGGCCGCCCTGGTCTCCGAAGCGCATCCGCTGGCAAGGGCGTCGCGTTCGCGCAAGCCCTGAACCAGCCGGGAATGGCACCTCATGGATGCCCGGCATTGACACGCCGCCTCCGGGCCGCCAATAAACCAGCGGAATATCGTTAAGACGCGGCGCCATTAACCTTTTGGGGTCCCCCATGAGCTTCAAGATCGTCGAACAGGCGCCCGCCCGGTTGAACCGCAGTGAACTGGCGGTCCCCGGTTCCCAGCCGTCATTGTTTGAAAAGGCCGCCAAGTCGGCCGCCGACGTCATTTTCCTCGATCTCGAGGACGCCGTTGCGCCGGACGACAAGCAGCAGGCGCGCAAGAACGTCATCCAGGCCCTGCACGATATCGATTGGGGCAACAAGGTGATGTCGGTGCGCATCAACGGCCTCGACACCCATTTCATGTACCGCGACGTGGTGGACGTGATCGAGCAGGGCGGCGAGCGCCTCGACCTCATCATGATCCCGAAGGTCGGGACCGCGTCCGACGTCTATGCCGTCGACATGCTGGTGACCCAGTGCGAGGCCGCGGTAAAGCGCAAGAAGCGCATCGGCTTCGAGATGATCATCGAGACAGCGCTCGGCATGCAGAACGTGCACAAGATCGCTGCCGCTTCGAAGCGCAACGAGAGCCTGCATTTCGGCGTCGCCGACTACGCAGCCTCGACCAAGGCGCGCACCACCAACATCGGCGGCGCCAACCCGAGCTACGCGGTGCTGACCGACAAGGACGAGCATGGCGATCGCGACACCCATTGGGGCGACATGTGGCACTATGCCGTCGCCCGCATGGTGGTGGCGGCGCGCGCCAACGGCTTGCGTCCGATCGACGGTCCATTCGGCGACTTCTCCGATCCAGACGGCTATCGGGCCGGCGGCAACCGCGCCGGCGTGCTCGGCTGCGAAGGCAAGTGGGCGATCCACCCCAGCCAGGTCGCGCTCGCCAACCAGCTTTTCACCCCGAGCGATACCGAAGTGACCAAGGCCCGCCGCATCCTGGAAGCGATGGCCCAGGCGCAAAAGGAAGGCCGCGGCGCGGTCGCGCTCGATGGCCGGCTGATCGATCTCGCGTCGATCCGCCAGGCCGAGGTGCTGGTCGCCAAGGCGCAGCAAATCTCCGGCGCGCACTAAAGTAGGCGGGCCGGGCGCAATTCATGCCGACCTTTCTCGACTTCGAAAAGCCGATCGCAGAGCTGGAAGGCAAGATCGCCGAACTGCGCCACCTGTCGAATGCCGACGACATCAACATCGCGGAAGAGATTTCGCGGTTGCAGACCAAGTCGGACAAGCTGCTGAAGCAGACCTACGCCAAGCTCTCGGCTTGGCAGAAGACCCAGGTCGCACGTCACCCGGAGCGCCCGCATTTCTACGACTACGTGGGCACCCTGGTGGACGACTTCGTGCCGCTGGCCGGCGACCGCTCCTTCGCCGACGACAAGGCGATCCAGGGCGGTCTCGGCCGGCTGCGCGGCATGCCCATCGTCATCATGGGGCACGAGAAGGGCACCGACACCTCGACCCGCGTGAAGCACAATTTCGGCATGGCCAAGCCGGAAGGCTATCGCAAGGCGGTGCGCCTGATGGAACTGGCCGACCGCTTCTCGCTGCCGGTGGTGACCCTGGTCGACACGCCCGGCGCCTATCCCGGCGTCGAGGCGGAGGCACGCGGCCAGGCTGAGGCCATTGCGCGCTCGATCGAATCCTGCCTCAAGGTCAAGGCGCCGTTCGTCTCCGCCATCATCGGCGAAGGCGGTAGCGGCGGTGCCATCGCGCTCGCCGCCGCAAACCACATCATCATGCTGGAACACTCGGTCTATTCGGTGATCTCGCCGGAAGGCTGCGCTTCGATCCTGTGGCGCAGCGCGACCAACGCCCAGGAGGCGGCCGAGGCTCTGAAGCTGACCGCCACCGATCTCAAAGGGCTCGGCGTCATCGATGAAATCGTTCCTGAGCCGCTCGGCGGCTCGCACCGGGCCAAGGAGCAGGCGATCGCCGCTCTAGGCGACGCGGTGGAGCGTGCGCTACAATCCATGTCGAACCAGGACGGCACGGCCCTGCGCGAGCAGCGGCGCGAAAAGTTCCTGGAGATGGGGCGCCGCGGCCTGACCGCGTAACTTCGTCCCGTCGATCGCAACAGCGAGGCAGAGGACGATATGGGGCTCAGCAAAATCAGGATCGGCGCGCCGGCCTTGGCCGCGCTTCTCTTGTCAGGCGCATTGCAGGCGGCGGCGCAATCCTTCGGCAGCATGAGCATGCTGGACATGGAAGCCGAGCGCGACAGCTTCTTCCAGTCCGCCGACGCCGACGGCGACTTCGCGCTTTCGGCCGACGAGCAATCGACCGCGCTCAGCCTGCGGCATGCGAAGCTGCTCGAATGCGGCGACGGCGATGGCGACGGGGTGTGCAGCTACTCGGAGTTCCTCGAATCCGGGGAGAAGCTTTTCTCCGAGCTGGACGTGAATGGCGACGGCGTGCTCGACGCCGAAGAAATCCAGTAATTCCAACATATTAGCATCTTCGCAGGGATTCAGCCCCGGGTTCGTTAGACATGGCAGAGGGTCGCATTCGACCCTGAAGCCAACGAAGGAACCCATATGCGTAAGACGATTGCACTCGTGTTGTCCGCCGGCCTTGGTTTGACCGCGCTTGCCGGCGCTGCCTTGGCCGACAAAGGCCAGGGCATGTTCGGTCGTGCCGATACTAATGGCGACGGCTTCGTGAGCAAGGAAGAGTTCGCCGCCGGCCGCACCGCGATGTTCGCCAAGCTCGACGCCAACGGCGACGGCGCGGTCGACCAAGCGGAATTGGATAAGGCGCGCGAGGCCTGGCATCAGCGCAAGAGCCAACAGGCGCAGGCCGACAGCGGCGCCCAGGCCGAGACGCCGAAGAAGGATCATCACGGCCGCTTCATGGCCCGCATAGATACCGACAGCGACGGCAAGGTGACGACGCAGGAATTCGCCGCGGCCGGCGACAAGATGTTCGCCAAGTTCGATGCCAATGGCGATGGCAAGCTCGCCCAGGACGAGATGCCGAAGCACCGCAGGCACAAGGACGGCGCTCCGGCGGACAGTGACGCGCCGGCCCAGTAACATCTAGGCGAGGGGGTTTCGCGTCTAATGACGGCGCGGGCGATCATGATACAAGAGATGGCGTTGACGATAGCGGTGGGGACGCGAAGCGTGCAGGCGGCGGAGCTGGTTGATGGTGACGCTGAGCTGCTGCAGGCGATTGCCGGCGGCGATCGGTCTGCGTTCGACCGGCTGTCGCGGCGCCATCTCGATCGCGCGTATGGCGTCGCCCTGCGCATGACCGGCAGCAGGGCCGACGCGCAGGACGTGGTGCAGGACGTGTTCCTGCGCCTGTGGCAGCGGCCCGATGCGTGGCGTCCGGGCCAGGCGCAATTCTCGACCTGGCTCTATCGCGTGGTGGTCAATCGCTGCCTCGACCTGAAGCGCCGCCCCAAGAGCACGGATCTTGATTCGGTCGAGGAGCCGCAGGATCCGGACGCGAATGCCGAGGACAGCCTCTTGGACGCGGAACGAAGCCGCGCGCTCGACAGCGCGGTCAAGCAGTTGCCGGAGCGGCAGCGGGAGGCGATCGTGTTGACCTATACTGCCGGCTTGCGGAATGCCGAGGCGGCCTCGGCAATGGAGATCTCGGTCAAGGCCTTTGAAGCCCTGCTGGTGCGCGCCAAGCGAGAGCTGCGCGATTTCCTCGCCGGGCAAGGATGGATGCAGCCATGACGGAACGTGATTCTTTTGAGCAGGAACTGGCGCGGGGCCTGTCGCCGCGCCGAGCGCCCGAGGACTTGCAGCGGCGGATCGCGCGCATTCCGCTCGATCATCCGCGCGCGGCGCGGCGTGCGCGCTCCTGGCTTAGCTGGCGCGGCGAAATCGCGCCCTGGACAGCGGGCCTCGCCGGTGCCTTCGCCTCGCTGGCGATCGGCTTCTGGCTCGGCTTCAGCGGGGCGGTCGACAGCACGACCATCATCGATACCGCGAGCGCGGACGAGGATGTGGTGGCGCTGGTATTCCCGAGCGTGCCAACCACGATTGGAGATTAATCGATGACCTTCACCGGCCGCAAAGGCACGGCCCTGCTGGTGGCGCTGATCGTGTCGGTCTGCGTCAACCTGCTGCTGGCGGGTGTCATGATCGGCGGGCGCTGGCATGGGCCCGGACCGTGGTGGATGAACGTGCCCGAAGAGGCGCGCCCTATCATGAAGCAGGCGTTCGACGCGCATAAGGCCGAGTTCGACGCGCACCGCGATGCCGTGCAGCAGGCCCGCCAGAAAGTGGCGGACATCCTGAAGAAGGATCCCATCGACCAGGCCGCGCTCGATCAGGCTCTGGCGGAGTTGTCGCAGCAGAGCCAGGCGATCCGAGAACTCGGCAACACCATGATGGTCGAGGTGGCGAAGCAGCTTTCGCCTGAAGTCCGGGCGCAGATGGCGGACAGCTGGGCCAAGGAACGCTTCCGCCGCAGACCAGACTGAATCGCGGACGGCGTTGATCTCCGTCCCCGATGGCGGCGCGATCGAGCCTGCCGGGCGCTGACGGACCGGCCACGCTCGATCGCAGCCAGCTCTCTAGGGTTTCGCGGGGCCCTTCGTGGTTCACCCTACGGCCAATGCAGGACTTGCCAGCGAAGCGGCAGGTCCATCCTTCCGGTACTGACGATCGCCCCGGCTTCTCTTTCGAAATCCGCCATGAAGTCGAGCGCCGGGACATAATGGAAGGCGCCGTCTTGCGGATCGATGAACTCGAACACCGCGTCTTCATAGGCGCTCAATTGCTCGTCTGCGGCAGTGCCATAGATCCCAGAGAGAACGAGCGCGTGTGAACTGATGCCATCTCCGACGATGATCCAAAGCGGACCGTAGTCGAGCAGCATGCTTACGAAACCTGAAAGGGTGTAGTTGGCCGGCGGCTCAGCGACCATTCCTGCTTGCGCGACAAACCCTAGCTCTTGCCCGCCCGGCAGGCCAAGGTCGGCAGCGTAGTAGTGCTCGTAGGTCGGCCCAAGGCCTTCAACCGCGTCGCGAACCGCTTGAGGCCTGCCGTCCTTCCAGGATTTCATCATCGTATATGCGGTTGCCCAACATCCCATGGGAGTCGACTGCTTGAGAGGGGACAGATCGACGGCGGCCAAGGTCTTCTTGTCGGGAGCGGCGCGTCCGTTGCGAGACTCGCGGACGATCTCGGTAATCGGTCCTTTTCCACCAAGAATGCTACGATTGCCGACGGAATTGCCGGTGGCGGGAAGCTTATAACCGAAGCGCGCCAAGACACTGTCATCACGCACGCCCCACACAAGCTGTTTCCCCAGAAGGCGCGTTTCGTTCGACTGGTCTGCGCCGACATTCAGCCCAAGCGAAACAGCCATCGCTTTCGTCGCTTCAGCTTTCGCTTCGGCACTGGCCGTTCCTTCGAACTCGACGACGTAGTCTACATCGGCGATGAGAGCCGACTTCACCATGGAAACCGGATTTGGCTTATTGAGACGGAAATCGATAGCATCCCGGCACGACGTGCTGCGTCGCGAAAATCTCTCCACGACAACCGCGTCGGCGACCTCCTTCAACGTAACATTGGATAGCTTGAAGGTGACCGACTTGACGGCACTGAGTTCCACATTGCCCTTCCATGCGGCCAAGGTGGAGGCGTCGAGGGCAAAGCGTGGCGCAAGCTTGGACTGGAAGCTCAGGTCGATAGATCCCGAGGAGGCCACTTGTTCATCACCCACAAGCCCGAGGGAGTCCTGCGGACCGCAAATGATGCTCAGTTGAAGAGGACTGCTCGCTCGAACTTCGACCCAGGTGCCGGGCGAGAAGAAAGTCGATGGAGGTCGTAGTTCAACGAATCCGTTTTCTACGAGTATCTCGCCGAGTTCCTGGCTTGCCGTCGTTTCCGTTCTTCCCATCGAGAAGAAGGCGACCAACGCTCCGGCGACGAGCGCCGCAACAACGACCGACACGATGATGGTCTGCTTCTTCATCGCGACAAGCCCCCGCGCCACGAATGAGGCATGCGTGCCAAGCCCGACGATAAGACTGTTATCATGTACTAATTTATGGTAGAGTGCAAATGCTACATACCACTTGAGGAGGCGGCAATGCCTGCAATAGGAACGGTTGTGAAGAAGGCAAGGGCTAAGAAAGGGCGGCCCCCGGTTGTTCTGCAATTGCAGCCCGACAGCTTCATTCCAGTGACATCGCCCGCTGATCTCAGGCAATGGGAAGCGGACGTGAAGAAGTTCTATGGCGTCAGCATCAATGCCACTGACGTGCGCGCGTGCGAAACTTGCTCTGGCGGTTGCAGCGACGACTGCGGGATGATGTAACCGAGCCGCCTTGTAGGCCAAATAGTGAGCCTGAGCCGGGGCCTCGTCGCCCCGGCTATCTTGGACCGGATCTTGATTCTGATCGTCACGCATCACGATGATCTGCACGCTCTTGCGATAAGGCGTGAGCTATCAAGCCGTGCGTCTTTGCCCTGCCATATCGTTGAGTGCGATCGGGTTGCTCAGCGTGAAGCCCTTTCGATTTTCTTGTCGCGATCCGATCGATCGGGACATTGCCGCACAGCGGATGGCGCGTGGATCGATATCGGCGCTCAGAAAGTCCTGTGGCTGAGGAGGCCTCGCGCCGAGCAGGTCCTGGCGCGCGAATTGCCTGACGAGACCGCGCAGGATGTGGTGGAGAACGATTGTGCTGGCGCGTTCAGGGGCTTGCTGTCCAGCACGTTCCGCGGCAAGTGGATCTCTTCTTACGAGGGTTTAAGCAGGGGCTCCGACAAGATTGGCCAGCTCTTCGCAGCTGCGCAATCCGGCTGGCGTGTCCCTGAGACGGTCGTCACGCAATCGAAGCCTGAGGTGCTCGCGCTGCTGGAGCGGCATAGAGAGGCGGGAATAGTTGTGAAAACGGTGGTTGGAACGAGCGGCGCATTCTTGCTGACAACGCCGGTGAGGAATCCTTCGGCCATCGCTGCGAGTGCATTTCAGGCGGCGCCGGCTATCTATCAAGAGAAGATCGCCGGCAGCAGGCACATCCGGCTGTTGTGTTTCGGTGAACACTCATTGGCCGCGAGCATCGACACCGAGGATCTGGATTGGCGGCCGAACTTGAATGTTCCTGTAAGCGCCTGGGCCGTTCCCGAAGCTATTCATCGCAAGGTCCGCTTGACCCTTGATGTGCTGGGCTTGGAAATGGGCGTGGTTGATCTGAAGGAAACGCCCGACGGAGAACTGGTCTGGCTCGAAGTCAATCCGCAAGGTCAGTTTCTCTTCCTCGAACCCCTGACGGATTTGAAGCTGGCTGCAAGATTCTCGGACTACCTGGTACAGGCTGCTGCGGTGGTCTAGCCGAACGCGTTACGCCATCGCTTCCAGGAATTCGCCGACGACCCGATTGAACGCATCCGGCGCTTCGATTGGCGACTGGTGTTGGCAGTTCGGAATGACCACGAGCTGCGATCCCTTGATCTTATTGTGGATCGTCTGCGCCGCGGCCACCGGCGAACCCGCATCCTTCTCCCCGGCGATCACCAGGGTCGGCAGTGTCACGCGCTCGAGCTGGTCGGTATAGTCCAGCTTCTGGATCGCCCTGGCGCAGCCGATGAAGCCGGCCGCTGGCGTGGCGCGGATCAGGTCGGCGACCCACTTGGTGGTCTCCGGATCGCGCTGGCGGAACTCCGGCGACAGCCAGCGCTCCAGCGTCGGCTGCACCTGTCCCTCGACGCCGTCCTTGCGGATCGCTTCGATGCGCTGCTCCCACATCGGCTGGCCTTCCGGCGGCGTGCGGCTGACGGTGTTGGAGAGGATGAGGGCGCGGAAGCGCTCGGGATGGCGCAGCGCCAGCGCCTGGCCGACCATGCCGCCGATCGAGATGCCGAGGAAGATGGCCGGCCGCTCGACGCCCAGGCTGTCGAGGATGCCGATGACGTCCTCAGCCAGCATCTCGAGGCTGTAGGGATAGTCCGGCGCCGCGCTCTCGCCATGGCCGCGCATGTCGTAGCTGACCACGCGATAGGCGCGGGCGAAATGCGGGATCTGCCGCCGCCACATCGCCCGGCCGGTGGCCAGCGTATGGGCAAGCACCAGGACCGGGCCATCCGCCGGCCCGTCGCTCTGGCAGGCCAGGTCGATGCCGTTGACCGTGACGCGCAAGGCTTCGCTCCGCTCTCAGTAGGCGAATTCGGTGAACACCGGATCGACGCTGCGGTTCCAGCGGCCGTTGTAGAGGTCGAGCTTTTCCTCGGCCGGGCACTTGCCGCTTTCCGCGATCTCCTGCAGCACGTTGAGGAAGCCAGCTTCGTCGCCGCCGATCTTGTCCAGCGCCGCGCGGCGGTGCAGTCCGGCGCGCGCGATCGCGACAACCTCGAGCGCCCACTGCTGCAGCTTGCGGTCGCGCAGCTGCACGTGCAGCGCCCGTTTCGGCACCTCGCGCCGCAGCATGTCGTGCTCTTCCTGGGTCCAGCTCTTGACCATATCCCAGGCCGCATCCAGCGCCTGATCGTCATAGAGCAAGCCGACCCACAGCGCCGGCAACGCGCACAGGCGGTCCCACGGGCCGCCATCGGCGCCGCGCATCTCGATGTAGCGCTTGAGGCGCACTTCCGGGAAAGCGGTGGTCACGTGGTCGGACCAGTCGCCCATGGTCGGAAGCTCGCCCGGTCGGCCGGGCAGCTTGCCCTGCATGAAATCGCGGAACGATTCGCCGGCAACGTCGATATATTCGCCGTCGCGGTAGACGAAATACATCGGCACGTCGAGCATGTAGTCGACATAGCGCTCGAACCCCATGCCGCTCTCGAACGCGAAGGGCAGGGTGCCGCAGCGGTCGGGATCGGTATCGGTCCACACGTGGCTGCGGAAGCTCATGAAGCCGTTGGGCTTGCCGTCGGTGAACGGCGAATCGGCGAACAGCGCGGTCGCGATCGGCTGCAGGGCCAGCGACACGCGCAGCTTCTTCACCATGTCGGCCTCGCTCGAGAAATCGAGGTTGGCCTGCACCGTGCAGGTGCGGGTCATCATGTCGATGCCGAGCTCGCCCTTGCGCTCCATCTGCTTGCGCATGATCTTGTAGCGGCCCTTGGGCATCCACGGCGTGTCGGCGCGCGGCCACTTGGGGTTCATCCCCATGCCGAGCAGCCCGACCTTCAGCTCGCTGCCGACCTGCTTCACCTGCTGCAAGTGCCTTCCGACCTCGGCGCAGGTCTCGTGGATCGAGCGCAGCGGCGCGCCGGACAGTTCGAACTGCCCGCCCGGCTCCAGCGTGATGCTGCAGCCTTCCATGGTGAGGGCGATGACGTTGCCGTGCTCCTCGACCGGCTGCCAGCCGAAGCGCTGCAG
>DATEOK010000291.1:0-3100 GCA_035274225.1 Dongiaceae bacterium
GCATGTACCAGAACAATGTGCAGGTGTTGAACACCGCCAAATCCCTGATGCTCGAAACCATAAGGATCGGCAAATGAGCACGACCTCAACCGTCACCGACAGCGCAGGCCTGTCGGTCTACAACAAGACCGGCAATGTCGGCACCGGCAAGTCGGAGATGGGCCAGGCGGATTTCCTGCGCCTGCTCACCGCGCAGATGCAGACGCAGGACCCGTTCCAGCCGATGGACAACGCCCAGATGGTCGCGCAGATGGCGACCATCACCAACTCCAGCGGCATCGCGGAGATGAACCAGACGCTGAAGGGGCTCGCCTCCTCGCTCACCGGCACGCGCCTTGGCGACGCGGCCAGCTGGATCGGCAAGTCGATGCTGGTGCAAAGCAACATCGTCGCGCCCGACGCCGCCGGCCAATATACCGGCCAGGTCAGCTTCGCGAACGCCACTAGCGGCGCGAGCGTCGACCTGCTCGACGGCAACGGCAATGTCGTGAAGACCATCGATCTGGGCGATCGCCCCGCTGGCGACACCAATTTCTATTGGGACGGCAAGGACGAGGCCGGCAACAGCGTCGCCACCGGCGCGCTCAAGATCCGCGTCAGCGGCGCCACCCCCAGCCGCGTCGCCAGCTGGGCCACCATCGCCGCCGTCCAGTCACCCGCCGACGGCAGCGCCTCCAAACTCATCACCCCGCTGGGCACCTACAATCCTTCGGACGCCCTTTCTCTCGCCTGACCTTCACTCCCAATATCCTTTCACCCAAGGAGCAACGCCATGTCCTTCTACATCTCGCTTTCCGGTCTCAAGGCCGCCCAGTCGGACCTTTCGACCATCGCCAACAACGTCTCGAACGTGAACTCGACCGCCTTCAAGAAGAGCAAGGCCGTGTTCGGCGACATCTTCGCCGCCGCCCCGATGCAGACGACCACGCAGGTCGCGGGCCAGGGCGTGCGCACGCTCGGCATCAGCCAGCAGTTCACGCAGGGCACCATCGAAACCACCGACAAGACGCTCGACATGGCCATCACCGGCGAAGGCTTCTTCACCGTGAAGCGCACCGGCGACAGCCAGATCAGCTACACCCGCAACGGCGCCTTTTCGGTCGATGAGAACCGCTATGCCGTCGATACCACCGGCGCCCGCGTTCAGGTGATCGCGCTCGACCCGGTGACCGGCCAGCCTTCGGCCGCCGACCAGACCGCCATCACCAACCGCACGCTGGCAACCTCCGCGCTGACCGATCTCCAGATCCCCACCAACTGGCCCGCCAACGGCACCGGCAACCAGCTGTCCAGCGTCGGCGTGGGCGAAGACGGCAAGATCACCGGCGTCTATGCCGATGGCACCAGCGTCTATCTCGGCGCCGTCGCCATGGCCGCGTTCAACAGCCAGGAAGGCCTGCGCCAGCAGGGCGACGCCCACTGGACCTCGACCTCGGCCAGCGGCAGCGCCATGTTCGGCATGGGCAATAGCGGCCTTTACGGCGCCGTCCGCTCGGGCGCGCTGGAACGCTCCAACGTCGACATCACCGAGGAACTGGTCCAGCTGATTTCGGCCCAGCGCAACTTCCAGGCGAACTCGAAGGCGATCGAAGCGGCCAACACGCTCTCGACCACCATCGTCAACATGCGCACCTGATAAGTAACCAGCCTCTCCCCCGTTCGGGCTGAGCGAAGTCGAAGCCTTCTACTGAGCGTAGCGAAGTGCTTCGGCATCGCCTCAGCGGAGCCCTTCGACTTCGCTCAGGGCGAACGGAAAAACACAGCAACGTCAGGACACCCCCATGGACCGGCTCGTCAACACGGCACTCACCGCAATGCGCGGCGCGATGGCGCGGCAGGCGGCGATTTCCAACAATCTCGCGAACGTCAACACGGTTGGCTTCCGCCAGGAAATCGCCAATGCCGAAACGCGCTGGATCAAGGGCGACGGGTTCGATACGCGGGCGCAGCAGTCCGAACAGGTGATCGCCGCCGACATGGCACAAGGCGCGGTCACCGAAACCGGCAATCCGCTGGACGTGGCCATGAACGGCGATGCGCTGCTCGCCGTTCAGGCCCCGGACGGATCGGAAGCCTATACGCGCCGGGGCGACCTCAAGGTTTCGGACAGCGGCCTTCTCACCACCGGCGACGGCATGCCGGTGCTGGGCGAAGGCGGCCCCATCACCCTGCCCGCGATGGACAGCCTCTCGATCGCGCAGGACGGCAGCATCTGGGGCGTGCCGGCGGGCGGCGAAGCCTCCAACCCGCAGCGGGTCGACGGGCTGAAGCTCGTCAGCTCGGTCGGCTCCAGCATGTCCAAGGGCACTGACGGCCTGTTCCGCGAGGTGAATGGCGGCGCCCTGCCCCAGGACCCGCTCGCGACCGTGACCGGCGGCTCGCTCGAAGGCTCCAACGTCAACGCCACCTCATCGCTCGTCGACATGATCGAGGCGAGCCGCGCCTGGGAAACCCAGGTCAAGCTCATCAATACCGCGAAGGAACTCGACGATGGCGGCGCCTCGCTGATGAAGCTTGATGGTTAATCTGGCACGAACCTTGCTTTTGATTGGGCATGAGCATGCCTCACGGAGATCATAGACGATGAGCAACGCAGCCCTTCATGTCGCCCGCACCGGGCTTGACGCGCAGAACACGAAGATGCGGGTGATCGCCAACAACCTGGCGAACGTCAACACGACCGGCTTCAAGCGCGACCGCGCCGATTTCGAAACGCTCGCCTATCAGCAGATGGTCGCGGCCGGCGCCAATTCGGACAGCCAGAACAAGTTCGCCACCGGCCTCAACCTGGGCTCGGGCGTCGCGATGCAGGGCACCAGCAAGATCAACACGCAGGGCACGCTGCAGGAAACCGGCAACGCGCTCGACATGGCGATCGAAGGCTCCGGCTTCTTCCAGGTGCAGCGCCCCGACGGCAGCATCGCCTATACCCGCGCCGGCAATTTCAGTACCACGGCCGAAGGCGCCATCGTCACCAGCGACGGCATGCCCATCATCCCGCAGATCACCGTGCCGCAGGGCGCGACCGGCATCACAATCGGCAATGACGGCACCGTCACCGCCACGCTGCAGGGCCAGAGCGAACCGACACAGCTCGGCC
>DATEOK010000292.1:0-12330 GCA_035274225.1 Dongiaceae bacterium
TCGCCGCGCTGATCCGCGGCATCGTCGGCGTCCGCTTCACCGTCGCGCGGGTCGATGCTAAGGCCAAGATGGGCCAGAACCGCGACACGCGCGACGCGCTCGGCGCTGCCGACGGACTCATCGCGCGCGGCGAGGGTGCCGACCGCGCGGTGTCGGCGATGATGCGCATCGTGCGCAGCTAGCATGTCGCTCGAATCCGCGATCGCCTTTGGCATCGGCATGTTTTTTCTGGCGCTGTCGCCGGGACCGGGCCTTGCGACCATCATCTCGCGCGCCTTGTCGTCCGGCCCCATGGCGGGATTGGCTGTGACGGGCGGACTGGTCCTCGCAGATTTCTTTTTCATGGGCGTCGCGATGGTCGGGCTGACGGCGATCGCGACCGCGATGGGACCTTTGTTCCAGATCGTGAAATATGCCGGCGCCGTCTATCTGGTGTGGCTCGGCTACAAGGCATTCCGGTCTTCGGCTTCGCCGCTGGTGGTCAAGCCGCGGAGCGGGCAGGGGCTCATCAAGGATGTCGGCCTTGGCTTCCTGGTCACGCTCGGCAATCCTAAGGCGATCCTGTTCTATAGCGCGCTGCTGCCGACCTTCCTCGACATGACCGCGATCAGGTTCGCTGACTTCCTGGTGCTGGCGGGAATCGTGGTGGTGATTTCCTATCTGGTCTATGGCGGCTATATCTTTCTGGCCGAACGCAGCTTGCGCCTGCTCGCCTCGAGCAAGGCGTCGCGGCTGTTCAATCGCGTGACGGGCTCGATCCTGATCGGCGCGGGCGTCGCGGTCGCGGCGCGATAAGGGGGATGGCGATGAAGTTCTTCCAGGTCGATGCCTTCAGCAGCATGCCGTTCGCGGGCAATCCGGCGGCGGTGATGCCTCTGAAAGAGTGGCTGCCCGACCAGATGCTGGCGGCGATCGCGGCCGAGCACAATCTGGCGGAGACCGCGTATTTCGTGCCGCAGGGACGCGACTTCCATCTGCGCTGGTTCACGCCGACGGTGGAGATGCCGCTGTGCGGCCACGCGACCCTCGCGAGCGCCTTTGTCGTGCTCAATCACCTGGAGCCGGGGCGGGACAGTGTCGTGTTCCACACGCTGTCGGGCGCGCTCACGGTCGCGCGCGATGGCGACCGGCTGATCATGGATTTCCCGGTCCGCAAGAACGAGCCGGCCTCCGTCTCCGAGCTGGCGCCAGTGGCCGAGGCGATCGGCGCCAAGGTCATCGACCTGCGCCGCAGCTGGACCTATCTGGCGGTCGTCGAGTCCGAGGACGTGGTGCGGGATCTCAAGCCGGACATTTCCAAGATCGCGCGCCTGCCGCTCGACGTGGCTGTGACGGCGCGGGGGGCCAAGGCGGATTTCGTCTCGCGCGTGTTCGTGCCCAAGGTCGGTATTCCGGAAGATCCGGTGACCGGCGGAGCGCACTGTGCGCTGGTTCCCTATTGGGCGGAGGTGCTGGAGCGCAAGACGTTCTTTGCGCGCCAGCTGTCAAGCCGCGGCGGCGAGCTGTGGCTGCGCCTGGAAGGCGACCGGGTGAAGATGTCCGGCCATGCTGTTCTCACCGTCACCGGCGAAGTACACGTCTGACGCGCTGTGATTGTATCGACGCCGATGCGAGCTGCGTTCTGATCGACATCACACGACTCGTCCCATCGAGAAGCCTCGCGCCAAGTGGTTTCTCATGAAGACAATCAAGGCCACGCCAGGAATCAACCCGAGCACGCCTGCCGCCGCCAGCAGCGGCATGTCGGCCGCCAGGACGCTCCCCGCCCGCGTCATGATTCCGTTGATCGGCTTGGCCTCCACCACAGTCAGGCCATTGGCCAGCAGCGACTCGACCCACGAGAACATGAAGCAGAAAAAGGCGGTGACCGCGATGCCTGGCGCGATCTGCGGAAGCAGGATCTTCCGGAAGAAACGGATCAGGCCGTAGCCATCCACGCGGGCGGACTCATCCATTTCGCGTGGGATGGACGATATGAACCCTTCGAGAATCCAGACCGCAATCGGGACATTGAAGAAGCAGTGAGCGATGGCGACGGCGATGTGCGTGTCGATCAGGTTGAGTTCGGAGAAGATCTGGACGAACGGCACCAGCAAGATCGCCGGCGCCATCATGCGAAAGGTCAGGAAGCCGAAGAACAGGACCCGCGCGCCGAAGAACCTATAGCGCGAAAAGGCATAGGCGGCCGGAACAGCGACGGTCACCGCGATCGCGACATTGATCAGCACATAGATCAGCGCGTTCAGGTAACCCAGATACCAGGACGGATCGTCGAAGATGTACTGGAAGTTCTCCAGCGTCGGAGCCTGCGGATAAGGAATGAAGCTGCTCTCAATCTCCTTGGTGGTCTTGAGGCTCATGATGAACAGCCAGTAGATCGGCACCAGAAGGAGGCCGACATAGATGGCGGGAGCGAAGGAGCGCCTCTTGGTCATGAGGAAGCGGTCCCTGACCTCGCCCGTGAACGCGGCACAACCACCACGAAGAAGGCCCAGGACACGCACAGCACGATGAGGAAATAGACGACCGCCATCGCGCCACCCTCGCCGAGATTGAACTCCGTCAGGGCTTTCAGAACCAGCTCGTGCGACAGGAATGTCGTCGATACCCCCGGGCCGCCGTGGGTGACAACATACGGCTCGGTATAGATGATGAAGCTGTCCACGAAGCGCAAAAGGATCGCGACCAGCAGCACGGTCCGAAGCTTCGGCAGCTGGATGTATCTGAAGACCGACCAACTGCTCGCGCCGTCGATGCGCGCGGCCCTATAATAGTCGTCCGGAATGGCGCGCAGCCCGGCGAAGCAGAGCAGAACCACCAGACTCGTCCAGTGCCACGCATCCATCGCGGCGAGCATCAGCCAGGCCGTGACCGGCTTGTTCATGTTGAGATCGATGCCGAAGGGGGCCAGCACCTCGTAGATCAGGCCTGCGTTCGGCAGCGTCAGCGCCGTCCAGAGATAGCCGACCACGATCGAGGGCGTGAGCAGCGGGATGGTCATGAGCACGATGTAGACGGCCGCCATCGCGCCCTTGGTCGGCATCCGCAGAGCAACATAGATTCCCAGGGGAACTTCGATCGCCAAAGCGAGCGCGGAAAAACCCAGGCTGCGAGCCAGCGCCGCATGGAATTCGGGTGCGACGAGAATTTGCGCGAACCAGTCTGCCCCGACCCAGATGAAGCTGTTTCCGCCGAACGTGTCGTGGAGCGAATAATACACCACGAACACCATGGGAAGAACGCCGCACAGCGTCAGGATGAGAACCGCCGGCAGGAGCAGGGTGTAGCCAAGAAGGTTTTGGCGTTCCGAGTTCATTCCGCCCAGGCCCCCCGAACGAACTGCAGCCCTCTCTTATCACAATTAGGACAGACGCGACTACTTCGCGCCTTGCGAGGGTCGCCGGAATTCGGCTACTTACCTGTGCCCAAGGCCCCCGCACGCGGGGCCGGGGGCGCTGTTTACCAACCCGAGATCGCGCCCGACCCATGGCCAACGGCAAGGACCACCAGTATCTGCTGCCCGCGGGGTTGAAGGACGGCCTGCCGCCCGACGCCGCGTTCGAGGCCGCCATGGTGGAGCGCCTGATGGCCTGCTTCGCCGCCTGGGGCTACGAACGGGTCAAGCCGCCGCTGATCGAGTTCGAGGACGCGCTGCTGTCCGGCATGGGCGCGGCGATGGCGTCCGATACCTTCCGCCTGATGGACCCGGTGTCGCAGCGTATGATGGGCGTGCGCGCCGACATGACCCCGCAGGTCGGCCGCATCGCCGCCAGCCGGCTGAAGGGCGCGCCCCGGCCGCTGCGCCTGTCTTACGCCGGCCAGGTGCTGCGGGTGAAGGGCGAGCAGATGCGCCCCGAGCGCCAGATCGGCCAGGCCGGGATCGAATTGATCGGGATCGCCAGCGCCGCCGCCGATGCCGAAGCTGTGCTGCTGGCAGCCGAAGCGCTGCAGCAGCTCGGCGTCACCCAGCTGGTGGTCGATCTCAACGCGCCGATGCTGACGGTGTCCTACCTGCGTGAGTCAGGCGTCGCCGATCCGACACCGGTGGTCGCCGCGCTCGACCGCAAGGATGCAGCCGCGGTGAAGGAACTGGGCGGCAAGCTGGCGCCGACCTTGGCGCAGCTGATGAACGCCGTCGGCGCGCCGCCGCGGGCGCTCGATCGCCTTGCCGCGATCGCTTTGACCAAGAGTGCCGCCGCGCAGCGCGACCGCCTGATCGAGGTGGCGAAGCTGGTGCAGGAGGCGGCGCCAACGCTCGGCCTCAACGTCGATCCGACCGATCACCGCGGCTTCGAGTATCACACTGGCGTCACGTTCTCGTTGCTCGGGCGCGGCGTCGCCGGCGAATTCGGGCGCGGCGGCCGCTATGTCAACCAGGCGGGCGAGGACGCGACCGGCTTCACGCTCTATCTCGATACGTTGTCCGCGGCGCTGCCGGCGCCCAAGCAAGCGCGCCGCATCCTGCTGCCGCGCGGCACCTCGCACGACGCCGCGTTGCGCCTGCGCCAGGAAGGCTGGGTCACCATCCACGCGCTCGACAACGGCCCAGGAGACGACAAGGGGGCGGATGAGAAGGAAGCGCGCCGCCTCGGCTGCTCGCATCTCTGGCGCAATGGCGCCGTTCAAATGCTTTGATAGGGAATCCTGAGTATGGCGAATGTAGCGGTCATCGGCTCGCAGTGGGGCGACGAGGGCAAGGGCAAGATTGTCGACTGGCTGTCGGAACGCGCCGACGTGGTGGTGCGCTTCCAAGGCGGCCACAACGCCGGTCATACCCTGGTCATCGGCAACAAGACCTATAAGCTCAGCCTGCTGCCCTCCGGCCTGGTGCGCGGCAAGCTTTCGGTCATCGGCAACGGTGTGGTGGTCGACCCCTGGGCGCTGCTGAAGGAGATCGACACGCTGCGCGGGCAGGGCGTGACAGTGACGCCGGATGTGCTGGCGGTCGCCGAAAACGCGGCGTTGATCTTGCCCTTCCACAGCAAGCTCGACCTGCTGCGCGAAGAGGCGCGCGGCGCCGGCAAGATCGGCACCACCGGCCGCGGCATCGGTCCGGCCTACGAGGACAAGGTGGCGCGCCGCGCCATCCGCGTGTGCGATCTGTTCGACCCCGCCGCGCTCGATGCCAAGGTCGAAACGCTGCTGCAGCATCACAACGCGCTGCTGCGCGGCATGGGCGCGGACGAGGTGAACGGGGCCGAGCTGCTGGCGCAGCTGCGCGAGATCGCGCCCAAGGTCACGCCCTACGTGAAGACGGTCTGGCAGATGCTGAGCGACGCGCGCAAACGCGGCGACCGCATTTTGTTCGAGGGCGCGCAAGGTTCCATGCTCGACGTCGACCACGGCACCTACCCGTACGTGACGTCGTCGAACACCGTCGCGGGGCAGGCGGCGACCGGCTCCGGCATCGGTGTCGGCGCGGTCGGCTACGTGCTCGGCATCACCAAGGCCTACACCACGCGCGTCGGGTCCGGCCCGTTCCCCAGCGAGCTGACTGACGAGATCGGCCAGAGGCTCGGCGAACGCGGCCACGAGTTCGGCACCGTCACCGGGCGCAAGCGCCGCTGCGGTTGGTTCGATGCGGCGCTCGTGCGCCAGTCGGCCAAGGTCGGCGGCATCACCGGCATCGCCTTGACCAAGCTCGACGTGCTGGACGGCTTCAAGGAATTGAAGATCTGCGTCGGCTACGACATCGAAGGCCGGCGCTTCGACTACCTGCCGTCCGCCACGCATCTACAGGCCGCCGCCAAGCCGATCTACGAAACCATCGAAGGCTGGTCAGAATCGACCAAGGGCGCGCGTTCGTGGGCCCAGCTGCCGGCGACCGCGATCAAATACATCCGCCGCATCGAGGAGCTGATCGAGGTGCCGGTCGCGCTGCTCTCCACCTCGCCGGAACGCGACGACACGATCCTGGTGACCGATCCGTTCGCGGATTGAGATCGGCATGACGATCTCCGACCTGGCAAAGAGCGCCTTGGACGATGCCGCCCGCGTGATCGAACGCCTGGATGCGAGCTCGTTCGAGGTTTTTGCTCAAGCCGTTGCCGCCGCGAAGACGCTTGCCCTCCACGGCTTGGGCCGCGAAGGCCTGCAGATGAAGGGCCTCGCGATGCGGCTGTTCCATCTCGGGCTCGATGCGCATGTGGTGGGGGAGATGACGACACCGCCGGTCGGCGCCGGCGATCTGCTGATCTGCTCCGCCGGGCCTGGCGACTTCGCCAGCATCGCCGCGCTGGCCAGGATCGCGAAGGACGCCGGCGCGAAGACCGCGATCGTGACGGCACAGCCGGCCAGCAATCTGGCGAAGAGCGCCGATCACGTCCTGCACATCCCGGCGCAGACCATGGCGAACGATCAGGGCGCCAAGACCTCCGTCCTGCCGATGGGCTCGCTGTTCGAGCTCAGCCAGATGCTGGTGTTCGAACTGCTGGTGTTGCGGTTGCGCGAGATCAAGGGCGAGAGCGCTGGTGCAATGCGCGCGCGGCACACCAATCTGGAATAGCGCTACCGCCGCGCGTGTGCCGCTGCGGCGAACTCCGCCAGCTCGCGATTGAAGCGCACCACGTCCTCGACAAACGGCGTGTGGCCAACGCCCTCGAACATCGAAAGCCTGGCGCTTGGCACGAGTGAAGCCGTCAGTTCACCAAGACCCTTGGTCACCAGCAAATCCTGGTCGCCCTGCGTCACCAGCACCGGCACGTCGATCGTTTGCAGCACGGCGCCGTCGCTGGGCGGACGCGACAGGTGCGCGGCACGTACATGGGCCGGCACGAGCATATTGTAGTCGACGATCCGCTCCAGCATGTCGCGCGAAGGCTGCCGCGCGAAACAGGCGCGCACGAACGCCCGCGTCGCCGCCAGATCGGCCGCGCCGTCTTCGCCGATCATGGCCGCGAGGTGATCGTTTCCCGGCCCGACGAACTCCGGCTGGTTGTTGGTCCGCGCGCAGACATAGTTGATGCCGGCGATGCGGCCGGTCCCGTACGCCTCGAGATAGTCGCCGATGATGCGGCCGGCGTAGGACCAGCCGACGAGCAACGGACGCTTCAAACCCAGGGCGTCCATGATGGCTTTCACGTCGTCGGCGAAGAGACGGTCTTCCGCATATCGGTCGGGCGATGCCGGCTTGTCGGATGCGCCATGTCCCCGAAGATCGAACGCGGTCAGGCGGAAGCGGCCACTCAGGAGCGGATCGTAGAACTGCGGCTCCCAGCATTCCGCGCATTGCGAGAAGCCGTGGATGAACAGGATCTCGGGCCCGCTACCGTTGCCGGCTTCATAGGCCGCGAGTTTCAACCCATCCGCCGAAGTGACTTCTAACCGCCGCATGCCGCTCTCCCATCGCCCTCTCCCGTGCAGTGGCACAGGGGCGGCCGCGACGTCAATTTGGTCCTCATTTTCTTGGCCCAAGGACGCATTCCTTACCCTCCGTTAACCACTCCCGGTCATAACCTAGGATTGGCTCACTGTGTGTGGCCGCGGCTGGGCTAAAGGGCTCGGCCGAACGGATTTTGGCGCAAAGCGCGATTGGCGATGGCGGACGATCAGATCCTGCTCGACGAACGGTACGAGATTGCGCCGGACCGGCGCATGCCCAAGTTCGATTCGCCCGGCGTCGAAGCCTTCGCGGTGCATGACCGCAACGAGCCTGGCCGCCCCATGTTCGCGCTGATGGCGCCGGGGCACCTGCCGTGCCGCTATCTCGGCGTTACCAAGAAACCGCCATCCGATACCCCGCTGATGTGGCCGCGCGCCAGCGGCGTGGTGGACTGGCCGATGCCCGCGACGGGCGGCGCGGTGGTGTGGGGCCGCCGGCCAATCCTGATCTTCGACGCGCCGAAGGGCGAGCGCATGTTCGGTGGAGAGGTCCCGCCGCCGCGCGCGATGACCGAGCCACAGCTGGCGCGCCAGGTGATCGGACCGCTGATCGGCGCCATCCGCGAGTTGATCCAGCTTGGCATCCCGCATCGGGCGATCCGCCCCGGCAACCTGTTCTATCAGTCGGCCAGCCAGGGCCCGGTGATGCTCGGCGAGTGCTTCAGCATGCCGTCCGGCTTCGCGCAGCCCGTGCTCTACGAAACCATCGAGAACGCGATCGCCGACCCGTACGGCCGCGGCCCCGGACTCAACGCTGACGACCTCTACGCCTTGGGCGTGCTCATCCTGCAGCTCCATGTCGGCCGTGATCCGACCGAGGGCATGTCGGACGAAGAGATCATCTCCGCCAAGATCACCGCCGGTTCGTTCGCGGCGCTCGCCGGGCGGGAAAAGCTCTCGACCTCGATGGCGGAAATCCTGCGCGGACTGCTCAACGACAAGGCCGCCGATCGTTGGACCCTGCGCCACCTCGATGCCTGGACGACTGGCCAGCACTTCACCCCGACCATGCCGTATCTGCCGCAGCGTGCTTCGCGGCCGATCCGCTTCGGCGACACCGATCACATGAACAAGCCGGCGCTGGCCCACGCGATGGCGCGGCGCTGGCCTGAGTCCATGAAGCTGGTCGACAGCAGCGACTTCGACAACTGGATGAAGCGCAGCTTCAACGACGACAAGGTCGGCGACGTGATGAACCGCCTGATGACCGCGGCCGCCGGTTCCGGCCCCAGCGCCGCCATCAAGGACCGCTATGTCTCGCGCCTTGTCATCTGGATGAACGCGCAGGCGCCGATCTGCTATCGCGACATCCGGGTCAACATCACCGGCATGGCGACCATGCTGGCGCAGGTCCTGGACAACCAGCCGCTGCTCAACCAGTTCGTCGAAATGCTGCGCGGCCGCCTGGCCCAGGTCTGGATGAACGAGCAGATGGCCCTCAACTCCGACCAGCTGCAGGTCCGCCGCATCATGGAGGAGATCGAAAAGCACATCGAAAAGCCGGGCATTGGCCAGGGCGCGGAGCGCGCGCTCTACGAGCTCGATCCTCTCATCCCGTGCCGCTCGCCCATGATCGCCGACTTCTATGTCACCAAGATGAGCGACCTGCTGCCGGCGATCGATGCGGCGCTGCCCGCGCTGGGCGAAGGCACCATTCCGCTCGACCGCCACATTGCGGCCTTCATCGGCGCCCATCTCAGGCGTTCGATCGACCGTGAGCTCGGGACCATCGCGCAGGCGCAGGACGAAGCGGAGCGCAGGGTCGCCATCCTGCGCCTGCTCGCCATGGTCCAGCAGGCCTATCCCAATCGCAAGCTGCCGCGCCTTGCTGACGCGGTGGTCGCCATGCTGGCGCCGGCGCTCAACAGCTTCCATCATGCGACCGCGCGCGCGGATGCCGAACGGCGCATGCACAAGCTCGGCAAGGAAGGCGACTTCGCCGCACTCGCGCTGCTGTTCGATCCGAACGGCCCCCATCGGCGTTCCGACAGCCTCGGCTTCATCGCCGCCAAGCGCGCCTATGTCAGCTTGAAGCAGGAGGAGCGGTGGCTGGAGCAGGGGGGGCTCACCAATGCGGAGCGTACGCGCCTGATCGGCCAGCGTGCCGCCGCCATCACCTCCGCCTTCGTCGCCAGTGCGGCGATCGCGGCCTATAGCGTCTACGCGTTGTTGTAGGAGGAAGTCGTGGCCAAGCAAGCATCCACGAAGACTCAAGCGGAATCGGCACCCAAGGCGTTCAAACCGGCGCTGCTGCTGATCCTGTTGCTGCCGGCCGCCGCCTTGATGGCGCCGATCGCGATCGTGATGGTGGCGGCGCTGGTGCCGAGCGTAGTGGCGCGCATCGTCGATACCCATCCGAACCGCCATCTCACCTTCACCGTGCTTGGCCTCAATCTGGTGGGCTCGCTCTACTTCGTGCATCAGGTGCTGACCATGGGCAACAGCCTGGAGGTCGTGGCGCTGGTGCTGCGGGACTCGATCGGCTGGCTGGCGGCGCTCAGCGGTGCCGGCTGCGGCTGGCTGCTGTTCCTGGCGGTGCCGCCGCTGATAGCGAAGATGGCGGAGGCGCAGTCCGGGCTGCGGCTGCGCCGCGTGCACCGCGACCAAACGCAGCTGATCAACGAGTGGGGCGAGGTCGTCGCCGCCAAGAACTGACGCGCCCGCGCCGGCGCGTGGTCCCTCGGAATTCGGGCTACATGCCGTCGGCTGCGACCAGCGCGGGGTCGAGCAGCCGCAGCGCATCGCGGATCCGCGTGTCGCGGATCCAGGCGCCACTCGCAATCCCAGCCTCGATTTGCTCCATGCCCGGCGCGCGCTCGGAGTAATAGGATTCGATCTGGCCGGGCTGGAGGTGATTGCCATACAGCTTGCGCCAACGGTCGGCCGAGGTCGCATTCATGCGCGACCCTGGCTCCAGGGCGATCGCGCCCCGCCGGATCCGGCGCTGGAGGTGATCCAGGCTGCGCAGGGGATAATGGAAAATGCGCAGCGGGTGATTGGTCTCATCGGTGAGTCGGGCACCGCGCCGCTTGGCGAAATGGTTGCCCTGCGCAATCCGTATGTCGGAATACGCGCGATGGCAGGCTTTCGGCGCCAATGTCGTGCCGTGCACGCTCCGGCCGTTGCCATTGTGCACCAGCATCGATTCATAGAACGCCAGGTCTGTGCTTCGAGGCGGCAGCATGTCGACCCGCGGCACCGACAGGCAGTCCGTGCCGGAAGGAATTGCCGCCAGGACCTCGCGGACGGTGCCTTGCTCCGAGAGCCAGAATTCGTCGGCATCGTTGTTGATGACCCAGTCGGCATCGAATTTCTTCGCCGCCATCCGGGCCATGCGCGTCACCCAGATGCCCTGGTCGTGCGTCAGGCCTGGTTCGTGCAGCAGATGCAGCTTGCCTTGCCGCGCGAAGCGCTCGAGCAGCAGGGGTGTGCGATCCTGAGAACCGTTGTCGGTGGCGATGACGAAATCCACCCCCTGCGCCAGATGGTAGGCGATGTTGTAGCCGATGATGTCCTCTTCATCCCGGCACAGCAGGGTCATGACGATGCGCGGCCGGCGGCGGAACGGCCGCTTCGTCATCCGCACCAGCGACCGGGCGAGCGATTTCAGCGTCATGCGATTCGATGCAAAAGAAAAACCCGCGCCAACAGGTAGCGCGGGTTGCTATCGGTGTCGATACGCGAGCGGTCAGTTCACGGCCAGCTTCTCGTCCAGGGCCGCGTTGCGGATGGCGCGCTGGACCTTGTCGAACGCGCGCACCTCGATCTGGCGCACGCGCTCGCGGCTGATGCCGAACTCCTTCGAGAGGTCCTCGAGGGTGGTCGGCTCGTCCTTCAGGCGCCGTTCCGACAGGATGCGGCGCTCGCGCGGATTGAGCAGCTTCAGCGCGCGGTCCAGCAGCTTCTGCCGGCGACCGAACTCCTGGCTCTCCGCCAGCATGTTCTCCTGGCTGTCGCCTTCGTCGACCAGCCAGTCCTGCCACTCGCCTTCGCCATCCATGCGGACCGGCGCGTTCAGCGAATGATCGGGCGCCGCGAGGCGGCGGTTCATGTCGATCACGTCGTTCTCGGGCACGTCGAGCCGGGTCGCGATCTCTTTCACCGTCTCCGGCCGCAGGTCGCCTTCCTCGAGCGCCTTCAGCTGGCCTTTCACGCGGCGCAGGTTGAAGAACAGCTTCTTCTGCGCGGCGGTGGTGCCGATCTTCACCAGCGACCACGAGTGCAGGATGTATTCCTGGATCGCGGCGCGGATCCACCACATCGCGTAGGTCGCGAGGCGGAAACCCTTGTCGGGATCGAAGCGCTTCACGGCTTGCATCAGGCCGACATTGCCTTCGGAAATGACTTCGGACATCGGCAGGCCATAGCCGCGATAGCCCATCGCGATCTTCGCGACCAGGCGCAGATGGCTGGTCACCATCTTGTGCGCGGCCTCGGTGTCCTGCTGCTGCTGCCAGCGCTTGGCCAGCATGAATTCTTCGCTCTGTTCCAGCATTGGGAACTGGCGAATCTCCGCGAGATAGCGGGCCAGATTGGAATCGCTGACGAGACTTGGAAGATTACGTACGGCCATATCGTCCCCTTCATGGTGCCCGTGAGAGGCATCATAGAACAGCCCAGTCCCTATCCCATTACGATTGCCGCAGGGCAGCAGACGACTCCCTGCATGGCTTTGAGAAACTGAGTGAATGTTAGATGGGCTTACATCGCACGCGTTTCAAGACGCCCGACTCGCCCGCTCGGAAATAATCTCTAAGCCTTTGAAAGAGCTTCGGATAATTCCACCAGATCGGCCGGCAGCGGCGATTCCCAGCGCAGCTTTCTGCCGGTTCGCGGGTGGTCAAAGCCCAGCACGGCGGCATGCAGCGCCTGCCGTGGAAAGGCAGCAGCTGCGGGATGCGCCTTGCGGCGCGACGGCGTGACGCGGCCATAGACCGGATCTCCGATCAG